>JANQQW010000049.1 GCA_028284885.1 Planctomycetaceae bacterium
CCCGCCTCGCCCCGGTGAAGGCGGGGGTGGAACTTGAGGACCACGCGGGTCTGCATCTTCCCCTTGTCGTCCGGGGCCTCGTCCTCGTGGTACGCCTCACAGATGAACGCCAGCGTCGCCCGGTCCGCACCCGCGGCCGGCTCGATGACGTGCGGCACGAACTGGTACGGGGCCTTCGGGTCGTGTTCGTCCTTCCGGCTCTCCACGTACTGCTTGAACGACGTGAAGCCGAGCGACTCCTTGTCCCGCTCGAACGCCTCGTCGTCGAAGTAGGTGAGGTCCTTGCCGCTGCCGCGGTACTTCGGCTGGCCGTGCTCGTCCTTCTGGACGACGAGGTTGCCCTCCTCGTCCTTGACGAGCTTGCCCTCGGCGTGGGAGCGGAGGTCGAAGTTGCCACGGTGGGCGATGCCCTCGAGTTCGCCGTACTCGCCGTCGTCGAGGAACGGGAACGCGTACTCGACGTCGGCCGTGCCGACCGAGTAGTGCGAGAGTTCGTCGGCCGCGTGGTCCCGCAGGATGAGGTTGTCGCTGGCGAGGCCGAGGTCGACGTACCACTGGTAGCGACGGTCGCGCCAGTACTCGTACCACTTGCGGGACTGGTCGGGCGGGCAGAAGAACTCCATCTCCATCTGCTCGAACTCGCGGCTGCGGAAGGTGAAGTTCCGCGGCGTGATCTCGTTGCGGAAGGACTTGCCGATCTGGGCGATACCGAACGGCACGCGGAGCCGGGTGCTGTCGAGGACGTTCTTGAAGTTGACGAACATGCCCTGGGCGGTCTCGGGCCGCAGGAAGGCGACGTCGTCCGCGCCGCCGAGTGCGCCGAGCGTCGTCTTGAACATCAGGTTGAACTCCCGCGGCTCGGTGAGCGTGCCCGCTTCCGCCGCGTCCGGGCCGACGACCTCCGAGAAGTCCTCGAAGTCGGTGAGCGAGACGATCTCCTCCTCCCACTCGAGCTTCTTCTCGACGTCCTTCTTCTTCACGCCGAAGAACCGCTGGGCGGCCTCGACGAGCGCCGGCTGCAGGTCCGCACCGGACTTCGCGGCCGTGAGGAGCACGCGAACGGGCGAGGCGTCGTCGGAGTCCGCCTTCCGCTTGCCGGAGACCCAGCGGCCGGAGACGTGGTCGAGGCGGTAGCGGCCCTTCGTCTCGCGGCAGTCGACCATCATGTCGACGAACAGGTCGTAGTGGCCGCTGCACTTCCAGACGTGCGGGTGCATGATGATCGACGTCTCGACGGACGTCATCTGGAAGGCGGACGGGGCGCCGTCGGGGACGTCGAACTCGTCGTGCAGGGTGATCATGTCCCGGTACCACGCCTCGCGGACGTTCCGCTTGAGCTCGACGCCGAGCGGGCCGTAGTCCCAGAAGCCGTTGACGCCGCCGTGGATGTCCGACGACTGGAAGACGAAGCCCCTCCGCTTGCAGAGGGCGACGATCTTCTCCATGTCCTTCTTCATGACCGACTCTGGCAGATTGCGGATTGTGGAACGGGGATTTCGGAATGGTGGGACACCGCTGAGGGCTCCCGGTTCGTGGGCGGATGATAGTGGACGCTTCGGAGGTCGCCAATTCGACGCCTCGACGGCCCGCGAGACGACGGGAAGTCGTGACGGAGGTGGGCGCCTTTCGACGTGGAGAACGGCGGAGCGGTGCGGACGCGGCAGAGCGTCGTCGAGTCCGCCGTGGAGTGGGGTCACGGCCGCGACGCTGCCACGGCGGCGGCGATTCCGGTACGATCCGCGACCGCCGTGTCGGCGTGAGGAAGGTTTCGGAATGATCGACGTGCTGCGGCTGGTCGCGGGGTTCGTGGCCTTGGTGGCCGGGGGGGAACTCCTCGTCCGCGGGGCGTCGGGGCTCGCGGCGGTGGCCCGGGTGTCGCCGCTGGTGATCGGGCTGACGGTCGTCGCCCTCGGGACGAGTTCTCCGGAGCTCGCCGTCTGCCTGCAGTCGGCCTTCGCCGGCCGAGCCGAGATCGCCGTCGGCAACGTCATCGGCAGCAACATCTTCAACGTGCTGCTGGTGCTCGGCCTGACCGCGACGATCGCCCCGCTGGTCGTCTCCAGCCGGGTCGTCCGGCTGGACGTGCCGCTGATGATCGGGGCCTCCTTCCTGATCGGGTTCTTCGCACTCGACGGGGTCGTGAGTCGCGTCGAGGGGCTGATCGCGTTCGGCGTGGCGGTCGCCTACACGGTCTGGTCGATCGTCGAGAGCCGACGGGAGAAGGCGGAGGTCGTCGACGAGTTCAGCCGGGAGTTCGCACCGAAGGAGTCGCCGACGCTGCGGCGAGTCGTCCTGCTCGTCGTCTACGTCGTGTCAGGACTCGTGCTGCTGGCGTTCGGCGCGGACTGGCTGGTGGCCGGGGCGTCGGCGATCGCCCGTCGGCTGGGGACGAGCGACCTGGTCATCGGGCTGACGATCGTCGCGGCCGGCACGTCGCTGCCGGAGGTCGTGGCGTCGGTCGTGGCGACGATTCGCGGGGAACGCGACATCGCCGTGGGGAACGTGGTGGGCAGCAACCTGTTCAACCTGCTCGTCGTGCTGGGACTCGGGTCGGCGATCGTCCCCGGGGGGATGCCGGTCTCGCAGCAGGCGTTGACGTTCGACCTCCCGATCATGATCGCCGTGACCGCGGCCTGCCTGCCGATCTTCTTCACGGGGCACCGGATCGACCGGTGGGAGGGCGTGCTGCTGCTGTTCTACTACGTCGCCTACACGACGTGCCTGGTGCTGTCGTCGACGTCTCCCGAGCTGGTCTCCACGTTCGGCGTGGTGCTGTTCGGCTTCGTCGTGCCGTTGACGGTCGTCGGCCTCGGCATCTCGCTGTGGCGGTGTCTCCGCCCGTCGGGCCCGTAGGCTTCCGTTTCGTCGTCGGCAGGGGCTACCCTTGTCTCCACGCGCCCGCCTCCCACCCCTTCACTCCCATCGGAGTCTCGACGTGAACCAGCCGACCCGCCGCACCTTCCTGAAGACCGCTTCCGCCGCCGTTGCCGCCAGCAGCCTCGGTTCCATCGCCGCCGGTGCCCACGCCGCGGGCGACGACACCCTGAAGGTCGGCCTGATCGGCTGCGGTGGCCGTGGAACGGGAGCGGCCGCCCAGGCGCTCAACGCGCATCCGAAGAACGTGCTGGTCGCCATGGCGGACGCCTTCGGCGACAAGCTGGAGAGCAGCCTCAACGTCCTGAAGGGGCAGGGGGGCATCGCCGAGCGCGTGCAGGTGGACGACGGCGGGAAGCACGTCGGCATCGACGGCTACAAGAAGCTCATCGAGCAGGTCGACGTCGTCCTGATGGCGACGCCGCCGCACTTCCGGCCGGAGCACGTGCGGGCCGCGGTCGAGGCGGGCAAGCACTGCTTCGTCGAGAAGCCGGTCTCCGTCGACGGACCGGGCACCCGGTCGATCCTCGAGTCGACCGAGATGGCCGCGAAGAAGGGGCTCACGATCGTCTCCGGCCTCTGCTGGCGGTACCACCCGGCCAAGCGGGAGACCATCGCCCGCATTCACGACGGCGAGATCGGCGAGATCACCGCCATGCGGTGCAGCTACCTCACCCGCGGACTGTGGTCGCACGCCCGGCAGCCCGGCTGGTCGGACCTCGACTTCCAGATGCGGAACTGGCTGTACTACACGTGGCTGTCCGGCGACCACACGGCCGAGCAGCACATCCACAGCCTCGACAAGACCGCCTGGGCCATGCACGACGTCTACCCGACGAAGGTCAGCGGCGTGGGGGGCCGCATCGCCCGGACGGCCGACATCTACGGGCACGTCTACGACCACTTTGCGGTCGAGTTCGAGTACGAGACCGGCCTGCGAACCTTCAGCCGCTGCCGCCAGCAGAACGGCACCGACGTGGACGTGACCGACCACGTCTACGGGACGAAGGGCTACGTGGACGTGATGGCCCACCGGCAGTTCGACCTGAACGGCAACCAGGTTTGGCGGTACAAGGGGCCGAACGCCAACATGTACCAGGTGGAGCACAACGAGATGTTCGCCGCGATCCGGGCCGGCGAGCCGATCAACAACGGGGAGTACATGGCGAAGAGCACGCTGATGGCGATCGCCGGCCGTGAGTCGGCCTACTCCGGCAAGACGATCACGCTCGACTCCGTGCTCAACAGCGAGACGAAGCTGGGCCCGGCCGACTACAGCGGTGCGGTCGACTTCCCGAAGACGGCGATCCCGGGGGTGACCTCGCCGCTCGCGTAGCCGCGCGAACGTGGTTTGCACGCTCGCCGGGACGCTGGTAGTCTCCGCGCGAGCGTGCCGGGCCACGTTTTCGCGAGCAGTCCCGACGGAGCGAGACCACGATGAACCAGGACGTCCTCGGGGCGGCCCTCGACCTCGACGCCGACGTCGCCCAGTACACCGCCGAGTGGTACGAGGCGCGGCGGCGAATGCTGGGGGCGAACGCCTGCCGACAGCTCGGCATCTACGCGCTCCCCGAGGGGTTCCTGCTCTCCGTCGTGATCCCGGTCTACAACGAGGAGAAGACGCTCCGGGACATCGTGGCGGCCGTCAAGGCCGTGCCGATCCGCAAGCAGATCGTCCTCGTCGACGACTGCAGCAAGGACCGCTCGCGGGAGATCATCGAGGAGATCGCCGTCGGCGAGGCGGACGACCTCAACTCCTTCGAGACGGCCGCCCACGACGTGAACAAGGGGAAGGGGGCGGCGCTCCGGACCGGCTTCGCCAAGACGACCGGCGACGTCGCCGTCGTCCAGGACGCCGACATGGAGTACGACCCCGGCGAACTCCCGCGGCTGCTGCAGCCGATCGTGGAAGGGAAGGCCGACGTGGTGTACGGCAGCCGCTTCCTGGGCGACCAGCCGCACCGCGTGCTGTACTACTGGCACTCCGTCGGCAACTCGTTCCTCACGCTGCTGTCCAACGCGTTCACGAACCTGAACCTGACGGACATGGAGACCTGCTACAAGCTGCTGACGCGGAAGGTGCTGGACGACGTGCTGCCGACGCTGCGGCAGAACCGCTTCGGCTTCGAGCCGGAGGTGACCGCCAAGATCGCCCGCCGCCGCTACCGCGTGTACGAGATGTCGGTCAGCTACTCCGGCCGCACGTACGCCGAGGGCAAGAAGATCGGCTGGCGCGACGGCCTGAAGGCCCTGTGGTGCATCCTGCGGTACGGCATGCGGGATTGAAGCCCCCGCGAGTATTGGTCGAGGCGAGTGGGGCAACCGTTCGGCCCTTGAAATTGCAGACGACCACTTGTAAATGTAATTCTAGCTACTAGGAGGCAAGCGGCCCTACACAGTTGGAGTCTTCCAATGCATGCGAGCCTTGTTATGCTAGCGCTCTTGGCTGCGGAGCCAAGCGCCCCCATGCCGCCGACTCAAGCAAGGCTCCGCGCCGTCGCAGAGCAACTCTTGCGTGACCGCCAGTTTCCAATTCAGCAATCACCCTGCTATTTCCACAATCGTCGATGTCGAAGGCTGTATGTTCGAGAGCTTGTGTACGCGACTAGCTTCGGATTCGACGAGATCGGCCAAGCTATGGAGTTGCAGTTCAAGGTCTCGGCGATCCGCAAGTATTGCCGATGTAGTCGCATCGTTCCCGAGTCTGTATTGCAGCATACTGAGTCCTGCATCGAGCTGTACTTGACAGCAGTACGCAAGGCCGACGAAGCGGAGACTACCAGGTGGTCCACCGAAATGTGGGAGGCCATTCCAAACGCTGTCATGGACTACGAGAGAAGGCACTGCCTTCGCGAGCGCCCACAATGCGCACCAGAACATTATGCTGAATTCGATGTGTCGTTCGGGACCAAAGTTAGCACTGTCCAATACGTTCCGTATGGGGTATTCGAGCTGCAAACTCAACTCGGGCGGCCTGTCGAGTGGATGGACCTAGGCAAGGGTGTGGGGGAACTTCCCGCGGGAGTCCTTAAATTCCGAGTCACCTCAGAGGCTGGGCAAGTCCGCATAATTCGAAAGAGAATTCGTGGTGACTGGTGGGGTAGGACACAAGCCATGAAGGTCCATTCCTCGAGGATCGATCCCTAGAGGTGTAACATCATGAGCGCAGGCTTGCCGCAGTCTGGGGCATTGGATGGGTTTTGGTCTTTTGTCGGGGATGTCACATCACTCTGGGGGCTCTTGGGGAAGCTCGCCGTTTTGGTCCCTTTCGTGGATCTTGTTGCGAACATCGGTCCCCCATGGCCTAATAGAGCCGCGGTCTCTCTTCTGAGTTGCGTCGTGCAGCTGGCGATGTTCATGTATGTGTTCGAGCGCTATAACACTCGCGGCAGAGTGCAGTCGCTTCAGACGTCCATGCAGTACTTGGGGGTCTTGGCACTCATAATCGGATTGCTCTACCTAGCGATGTTGAGCAACTTTGCTGTTGATCACCCGAAGGGCTGGGATCGCGAAGTAATTGGGTTTGAATATCGTAGCCCCGATATCGCGAGGCAGGCGGAGCGCCTGAACGGTGATCCGAAGAAGCTTGTAGATTCGCATGGTAGCGCAACCGCTATCTGGACGAATCGGAGCCTTACAGTTGTCAGAATCGGACTGTGGCTCCTGTGGATTGTGTGCTGGGCACTTGGCTCGATGTTCGTCGCAATCTTCGTGTCTCTGCGTTGGAGGAGGCATCAGGCGCAGCTGCGAAAGCGTGAGAAGCAGACAGCGGCGAAGTAGACATTTGGCCTCGATCGACCTTGCGTCGATCATGGACGGTTCTGGTCCGCTCTCGGGTCAGTTCTACGATGGAGCGTTGTCTACCCTCCGCGACCCGGTACACTCGGCGTTTCGCCGCAACCGCTGACGGAGTGACCGAGGCATGGATCCTGCGATGGCCGCTGAATCGGGAGAGACCGGGCTCGTCGAGACGTCGAGCGAGGAGTGTGTGCTCGTCCTCGACTTCGGGTCGCAGACGGCCCAGCTCATCGCGCGGCGGGTGCGGGAGCAGAACGTCTTCACGCAGCTCGTCCGGCACGACCTGACGGCCGAGCGGATTCGCGAGCTGAACCCGAAGGGGCTCATTCTCTCCGGCGGCCCGGCCAGCGTGTACGGCGAGGGGGCCCCGCAGATCGACCCCGCGATCTTCGACCTCGGCATCCCGGTCCTCGGCATCTGCTACGGCATGCAGATCGCCTGCCGGGCCCTCGGTGGCAACGTGCAGCCGGGCGAGTCCCGCGAGTTCGGGCGGAAGGAGATCACGGTTGAGGCGGTCGATCCGCTGTTCGACGGCATCCCCGAGTCGTCCGTCGTCTGGATGAGCCACGGCGACCAGGTCGAGAACCTCGGCGACGGCTTCCGGGCCCTCGCGACGACCGACACCTGCCCCTTCGCCGCGGTTCGGCACGAGTCGCGGCCCATCTACGGGCTGCAGTTCCACCCCGAGGTCACCCACACCGACTTCGGCGGCTCGCTGCTGGCGAACTTCGTCAAGAACGTCTGCGGCTGCCGCGGCACGTGGGACATCGGACGGCTGATCGAACAGGAGATCGCCGGCATCCGCGAGCGAGTCGGCGACAGCCGCGTGATCTGCGGGCTCTCCGGCGGCGTCGACTCGTCCGTCGTCGCGGCCCTGCTCGCAAAGGCGATCGGCGAGCAGGTCTCCTGCATCTTCGTCGACAACGGACTGCTGCGGGCCGGCGAGCGGGAGCAGGTTCGCGAGCAGTTCAGCGAGCACTTCCAGACGGACCTCCACGTCGTCGACGCCCGCGAGCGGTTCCTCTCCGAACTCGCCGGCGTCAGCGACCCGCAGGAGAAGCGGAAGATCATCGGCCGGGTGTTCATCGAGGTGTTCCGCAAGGAGGCCGAGTCGATCGAGGACGCCCGCTTCCTCGCCCAGGGGACGCTGTACCCGGACGTGATCGAGTCCGGGGCGAACGTCGACGGGCCGGCGGCGACGATCAAGCACCACCACAATGTCGGCGGGCTGCCGGAGGAACTCGGGTTCGAGTTGATCGAGCCGCTGCGGGACCTGTTCAAGGACGAGGTCCGGCAGATGGGGGCCGAACTCGGCCTGCCGGAGGACCTCGTCTGGCGGCATCCGTTCCCCGGGCCGGGTCTCGCCGTGCGTTGCCTCGCGGACATCACCGAGGAACGGCTGAAGACGCTGCGGGCGGCCGACACGATCGTCATCGAGGAACTGCACCGGGCGAACCTGTACCGCGAGACGCGGCAGGCATTCGCCGTGCTGCTGCCGGTGCAGACCGTGGGCGTGATGGGGGACGACCGGACGTACGACGACGTGATCGCGATCCGGGCGGTCGTGACGGACGACTTCATGACGGCCGACTGGGCCCGGCTGCCGCACGACGTGCTGGCCCGCATGTCGAACCGCATCACCAACGAGGTCCGCGGCGTGAACCGCGTCGTCTACGACATCAGCTCGAAGCCCCCCGCGACGATCGAGTGGGAGTGACGTGGGACGGATTTCCAATCCGTCCAGCTCGACGTGACAAGCGGCTCGACGCCCCAACGCGTAACCACGCCGGCATCGTGGGCAATTCCCTGCGACCACGATCCACCACGGAGCTTCTAGCCATGCCGTTTCGAGCCGCCCTCGGCATTCTGCTGCTGCCCACGATTGCCTTCGCTCAGCCGAAGCAGAACGACGTCTGGACGGACTCGGCCGACCCGACGCTGCCGCCGGAGTTCGCCGTGCAGGGGGAGTACGTCGGCAGTCACGGCGAGCAACGCTACGGTGCACAGGTCATCGCCTTGGGCAAGTCGGCCGCGCAGGCCGTCGTGTACCCCGGCGGGTTGCCCGGAGACGGCTGGGACGGGAAGCAGAAGATCCTGCTGGACGGCGTCCTCGAGGAGGGGGTCGTCCAGTTGAAGCCGGCGGTCGCACCGAAGAAGTACATGGACGGCAACCCGGCGAGGTTCTCCGCGACGAAGGAGTTCCCGCCGACCGGGCAGGCGGAGTGGACCGGGCACTGGGACGAGACCGGGTTGACGCTCGAACTCGGCGGCGAACGGACGGTCCTCTTGAAGAGACTCGCGCGGAAGAGCCCGACGCTCGGAGCGAAGCCGCCGGAGGACGCGGTCGTCCTGTTCGACGGCTCGAACCTCGACGCGTGGAACGGCGGCCGACTCGCCGACGGCGTCCTGCACACGGACGCGAAGGACGTGAAGTCGAAGGGCAAGTTCCGTGGGTACACCGTCCACGTCGAGTTCCGGCTCCCCTTCTGCCCGACGAAGCGCAGCCAGGGCCGCGGCAACAGCGGCTTCTACCAGACGAACGGCTGGGAGGTGCAGGTGCTCGACTCGTTCGGCTTGGAGGGGCTGAAGAACGAGTGCGGAGCGATCTACGGCCGGAAGGCCCCGGACGTGAACGCGTGCCTGCCGCCGCTCGTGTGGCAGACGTACGACGTCGATCTCGTCCCCTCCGAGGACGACCCTCGGAAGGGGACGATGACCGTGCGTCACAACGGAATCGTGGTGCACGACGCCGTCGAGTGCCCGATCCGCGAGGGAGGCTTCACCCTGCAAGGGCACGGCAACCTGCTGCAGTACCGCAACGTCTGGCTCGTCGAGCGAGAATAGTCACTCGCCGCTCTCGGGCTCGCGAGCCCCCCTCCACGGCAGCACGGCCCAGGCCCGTTGTGGCAGCCAGCGGGCCTTGTGCGCGCTGATCAGGATCGCCACCAGCAACGCGGCCACGCTCCACGAGAAGGCCGAGACCGCGGCCGTTCCGAGGAGTTCGACCGCCCGCCGGAACCCGACGACGACCGCTCCGTACCCGCCGAGCGTGGCGACGGCGACGCCACCGGTGAGGAAGGACCGCGAGCGGCAGAGCTTGGCGGCCAGCAACATCGTCGCGGTCAGAATGACGAAGTAGACCGCTCGCCCGGCCAGGGGCAGCGCGGCTAGCAGTTCGCCGCGTTCCAGCAAGACGACGGTGAAGACCGCCCCCATCGCTCCGAGCGGTCGCAGGCCTCGGGCAAGGTCGTCGCGGAAGACGAGGCCGACGAGCAGCACGCCACCCCAGAGCACGTGGTGGAACACGTCGAAGGCGAACGGAGCGAACGGCGACTCCCCGAGACCGGAGAACGCCCCGCCGGCCAACGGCAGCAGCGACGCCGCACACCAAGCCGAGCGTCGCCGGACGAGACCGCGAAGCAGCAGCACACCGCCCACGGCCAGCAGCGGCCACGGCTCCGGGGACGTCAACCGGCTGAGGTCCGTCGTCTCGGGGCCGACGACCGAGAGCAGCAGCACGCCGACCGCGAGCAGTCGGTCGGCTCCCCGCACGCCGCGAACCGTCGCCAGCGCGTAGAACCCGACGAGCGCGGAGACCGTGAGCCAGAGCGGAGCCCCGAGCGTCTGCGTCACCGTTTCGAGGAAGCCGAAGTAGACCTTGCCACCGAGCGGGTTCGGCAGCGCCAGCAGCAGCAACGCCGGCGACAGCGTGAGCGCCCTGTTGACGAGGCGACGCGAGCCACTGGTGATGCCGGCCTCGAGCAGCAGCAGCAGGAGCGCGAAGGCGAGCGGCGCGAGGAAGTACGGTCCCCAGATCGTGTCGAAGACGATCGTCTTGCCGCTCGACGAGTAGTCCCAGATGGGACCCGTGAGGCCGTAGGTCATCGAGAGGACGTACGAGCGGAACGCGATCACGAAGGCGAATCCGCCGAACACCGTCCACGGGAACCAAGGCCACGGCCACGGCGTGCCGTTGTCCGCCACGTAGGCCACCCCCCGCCGCACGGCCGGAAGCAGCAGCAGGAACAGCAGTCCGCCGACGGCCGGGAAGGCGAGCAGCGTCCAGGACTGCTCGGCCGCGGGGCGTTGGTGGAGTTCCGGCGTGAGCCACCACGGCGCGAGGTAGAACAGCGCGAGCATCGCGTGGTACGGGAGGCGGTAGCCGAGTCCGAGCCGGATCCGCGAGCAGCGGAGCACCGCCTCGGAGACGACGGCCGAGAACAGGTAGCCGACCACGACCAGCAGAATCCCGTGGCCGGCCGAGGCGGCGGTCGCGAACAGGTCGTCCGCGCTGACCGAGACCGCCACGAACAACAGCAACACGAGCAGGAACAACGACCGAGCGTCGTCCCACACGCGTCCGAATCGGACGAGCAGCACGGCGAGTGTCGCGAGCACCACGGTGTAGCCGGCCAGAACGCCCATCATCACCGAACAGTTGATCGCGCCGATCTCGAGGTGCCCGTAACCGGAGCGGACGGCGAACAGCATCAGCACGGCGCTAATGACGTAGAACGGGTTCTGGGTGTAGAGACGGCTCAGCAGCGTCGAACGGGGACGGGATTCCATCACGCGGCCTCCTGGAGAAGGGAACAGGGAGACGAGTTTCGGCAGAACTGCCGGTCAAGACTCCCCGATGCTAACAACGGGAATCCGGCCTGCGGGTCACGTTTCGGGGAAACCCGACGCCGCCGGAATCCGTGGTCGCCAACTCGCGCACGGTTCGCCAAGATGGAGGATTGCCGTTCCCCACCCGGAGTCTGCCCGTGCGACGTTCGTTTCCCTCCAGTCGGCCCGTCGTGACGGCCGCCCTGCTGCTCGGTCTCGCGCCGCTCGTCGTGGCGGGCGATCCCGAGATCGTCGAAGTCGCGAAGCAGATGAAGGACTTCGTCGAACGGGGCCGGGCCTCGGGCGTGGTCACGCTCGTCGCGCACGAGGGCAAGGTCGTGCACCACGCGAGTTGCGGTCTCGCCGACGTCGAGGCCGGCCGGGCGATGGAGAACGACGCGATCTTCGCCATCGCGTCGATGACGAAGCCGGTCACGGCAACCGCGCTGATGATCCTCGTCGACGAGGGAAAGGTCTCACTCGACGCCCTCGTCACGAAGTACCTGCCGGAGTTCGAGAGCGTCGAGCTGGAGGGCGAGCCGGTCGGGAAGTCCTGCACGGTGCGACATCTGTTGACGCACACGTCCGGCATCGGGGGGCAGCAACTCACGAGTGCCACGCTGGCGGAGACGGTCCGCAAGCTGACGGAGCAACCTTGGCGGTTCGAGCCGGGGGCGAAGTGGAAGTACTCGCCCGGCCTGTCCGTCTGCGGGCGGATCGTGGAGGTCGTGTCGAAGCAGCCGTACGAGCGGTTCCTCGCCAAGCGGATCTTCGAGCCGCTCGGCATGAAGGACACGACCTTCGTCCCGAACGAGGAGCAGCGAGAACGCGTGGTGAAGCTTTACGCCCCCGGCGAGGAGCCGGGCGAGATCGTCGCCGTTCCGGACTGGATCCACGGCGACGGAACCGGAGCGCCGAACCCGTCCGGCGGCCTGTACTCGACGGCCGCGGACCTCGCTCGCTTCTACCAGACGGTCTTGAACGGCGGAGAGCTCGACGGCGTGCGGATCGTCTCGGCGAAGTCCGCGAAGGAGATGACCCGCGTGCAGACGGGCGACCTCGTCACGGGCTTCACGCCGGGCAACGGCTGGGGGCTCGGCTGGTGTGTCGTACGGGAGCCACAGGGGGTCTCGGCCGCGCTCTCGCCGGGCAGCTACGGGCACGGGGGCGCCTTCGGCACGCAGGGCTGGGTCGATCCGAAGACGAACCGCGTCTACGTGCTGCTCATCCAGCGGACGAAGTTCGGCAACGCGGACGGGGCGTCGATCCGGAAGGTGTTCCAGGACACGGCTGCCGCGGCGTTGGAAGACGAGTAGCTCGCCAAGTGGTTGTTGACCGGCGTGTCGCCTCGTACACTTCGGTCGAGCGGCAACGCTCTTCCCCCCACCCAATTCACTCGACGGAACCGCCACGACGGTGGCCCAACAGGGGGACTCTCATGTTCCGTGTCTTGCTGGTCGTCGGACTCGCCCTCGCGACGAACGTCTCGTGGGCCCAGCCCGGAGTCACCTACCCGAAGGTCTACGGACCAACCGGTTCCCTGTACGGACCGACGCAGGCCCACTACCAGTACCAACGGCAGTACGGCCGGGCCTGGGTCTCGCCGACGGGTCGCGTTGCCTCCCCGCTGGGCTCGGTCGCCGCGGCGAACGGCGTCGCCGTCTCCCCGTACCGGGTCGTTCGTCCCGTTCGGTTCGGCTATCCGGTCGGCGGGTACGGACTGCCGTACGGGCCGTTCGTCGGCGGCGTGCAGGTTCGCACGCCGTGGGTGAACGTGGGAGTGAACCGTGGCGTCGCGGTCGCCGTGCCGGGTGTCGTCCAGTACGGCAACGGACCGTTCTACCACCAAGGCTGGGAGAGCGTCGCACCGGTCGTCCGGCAGGCCCATCCGCTCTGGGTCGGCCAGAACCCGTTCGACAACGAGGTGCTCGCCCGGGCACGACTCGAGGAGCAGCTTCGCTGGCAACGGCCGGTCGTCGTCCCCAAGACGAACCCGCGGCCGCGGCTCCAGGTCGTGGAGTCCTCGCCGGAGATGAAGGCACGCAGCCTGAAGTACCGGATCAACGGCGACGTCTGGTTCCGCAAGCAGCAGTATTCGACGGCCGTCAGCCGCTACAAGTCGGCCGTCCAGGCCGCCAGCGACGTCGCCCACAACCACTACCGCCTCGGCTTCGCCATGGTCGCGGCCGGGCATCCCGAACTGGCCGTCAAGTCCTTCCGACGAGGAGTCGAGATCGACCCGCTCAGTCCCCAGACCGGGATCACGCTCGACGAACTGTTCGGTCCGGAGAACGCGCTCGCCAAGTCGTCGTACCTGTTGAGTGGGGCCGACTGGGTGCGTGAGGACATCCGCGACCCGGACCGACTGTTCGTGATGGGCGTGCTGCTGCACTTCGACGGACAGGAGGACAAGGGGGCCGAGTTCTTCGAGACCGCCTACCGGCTCGCCGGGCGCGGCGACCACCTGCTCGCCTTCCTGAGGCCGGCGGTCGCCGAGGCTCCGCCCGCCGCGCCGCCCGCGGCCCCTGCCGTTCCCGCCCCCCCGCAACCGAACGCGCCAGCGGCCAACCTGCCTCAACCGAACCCGGGGGCCGCCGCCGAGCCACCGAACGGCCCGCTCCTGCCGCTGTTGCCGCAGAAGTAGTCAGCGACCGACGTTGGACAGCGCGGCGATCGCCTTGCGGAGTTCGACGGCACGCTCCCCGTCCACGACGAGGCTGTTCGGCAGGGCGTTGCCGAAGTCCTCGAAGTTCTTCCACGTCCACACCACCCGCTTCTCACGGTCGATCTCGACGATCTGCGGGTTCTTCGGCCCGGCGTGGCAGTTGCCGACGACGACGTGGCCGTTCGGCAGTTCCTGAAGCGTCGTCACCCACGCCAGCGTGACTCCTTCGAGGTCGTTCTGCTTCAACCGCCAGACGATCTCCTTCTCGGGGGTGACCTCGAGGACTCCGTGCCCGTTGCCCGTCGAGATGAGGTAGTTGCCGTTCGAGAGCACGATGGCCGAGAACGTCCGACCGCCCCACGCCTCGGGGCCGTGTCCCTTCGCCGGCTCGCGGCCGAAGAGCGGAACCGCGAAGTCCCAGACGACGTTCCCCTTCCCGTCGTACCGTTTGACCCGCTGGTCCGCCTCGTGAGCGACGAGGTAGTCGCCGTTCTCCAACTTCCGGACGAGCCGTGTGTCCGAGTGCGGGCTCGGCTTGCTCACCTGGAGCGGGATCGACTTCGCGACGGTCCCGTCGGCCTCGACCTCCAGGATTCGGCCCGGCCCGCTCTCGACGACCATCGTCCGCCCGTTCGGCAGCCGTTGGAACGCGTGAATCTCGACCCGCCCGACGTCCTTCGCCGCCTCGTACGTCCAGACGACTCGCTTCGTCAGGTCGAGTTCCACGACCTTCCTCCATCCGTCGTTGACGAGCAGGTGGTCGTTCGGGAGCAGGTGCAGGTCGTGGACGTTGCCGATCCGACGTTTCCACAGGACCTTGGCGTTCGCATCGGTGATCGCAACGCCCTTGCCCGCCTCGGCGACGACGACCAGCCGATTCGGATCGACGTCGTCCGCGAACGACACGGGGGAGCACAGGACGAGGGCGAGCAGCAACTTAGGAACGTTCATGCCTCGCGTTCTACCGGCCCCGTCGTCGGTCGGCAACGAACGGCGAGACGTGGGCTTCTGGAAATCGGCCGAGGGGAACCCCGCGAGCCTTCCGCACGAAGGTCGCCCTCACCACAATCGCCGACTTCCGTCTCGTGCCGCCCGGTCGCTCGATGTCCGAATCTCGCCTGCTCGTCACGCTCTGCACGTACAACGAGCGCGAGAACGTCGAGCAACTCGTGCCGCTGATTCTCGAGCACGCTCCCTTCGCCCACGTGCTCGTGGTGGACGACAACTCGCCTGACGGCACCGGCGAGGTGGCGGACGCGATCGCCGCGGCGGACGATCGAGTGCAGGTGATGCACCGACCGGGCAAGGCGGGGCTCGGCGCGGCGATGATTGCCGGGTTCGGCCACGCCGTGGAGCACGGCTACGAGCACGTGCTCAACATGGACGCCGACTTCAGCCACCCGCCGGACGCGATCCCGCGGCTGTTCGAGCGGGCCGGCGAAGTCGACGTCGTCATCGGGTCGCGGTACGTCGAGGGGGGAGGCATCCGCGGCTGGGGCTGGTCACGGCACGTGATGAGTCGCGGCATCAACCTCTACACCCGCTGGCTGCTCTGGCTACGGCCACGCGACTGCAGCGGCAGTTTTCGTTGCTACCGAACGGCCAAACTCGCCGAGATCGACTTCGGCCGGATGCGGTCCCGCGGCTACTCCGTACTCGAGGAACTGCTGTGGCGGTGCAAGCGGGTCGGCTGCAGCTTCGTCGAGGTCCCGTTCGTGTTCGAGGACCGACGGCACGGTTCGTCGAAGATCAACTGGCGCGAGGCCGTGCTGGCTCTCTGGATCATCCTGCGGCTGTCGGTCGACAACGTCTTCGGCGCCCAGGTCGCGAAACACTGACCGAGCCGGCGTCACCGAATCGCGTTCGGCCATCGACCCTCGACGATCGGCTGTGCCTCCAGCTCGTCCGGATCGACGACGACGTGCTTGACTCGCTCTCGCCGCCACGTGTAGGTCACGTGCACGAGCCCGTCGGCGGTCTCCAGCACGCTCGGATAGCTGAACTCCCCCTCCGACCTCTCCAGGACGAGCGCCGCGTCCCACTGCTTCCCGTCCCGGCTGACGGCCAAGTTGAGCATGTTCCGGCCGGACGGAAACGGTCCTCCCCGCTTCGTGTGGTTGTAGACCAACAGGTGTCGGCCGTCCGCCAGTGTGGTCGCGTCCGTTCCCGAGTTGGGATTCGGCAGTTGCGTCTTCTCGGGCTTCGACCACGTCAGCCCCCGGTCCGTCGACCAGCTCGTGCCGACGACGCCCTCACGCGTTCGGCAGAGCACCTGCAGCTTTCCGTCGCCGTGGCGAAGGAGGCTCGGCTGGATCGCGTTCAGGCGGGAGGCGTCGTGAACCGGGCCGACGACGGACCACGTCTTCCCGCCGTCGGACGACCGCTCGAAGTGCAGTCGCCACCCGGCGTGCTCCGTGCTGGAGGGCGACAGCAAGATTCCGTCGTCCAACGCGATCGGTTTGTTCTTGACGGGGCCGATCAGATGGCCGACGGCCTCGCTGCTGCCGAGCCGTCGCGGCCGACTCCAACTCGCCCCGGAGTCGGCGGAGGTCGCCACCATGCCCCACCACGTCCTGGGGTTCGGCCCCACCTTGTAGTAGAGCGCCAGCGGGCCCTTCGGCCGTTGAAACAGAACGGGATTCCAGCACGGGTAGACCCGGTCCTCGCCCTCGGACCCGTCGAAGACCTGCGCGGGCGGCGTCCACACGCCCTCGACGTGCCGCGAGACCCAGATGCCGACGTCGTCCTTCCCCTCACGCGTGCCGGCGAACCACGCGGCGACCAACCCCGCCTTCGTCTCCGCGATCGTCGAGGCGTGACACTGACGGCCGGCGACGCGGTCGAAGACGAACTCCGAGGCGACGACGCCCGCCTGCTTCGAGAATTCCGAGGTGGCCGGTTTCGCACCGGCGGCCGGTGAGGAGACGGCCGCGACGGTCAGAAGTGCCAAGGTGGCGAGGGGGCAGCGAGTCACTGGTCGGTCTCCTGGGGGCGAGTGCCGCGGCAACCCACGACCGAGAAATGGTACAGCAGAATCGCCGCCGACGTGACCACGTTCAGGCTGTCGGTGTCGTCGAACATGGGAATCGTCACCCGCTGGTCGCAGCGGTCGAGCCAGTCGGGACCGAGACCGTCGTACTCGTGGCCCAGCAACAGCACCGTCC
The DNA here is from genome assembly GCA_028284885.1 of Planctomycetaceae bacterium. Classification (GTDB taxonomy): domain Bacteria; phylum Planctomycetota; class Planctomycetia; order Planctomycetales; family Planctomycetaceae; genus JANQQW01. The sequence goes on from JANQQW010000049.1 coordinate 17,110, forward strand.
GCTCCGGCCCCGTCGCCTCGGGGAGCGGCACGGCGAATGGGTCGAGCGTCGAACCCACGAGTTCGAAACCGCGCTGTCGCAGCCAGCCGAGTTCGAGAGCGAGGTCCTCGGCTTCGACGACCGGCAGGAAGAAGGCGTTGCCGGCCGAGCCGCGGAGCACGCGCCGCGAGAACGGGTCGGGGCAGTGCGGTCCCAGCAACAGGGCCGATGCTCCCAACGCACGACTCGTGCGGATCAACCCGGCGAGATTCGTCGGGTCCGTCACCCGCGGCACGGCGACCACGAGCGACGAGTCCTCGACGGCTCGGAGGCACCTCGGATCGCGGACCGACTCGACCGGACGCCGAACGCCACAGGCCATCACGCCGTTGTGAAAGTCGAAGCCGACGAGGGCGTCCGCGAGATCGTCCGTCAGCCGGAGAACGGAGACGTTCTCCGGAAGTCGATCCCCGAGCGTGGTGAACCGCCGGTCGGAGACGACGACCGACTCGCACTCGAAGTCGCTGGCGAGCAGTCGCTCGACGACGAGCCAGCTCTCGGCGACGAAACGTCCGTGCGGTGGTGTTCGACGGCGGACGTCGCGGAACGGGTCGAGCCGCGGGTCGTCGAGTTGTTCGATGCGGGCGACGGACACGGGGCACTGCTCGACGGACCGCGGACCGCCCGAGGCCTGGTCAGTTCCCCTCGGGACTCCGCGCGATCATCACCATGCGGACGAGATCCGCAACCGACCGGGCCTGCATCTTCCGCAGGATGCTGGCCCGCTGGTTCTGCACCGTGTTGAAGCTGGTGCCCAGCTCGCTGGCGATCGCCTTCGTCGCCTCGCCGGCGACGACCAGCTCCATCACCTCGGTCTCCCTGGGTGAGAGGGTGCCGATTCGGCGAACGAGCGACTCGCGTTCCCGGTCTCGACGCCGTCGCCCTCGATCGTGCTCGACGGCCCCGAGCACGCACTCGACGAGTGCGGTCTCGTCAAAGGGCTTCTCGATGAAGTCGTACGCGCCGCGGCGCATCGCCTCGACGGCCGTGGCGATGCTGCCGTTCGAGGTCACCACGACGACGGGCAGCCTCCAGCCGCGGTCGGCGACCTCGCGCTGGAGTGCCAGACCGTCCATGCCCGGCAGTCGCAGGTCGAGGATCAGACATCCCGGACCGTTCGGCTGGTACTTGGCGAGGAACTCCTCGGCGGAGCTGTAGCTCTCGACGCGAAGTTCCGCGGACTCCAGAAGGTAGACGAACGACTTGCGGACGGCGGGATCGTCGTCGACGACGTGAACGAGGGCGCCCTCGATCATGAGGCGATTCTTGGGATGCGTGTGTTGGCCCACGCTCATGAGTACCCGGTCGGCGTCCGATCTTCCATAGCTGAATCGACTTGTGGACGCATGCGACGATGCACGAACCGACGGTCAGTCCTCGATCGGCTCCTTCTCGAAGTCGCTCGGGTTGACCCAACCGGCACGCAGCTTCTCTCCCGACCGATGGCGTTCGTAGAAGCCGCGGTTGCCCGCGTCCGCGTACGGGTACTGCTCGAAGACCTCACCGTGACCGTTGGCCCGCGGATCCCCCTCGGCCTTCAGTTCGGCGAGCATCGTCTCGCGCAGCGACTTCAGTCGTCCCGCGTGTTCGGGGTCACCCGCGAGGTTCGCCCGGCAGAACGGGTCCGCCCTCACGTCGTACAACTCCTCCTCCGGTCGCTTGCCGAAGTTCCACTCCCAGAACCGGCGGGCGTCGGTGCGTCGGGTCTCCAGAACGACGGTCTTCGTCGGGCTGCCGTCGCAGGCGAGGTAGCCGGTCTCCGGATTGCCGGCCGGCCAACGGTCGGTCTCGTAGTTCCGCACGTAGAGCAGGTCGCCGCGGACGATGCCGCGGATCGGGTAGCCCCAGTCGTTCGGCCGTCCGATGTCGTGTCGTTCCTTGCCGATCAGGACGTGGTCTCGGTGCGGCTTCTCCAGTTCGTCCCGGAAGAGCGGGACGAGGCTGCGTCCCGTCACCGGCTGCATGCCGGTCTCGTTCCGCTCGACGCCGGCCACCTCCAGGAACGTCGGCGCGAAGTCGACGAAGCTGACGAGATCGCGGACCGTGCGGTCCGGGTTCTCGATCCCTGCCGGCCAGCAGATCGCGAGCGGCAGGTGGTTCGAGAGCTCGTACGCCTGGGCCTTCACCCGCGGGAAGGGCATGCCGTTGTCCGCCGTGACGACGACGATCGTGTTGTCCGCCAACTTCCGGCGGTCGAGCTCCTTCAGCATCCGCAGGAGGTGTGAGTCGAAGTGCTCGATCTCGAACGCGTAGTCCAGCATGTCGTTTCGGACGGTCTCGTTGTCCGGCCAGAACGACGGGACCCGGTCGAGGTCGTCGAGTCGCTTGCCCCCCTTCGTGACGCCCGAGCGGTACTCGTAGCCGCGGTGCGGTTCCGTGCTGCCGTACCAGAAGCAGAAGGGTCGGCCGTCGGTGTTGGCGTCGAGGAAGTCGACGAAGTTGGCCGCGTAGTCGCTCCCGCTGATGCCGGAGGTGGGGGGCTTGGCTCGTCGTCGGTCGTACCCCTTGCCGGTCATCTGGCGACGCTGGCCCTCGGCGTCCTTGGCGACCCCCGGGGCCCATCCCTTGGCGACCTTGCCGACGTGGTAGCCGTGCTTCGCCAACGCCTCCACGTACGTCTCGAACTTCGGTGGGAAGTAGCACCAGTGGTTGCAGGCCGCCTCGAGCTGCCAGGAGTTGCGGCCCGTGAGGATGCAGGCCCGCGACGGGGCGCACTTGGCGTTCGGCGTGTAGCAGCGCTCGAACAGCAGCCCGTCCCTGGCCACGCGGTCGAAGCCGGGCGTCGCGACCCAGGTCGTCCCGTAGGCTCCCATGTGCGGGTACGAGGCGTCGTCCGCGATGCAGAACAGGATGTTCGGGCGTTCCGCCGCGAGCGACGGAACGGCGCACGGAGTCAACGAGAGCAACACCAAGACGGTCGAGCGCATGGTCTGGCCTGGGTACGACGGAGGAACGGAGTCCGGGGACCGGCCACGCGAAGGTGGCGTCCCGGATGCCTACCGACGGTACGGGTCCGCGACGATCACGTCGAGCTTGGCGAGTTCGTCGCCGTTCGTGACGTCCGCCACGATGACACGCGACTTGTCCGGGAATGCTGTGGCGACGAGGTTTCCGGAGGCCGCCATGACCGGGGCCGGCACGCTCCTTGGCTGCGGCTGGCCGACCCCGTCCCACTCGAAGAAGGTCTCCTCGACACCGACGAGCACCCGCCCCCCGGCGAAGGCCATGAACTCGACCGTGTGGGCCGTGTTCCTGAGGGCCGTCGGCTCGTCGACGCCGACGGCCCACGCGCAGACCATGCCTTGGTCGAACCCCGCGAACAACCGCGCGGCCTCGTCGTCGAAGGCGAGCGCCGCCACCGGCGCGACCGGCGTGTGGTAGACGGGGTTCGAGGGGGTGGCGACGTCGTAGACGGCGATCTTGCCGCTCGCGAGTGCCGCGGCGACTCGCGAGCCGCCGTTGCTGATCGCGACGGCCGCCACCGGGCCGGTCTGGATCGAGATGATCTCCGTGCCGTTCGCGAGGTTCCAGACGCGGCACTTGCCGGCGTTCGCGGAGACGGCGAAGCTCCCGTCCGGAGCGGCCGCGATCTCGCTGACCTTCGTGTCGAGCGCGACGGCTTGGCCGTCGGCGCCCAGGAACAGCATCCCGTTCGAACCGCCCGCCAGGATCCCCGTCCCGTCCGCGGAGACCGCGACGTGCGAGACGTCCCGGAGAGTCGGCACGATGACCTGGTCGGACAGGCTGCGGCCGGACACGGACCAGACCTCGATCAGCCCGCTGTCGGTCCGGCCGACGTAGACCTTCTCTCCCGTGGCGTCGAAGGCGGCACTCGCCGCCATGCCGCGGACCGTCACCGCCGACCGCGTGCCGCCGAAGAAGAACAGCGCGCCCATCACCAGCATCGGGACGGCCACCACGGCGACCGTGATCGCCCGCCGCTGCGGCGAGTCGGGCCACGCGAGGGCGACGAGTTCGGCCGGGGAGATCGACTTCAGGGCCTTGAAGTCGATCAGCGAGCCGCCCGTCGAGATCTTCTTCCGGCGGGTCTTCCGCTTCTTCGGTTTGGCCGCGATCTCGAGCAGTTTCTCGCCGCGTTCGTCGCCGAGCTTGATCAGTGCCTTGGCGGCGCCGCGGCGGACCATCGGGTTCTCGTCGTCGAGCAACGCCTCGAGGGGCGCGATGCCGGCGGGCTTGCCGAGTTCCGCGACGGCGGTCGTCGCCTGGTAGCGGACCTCGGGCACCGGGTCCTTCAGCATCGCGAGCACGGCGGGCAGCGACTGCTCGTCTCCGATCATGCCGAGGGCGACCACGGCGCGACAGCGGACCTGGAACTCGTCCTGGAGCGCCTGTTCGAGTGAGTCGAGCGAACCCGGGTCGCGGATCTCGCCGAGGGCCTTGGCGGCGGCGACGCGAACCTCGGCCGACCGGTCCCCCTTCAGGATCCCCTCGATCGCCTCGGCCGCACTCGAGTCGCCGACCAGTCCGAGCGTCTCGACCGTCCTCTGCCGGATGGCGGTCCGCTCGTGGTAGAGGAAGTCGACCAGTCGCTCGACGGCCCCGGGGTTGCGGAGCCGGCGGAACGCTCCGATCGTGCGGAGCACGACCTCGTCGTCGTCGACCTCCAGCATCTCGAACAACGGCTCGACCGCGCGGTCGTCGCCGATCCGCCCGAGGGCCACGGCGGCCGACTCCCGCACCCTCGCGTCGCCGTCGTCGAGCAGGGAGGCGAGCGCGTCTCCCGCGCGTTTGTCGCCGATCTCGCCGAGGGCGCTCGCGGCGAGGCGACGCACGTCCTCGTCCGGGTCGCGAAGGGCACGCACCAGAGCCTTGGCGTTGGCCGCCTTGGGCATCCGCCCGAGCGCCATCGCGGCGCCGACCCGAACGGAGGCGTCCTCGTCCCTCAACAGCTCGGACAGCGTCGTCGCGGCCCGCTCGTCGGCGATCTGGCCGAGTGCCTCCGCAGCGTGCGCACGGAACAGGGCCGACCGCGACTCGATCACGGCCGTGAGCGCCTTGACGGCCTTCTTGTCGCGCAGACGCCCCAGCAGCACGATCGACTCGAGCACCAGGCCCGGTTCGTCGTCGTTGAGCAACTCCATGAGCTCGGGAGTCGCGATCTCTCCCATGCTCGTGACCGCGGCCGAGATCGGGAACTTCAGCTCGGGATCCTCGAGGGCGAGCGTCATCAGCGCTCGCACGGCTCGGCGGTCGCCGATCTTGCCGAGGGCGTTCACGGCGTCCCGGCGAATCTCGGCGATCTCGGAGTCGAAGAGCGTGACCAGTGCCGGGACGGCCCGCGGGTCGCCGACCTCGCCGAGGCCGTTGATCGCCGCAGTCCGGATCGAGGGGGAGCCGTCCTCGAGTTGCCCGACCAGCACCTCCCAGGCTCGGCCGTCACGCGACTCCGCGAGCTTCTTCATCGCCTCGCAGCGACGCCCGTTCGCCTCCGTGAGCGTCTCGTTCTTCTGCGGCTCGCGGGTCGAGATCGTCGACTCGAGCTTGTTGAAGGCCCGGTTCGAGAGCGAGTTCTTCGGTTCCCACTCGTCCCCCGCGACCGTGTGCGGTTGCTCGGGCAGTTTCCTGGCGAGCTTGGCGAAGCGATTCGCCACCGAGGGGAGCCGGCGCCCCTCTGTTGGAGCCCCCGGCACGTCCGGGGCCTCGACCGCCTCCTTGCACTTCGGGCAGCGAATCCCGCGGCGGGCCCGGCTCGTCTTGACGCGGAAGCGGTGGCCGCACGAGCCGCACTGCATCCGCAGGAACTCGTCCGTCGACTCCGTGCCGTCCGTCTCTTCGGTCGCCGTGCCACTCGGAGCGGACTCCTCGGGCTTCTTCATCCGGGTGGAGGAACCGGGACGGGGGCTCCGCGTCGAGGAGCCGGAGCCGACGGGCGGCCGTTGCGGGGCGGGCGGGGTGGACGGAGTTGGAGGCTCGGGGCTCGCGACCGGAGCGGGAGCAGCGGCCGGTGGAGGAGAGGGCGGCTGTGCCGGCGGTGGTGCACTCCGTCCACGCGGGTCGTACTGCGGGGCGGTCGTGGCTGGGAGCGAGTCCGCCGGAGCCGGTGCCGCCTGCGGACCGTCCAGCATGGAGAGCATGTCCGACACGTCCCCCGTGTTCGCCGGTGCGGCCGGAGCGGTTGGGGGCGGGTTCGCGGTCCCGTTGCCGCCTCGGCGATCGACGAGAACGTGACCGCAACTGCGACAACGCGTCATCCCCGCGCGGACTTCTGCCCCGCACTTGGGACATTGCGTGGCGACGGACGTGGAACTCATGGACGCAGCGCTCCGCGAGCGGGTTGACGCAGACTCGGAATCACCATCTTGGCAGCATCGCGGTCACGTGCAACGCCGATCAGGCGACCTACGGAGATTCCTCACAGGTCGTTGCCTAAGAGCATATGTGAGAAGTGTTAAGCATTGGTGAACCGGCTCCAAGTTGGCGTGAAACCAAGGTCGGGTTCCACCGAGGCAGTCAGATCGCGTCGAGTGTAGACGGGACCTCGAAGACCGGACGCTCGAGGCCCAACTCCGCTGCCAAGTCCAACACGGATCGTGCATCGACGGTCCGTCGAGCCCCGCCGCCGAAGGTCGCCTCGCAGACCTGTAGCAGCAGGCACAGGTCACGCGGGACGCCGCCCGTCACCTCGTCGATCACGCGGAGGGCTTCGTCGTCGAAGAACGGGTTCTCGAAGTCCGTGCTGGTGAACTCCTCGACGAACCGCCTCACACCGGACTCGGTGAGGGGATCGAGTTCGACTCGCAGGGCCGGCCGGCCGCGAAGCCAGATCGACTCCCGTAGATCGTCTCGACCGACGAGAACGAGCGTCGCGTGATGGCGTCGCGAGATCCGCTCGGCGAGTCGGACCCACTCGCCCCCGGACGGATCGACGTGATCGAGCACGACCATGACGGGGCGCCGCGAAAGTCGTCTCGCCTCGAGTTCCTCCTCGAGCGTGCCGGGCGACCGCATCACGGTCGCGAGCGGTTTCGACAACCCCGCCGGGTCGGTCGTCGCGTCGAGCACGAAGACGTCGTGGCCGTCCCGGCTCGCCCGACGGGCGAACTCGGCGACGAGCGCCGACTTCCCCACGCCAGCGGGGCCAGTCAGCACGGCGAGCGGGAACCGGTTCTCCATGCAGAACTCCAGCCGGGCCCGGGCCTCGACGGCAGTGCTCGACCAGAAGAACCAGCCCTCGAGAGGTTCGTCGCTCTGCATGCTGAAAACGCCCGTCGTCCTTGCCCGCGTTCTGCCCGCCACACACAGACGTTATGATCGGCAATCACGGCACCAGACGCCTCTCGAATCGGAACTACCGTCTTGGACAGGTTTTACGCCCCCAGGGCCGCCGGGGCGGACGCGTTCGACCTCGATCAGGAGGAGACGCATCATCTCGCACGCGTGCTCCGCAAGGTCGTCGGAGACGTCGTCGAGGTCTTCGACGGGGCTGGAAGCGTGGTGATGGCCGAGGTGGTTCAGCTGACGAAGCGTTCCTGCTCCCTCCGGACGATCGTTCCCTGGTCGTCGTCGCCGCCTGCGACCCGAGAGGTCGTCATCGCCGCGTCGCTGCCGAAGGGGGACCGCGCCAGGTTCCTCGTCGAGAAGCTGACGGAGTTGGGCGTGCATCGGCTGGTTCCGCTCCTCACGGACAGGACGGTCGTCACCCCGCGGGATGCGAAGATCGACAAGTTGAGGCAGACCGTGGTCGCGGCCTGCAAGCAGTGTGGCCGGAACGAGCTGATGGCCGTCGCGCCCCCGCACCCGTGGGCCGAACTGTTGAAGGCGGCCGGTTCGAACCTGATCGTCGGCGATCCGTCTGGAGCGTCCGACTGGCTTGTCGGTGCCGCCGAAGCCGTCTGGGTCGCCGTCGGGCCGGAGGGGGGGCTGACCGAGGCCGAACGGCAGGCCGCGGAGTCGGCCGGGGCGAGATTCGCGAGTCTCGGTCGGCACGTCCTGCGGATCGAGACGGCCGCCGTCGCCGCCGCCGTCCGGACCGTCGAGTAGGTGATCCGCGTCCCTGTCTCTTTCGTTCTGCTCGACGTCGGCAGAAAATCGTCGCATCTCGCACACGCTCGTGAACGCCGGAGGTCATCGTGACGGAGCCCCCAGTCCCCGACGACGAGTCGACTTATCGTCTCGCCAGCACGACGAAGGCCGGCACCGCGATCGACGAGGGTCGGGGCCGTACGTTTCCTTGCGAAGAGTGCGGGGCCGACCTGCTCTTCAGCATCGGGCAGCAGTCGCTGGAGTGCCCGTTCTGCGGCAGCGTGCAGGCGATCGAGATCGACGAGTCGGCCCAGATCGTCGAGCAGGATCTCGTCGCGATGATCAACCGCATTCGTCGTCAGCGACGAGAACGAGACGAGGCCGAGCAGCCGAAGAAGGACGGAGCCACCGCCGCGAAGGAGGTACAGTGCGACGGCTGCGGCGCGACGACGGTGTTCGTCGGCGCGTTGAGTACGGGCGAATGCCCCTACTGTGCAACGCCCATTCAACTCGAAGGTGTTCACGACGCCGAGGACCGGGTCCCGGTCGACGGCGTGCTGCCGTTCCTCGTCGACCGCGACGTCGCGAAGGCGAACCTGAAGAAGTGGGTCAAGTCGTTGTGGTTCGCTCCGTCGGCGCTCCAGCGACGCGGCGTCGACGGCACGTTCAACGGCGTCTACCTGCCGTACTGGACGTTCGACGCGATGACGTTCAACCAGTACTCCGGACAGCGCGGCGAGAACTACACGGTGACCGTCGGCACGGGGAAGAACCGACGGACCGAGACGCGGACCCGTTGGTACCCGGCCTCCGGGCGGTTCCAGCGGTTCTTCGACGACGTGCTGGTGCTCGCGTCGCCCGGCATGAACCGGTCGCTGATGCAGAAGCTCGAGCCGTGGCCGCTGCAGAAGTGCATCCCGTTCACGCAGCAGGTGCTGGCCGGCTACGTGGCCCGCACCTACGAGATCGACCTCGAACCGGGCTTCAAGGAAGCGCGAGACCGCATCCGCGAAGCCCTCGAAGCCGACGTTCGCCGACGGATCGGCGGCGACAAGCAACGGGTTCACGACATCGACACGCGGTACGACGCCGCGACCTTCAAGCACCTGCTGCTGCCGGTCTGGCTGCTCGCCTACAACTTCAAGGGCAAGACGTACCAGGTGATGGTCAACGCCGGAACGGGCGAGGTGCAGGGGGAGCGACCTTGGAGCGTGGTCAAGATTCTACTGACGGTTCTCGCCGTGGCCGCCGTCGTCGGAGCGATCGTGTTCGTCGCGAGCCGCTGACGGGTCCGTTCCTCGTGCTACCCCGTCTGGTCGGACATCAGCCGCTTGGCCTCGCTCTCGGCGGCGTCCCAGTCCCCGCTCCGCGCCGTCTCGATGATCCGGAGCAACCACCCGGCCTCCTTCTCCGAGATCGACCCGTCCAGCAGTGAGTCCTCGACCAGTTTCTCCGCGACCGGCAGGTTCTCGGTTTGCTCCCGATTGCAGATGCCGTGGATCGCCGTGGCGATCTCGTACGTGCGGTCGGAGACCTCCGGGTAGCCACCGCAGCCGACCAGCGACGTGAGTGCGAACGCGAGGGCGAGACAGGTCGCCCTGAAACGGCTGCTTCGGCGGGGTCCGTTCTCAGGGGACACTGACCACCTCCCCTTCGTTCATGCTGGACATCTCCGCGAACGTGAACAGGTCGACGTTCTCCGAGACGAATCGCACCGATCCGTCGCCCATGCAGACGTGTCCGCCGCCCGTGTGCTCCGAGTACATCTGTCCGACGTGGAGGGTCGGGAAGTTGACGGGGTGAATGATGAAGTTCACGCCGTCGTTCTCGCCGCCCGAGGGCCCGGCGTGCACGAGAACCTGGGTGGCCGCCGAGTCGACTCCGTTGTCCGGCGAACCGATGTTCGGGTGCGTCCCGGCTCCGGGCACGACGCCGACCCAGGTCTTCTCGCTGAGCTGCGAGGAGTGTTCGCCGAGGAAGATCGTGTTCGACGTTCCGTCCGTCACGTCCCGCATCCGGGTCGCCGAGTTGCGGAAGAAGGGTCCGTCGGCGACTCGGGAGGCGTCGCCGTTGATGACGACCGACTGGGTCGCCGTGGACACGTTGCCGCGAATGTTCGTGACGATCAGTCCGCTGCCGGTGTCGCCGCACCGCGACCAGCACTCCTCCTGTCCGTGGCTGGCGACGTAGTGGCTCCGTCCGAGCAACAAGTTGCCGCCGCCGGGATCGAGAGGAGTCCCCGCCTCCGAACGAACCGTATAGGCCTCGTCTCCTCCCGAGACCGAAGGGCAGAGGAAGACGTTGAGTTTCGTCGCGGCACCGGGACGGTTCGCCGCCGCCCACAGGGGCTGGTCGAGATCGAAGCCGGCGTAGACGTTGCTCTGCTCGAGGTAGGGAAGCAGCATGGTCCCCCAGCCCCAGCCGGGACCGGCGTCCCAGGTGCCGCTGTCGGCTCCCGCCGCCGACGCTTCGGCCGCCGTCGAAACCGGGGTCGAGTAGTAACCGCCCGGGAACGCCGAGTGGGCGTCGTGGTAGTTGTGCAGAGCGAGGCCCAGTTGCTTCAGGTTGCTACGGCACGACGACCGCCGAGCGGCCTCGCGGGCC
>JANQQW010000070.1 GCA_028284885.1 Planctomycetaceae bacterium
CGAACATCTCGGTTCGGACGGTGCAAGCAGCCAAGGCGGTGTGAAGAAGTCGGCCCGGAACGCCGACGGCCACGCCGGCCCGGAGATCACGGTCGAACGGGTCCGCGACGGAACGGTCGTCACCCTCGGCGGGCCGACGATGTTCGCGCTCGACTCCGCCGACCCGACTCCGGAGCTCCTCGAGGGTGTCGTGGTGCTGGCGGACGTGCTCGCCGACCGACCGAACCGGATCGTGGTCCGGGGGCACGCCTCCCCGGAGGAGATCGGCGGACGCCTCGAAGTACTCGACGACAGACCATTCCCGTACCCGGACCGTGAGACGCTGTCCTACGCCCGCGCGTCGCGAGTCGTCGAGGCCCTCGTCGATGCCGGAATCGACCGCGACCGGCTGCTGCTGAACGCCGTGGGGGACTCGGAGCCGGCGGTCGTCACGCGGGACGACGTGCTCCGCTGCCGGAATCGTCGGGTTGACGTGTTCGTCGTCGATTCCTATATCACCGCCGTGCAACCGTCCGGCACGGACGAGCCCTAGGGCCTGCGCGACGCGGATTCCCCGACCGGGGCGTTCTCCGTACGCCGCGTCCCCGACGGTGTTCGACGCCGGTCGGTCGGCGGCTCGTGCGGGGGACAGCACGTCGTTCGTCCCCTGACGCGCCGCGGGTACGCCGTCAGGGAGGACGACGACATGGCAACCGATCTCGAGGCGCCGCCGGAGACCGACGAGTCCGCGGCCGCACCGAAACCCAAGGGCGGGCTGCTGAAGATCGTCGTCATCGTGCTGGCCGTGGTCGTCGTCCAGGGCGTGGCAACCTACTTCCTCCTTCCGGTCCCGGAGGAGAAGGAGGAACTCCCCACGGAGAGCCCGGACGCCGAGGTCGTCGAGGTGCCGATCGACAAGTTCAGCACCACGAACAGCTCGGCCGAGGGCCAGCGAGTGCACATCACGGTCGAGGTCGTGGCCATCGTCGCGGCCGACCAGCAACACGTGTTCGACGAGGCGGCGAACACGAAGCACAAGGCACGCGTCCGCATGGCGGTCAACAAGGTCATCCGGTCCGCCAACACGGCCGAACTCGGCGAGCCCGGCTGGAACACGATGCGGCGACGCATGCGCGAAGACGTCAACAAGCTCCTTCGCAAGAGCTACGTCGTCGAGATCGTGTTCCCACACTACCAAACCGTCGAACAGTGATCGGAGGCGTTCGTGGACGACGACGACCTGATCGATCCGGACGAGCTCGAGAAGCTGCTGGAGAACGCTGCGGCCGAGCGTAGCGTGGCCGCCGAGAACAGTGCAGCGGCTGCGAGCCGTGCTCCCGGACCCGCCAACACTCCCGAGCCGGCCGAGACGACGCCGGCCGCCGAGCCCGAGCCTTCTCGAGCCGACTCGGCAGGCGGGGCGTCGGCGGCGACGCAACAGAAGAACGAGGACGTGCTCGATCCCAGCGAGATCGAGACGCTGCTGAACCAGTCCACCACGTCGCCCGACGTGCTCGCCGAACGGGCGTCGGCGGGCGTCGCGGCCGCCATGTCGTCCGAGCCGTCCCACACGGGAGACGCCCAGGCGTTCGTGTTCGAGGAGTTCGGTGCCGACGAACGCACCCGCACCCCGGCCAGTGCGATCAGCGGACTGCAGGACGTCGATCTCGACCTGCGCATCGAACTCGGCCGCACGGAATTGCTCATCGAAGAGGTGCTGCGGCTGAAGCCCGGCTCCGTCGTCCCACTGGACAAGCTCGCCGGCGACCCGGTCGACATCCTGGTGAACGGCCGACTGCTCGCGAGGGGCGAGGTGCTGGTGCTGAACGACAACTTCTGCGTTCGCGTTGCGGAGATCCTGGCGCCGGAAGTGTGACCGACCGCGGAGCGGTCAGGGGGGGAGTCATGGACGATTCACGGAACTCGACTCGCGTCGCCGTGCGCATGGCGCTCGTCGCCGCAGTGCTCGTGTCGAGCGGCACGGCCCGCGCGCAGGGCGTGCGTTCCACCCCGACGGAACGCCGCAACGTCGTCGAGCCTTCTGCCGCGGCGACCAGACCGGCCACGTCGCCGACGGCGGTCGAGCCACGGGAGCCCGTGCCGTTTCGTGACGCGTCGCAGCCCCGGCTGACCCTGAAACGCCCCGACACGGCGAAGACCGACGCGGCCACGCCGTCTCGGCCCGCTTCACCGTGGTGGACGGTGCTCGCGCTGTTTCTCGTCGTCGGACTGGTTCTGACTCTGGCTCGCATCTGGCGGAAGACCGTACCGGGCGCTTCGACCCAACTCCCCGCCCAGGCGGTCGAGGTCCTGGGGCGCCGGCCGCTCGCTCCACGCGAGTCGATCCAACTGGTGAGGATCGGCTCGCGAATCCTCGTCCTCGGTTCGAGTGCGGAGGGACTGCGCCCGCTCGCCGAGATCGACGATCCCGTGGAGGTGGACTACCTCGCCGGAATGTGTCGCGCTGCCCACGAGGAGTCGCCGGTGATCGACTCCTTCCGCGACTGGTTCCGCCGGGCAACGACTCGCTCCGACGGCACGACTGCCGAGGGCTCAACGGTTTCGGCGACCAGGAAAACCCCGACGGCGAGCCGCGGCGAGGACGACCTGCGTCAGCGGCTCTCGCAACGGATGCAACGCCCGTCGCCGCAGGAGGCCTCTCGTGAATAGAGCAGCACGTCTCGTCACGTTGGCGGCGTTCGCCTCGGTCCTCGCGTTCGGGAGCGACCTCCGCGCGCAGGAACCGGGGCCGGGCCCCGCGACGGTCCCCGTCGCTCCACCGGTTCCACCAACGCCCGTGGACAACGGCTTCCCGATCGACCCGGACCAGATGCTCGAGCCGGAGAGCACGCCGTCCACTCTGAAGTTGTTCGCGCTGCTGACGATCCTCAGCCTCGCCCCGGCCGTCCTGCTGATGACGACCTGCTTCGTCCGGTTCGTCATCGTTCTCGGACTGCTCCGGCAGGCGCTCGGGACGCAGCAGTTGCCGCCGAACCAGGTCCTGATCTCGCTGTGCCTGTTCCTCACGCTGCTCGTGATGGCACCGGTCTGGAAGCAGGCCTACGACGAGGGAATCGCCCCCCACGTCAACCAGCCGCCCGGGCTGCGGCCGGACCAGAGGATCCCGCTGAAGGTGACCTTCGACCGGACGGCGCGACCGCTCAAGCTGTTCATGCTCGACCAGATCGACCGGACTGGGAACGCCGAGACGCTGTGGACCTTCGTGGACTACCAGTATCCCCACGGCGGCGGACCGGACGAGTTGAACGAACAGACGGTCGACCTCGCCGCCCTGCTCCCGGCGTACGTCCTCAGCGAACTGAAGACGGCGTTCGTCATCGGCTTCCAGCTGTACCTGCCGTTCCTCGTTATCGACATGGTGGTCGCGTCGGTCCTGATCAGCATGGGCATGATGATGCTGCCACCGGTCCTCGTGTCGCTCCCGTTCAAGCTGCTTCTGTTCGTCCTCATCGACGGTTGGAACCTCGTCGTCGGAATGCTCCTCGAGAGCGTCGAAGTGGCGAGGTTCGTCGTCCCCTGACCTGCCGTTCGGCCCCCCGAGTCCGTTCCGTGACCGCCGACCAAGCCCTCGAACTCGGTCGCTCCGCGATCCTGATGACGCTGCTCGCCGGAGCCCCGGTGCTGATCGTCGCGGTCGCGGTCGGCCTGCTCGTGAGCATCCTGCAGGCGGTCACGCAGTTGCAGGACCAGACGCTCAGCTTCGTCCCCAAGATCGTCGCGATGTTCCTCACGCTGCTGTACGTGCTGCCGTGGGTGCTGATGCAGATGGTCGAGTACGCGACCACGCTCGTGAACGACCTGCCGTACAACCTCTAGCGACGGCGGTGCCACGTGCCGGACTGGCTGAACCTGCACGAGCTGCAACTCCCCTCCGACGTCGTCCGTCGGGCGGTGTTCAACGCGATGATGGAGACGTTCCACGTCTTCACGCTCGTGCTCGTGCGAGTCTCCGGCATGATGACGATCGGCCCGGTCTTCGGTCAGTCGGTCGTGCCGGCCAACGTCCGCGTGCTGCTGGTCCTCACCGTCGCGCTCGTCGTCACGCCGGCCCTGCAGGACCACTGGCAGCTCGGATTCCGAAAGCTGGACGTCGACGGGAACGGCCTGCTCGAACGCGAAGAGGTTCCCGACCACCTGCTGGACCGGTACGACGAGTCCGTCACGCGGACGGGACGTCTCCCCGGATCGCCGCTCCGTCCGTCGGAGTTCGTCCTCGAACGCCGGCTGCCGCGGACGCTGTTGGACTACCTGCTCTCCGTCGCCGGCGAGTTCGCGGTCGGGCTGGTCCTGGGGCTCGGGGTCTTCATCGTCCTCTCGTCGCTCAGCCTCGCCGGGCAGGTGATCGACCAGCAGAGCGGGCTCGCGCTCGGCGAGATCAGCAACCCGGGACTCGACACCGACGGATCGATCACCGCCCAGTTCCTCTACCTGCAGGGCATGACGACCTTCCTGCTGCTCACCCCGGTCAACGGCCACGTCCTCGTCGCGACGACGCTGATCGAAACGTTCCAGACGCTGCCCGCCGGCGACGCGTTCGTCCACGAGGGCGTCCTCGAGTACGTGTCCAACCTCGTCCACCTGTCGCTGCTGCTCGCGGTCCAGGTCACGGCTCCGGTCGTCGCGATGATGACGCTGGTCTCGTTGACGATGGGCTTCCTCGGCTACACGGTGCCGCAGATCAACGTGCTCGTGGTCGGGTTCCCCATCCGTGCCGTCGTCAGCCTGGTGGTGTTGCTGCTGGTGTTCACGGGGGCGGCCCGCCGCGTCGTGGACGAGGTTCCGGTTGTGTTGAAGGCCCTCGGCGGACTGCTGTCCGGAACGGGGTGAACGCCGGGTTCTAGACCGAGAGGAACGGCACGCCGATGCCGGACGAGTTCGGCGAGAAGACGGAGGAGCCGACCGATCGCCGCCGCAGCGAGGCGCGCGAGAAGGGGAACGTCGCGCGCAGCCAGGACCTGAGCGCGGCCGGCATGATGCTCGTCGCCGCCGGTCTGATCGGGTTTCTCGGGCTTCCGCTGTCGGAGTCGGTCGTCGAGTACTCCCGCTGGTCGCTCGGCTCGGTCCGTCTGACGATCTCCAACGAGGACGCCGTCCGGACCGGAGAACAACTCGCGGAACTCGCCGGGTCGACCGTGCTCGTCTGGATGTTCTTCCTGTTCATCGGAGCCGTCACGGTCAACGTGGCCCAGGTCGGGTTTCTGGTCGCCCCCTCCGCCCTGGAGCCGAAGCTCTCCCGCATTCACCCGTGGGAAGGGGCGAAGCGGATCATCTCAGTACAGGCACTGGTCAAGCTGGGGACGAGTCTCGGCAAGCTGGTCGTGCTGGGCGTGATCAGCGTCGCGTTCACGTGGTGGCAAGTCGGCGACTTCCCCGCGCTGCTCCGCGAGTCGCCCGCACGGATCATCGGATACGTCCACTGGCAGGCCACTCTTCTCGCCTTCGCCCTGGCCGCCGGGCTGTTGGTCCTCGCCCTGCTCGACTACCTGTTTCAACTCTGGAAGCACGAGCAAGACCTGAAGATGACCAAGCAGGAGGTGCGGGAGGAGATGAAGAACATGGAGGGCGACCCGCACGTCCGGGCTCGGCGGAAGGAGGCCCACCGCAAGTTGGCCGCGGCCCGCGAGGTCGCCGCGACGAAGGACGCCGACGTCGTCGTCACCAACCCCACCCACTTCTCGGTCGCCTTGAAGTACGACCCGGAGGTCCACGGAGCGCCGGTCGTCGTCGCCAAGGGCGTGGACGACATCGCGATGCGGATTCGCCACATCGCCGCCGAGCACGGTGTCCCGGTCCTCGAACGCCCGGAGATCGCCCGCGCTCTCTACCGCGACGTCGACGTCGGCCGGCCGATCCCGTCCGACCTGTACGAGGTCTTCGTGGAGATCATGGCCTACGTGTACGAGATCACCGGACGCGTACCGCAGGGACTCTGAGGGAGTCCCGCCCACCGGGGACCACGTGCAACAAGGTTCCCGTTGCCGGACACCCTGCCCCGCCGTATCGTCTGAGGGGAGACGCCATCGAGGAGAGGACCGGTGAACCGACGCCCCACGCCCCGCTGTGGCCTCACGCTGATCGAACTGCTGGTCGTGATCGCGATCATCGCGTTGCTCATCGCCCTGCTGCTCCCGGCCGTTCAACAGGCCCGCGAGGCAGCGAGACGGACCAGTTGCCGGAGTCGTCTCCGTCAGATCGGGCTGGCACTGCACGCCTATCACGACACCGTCGGGTGCCTGCCGCCCGGCTTCGTGGCCGCGGACGACGGCACGGGCGACTTCGACAACTTCTTCGGCTGGGGCGCGTTCGTGCTGCCGAACCTCGAGCAGGCGAACCTGTACGACTCCCTCGACTTCTCGACGGACCTCGACGAGAGCACGAACGCCGACCACGTCGCCCGCACACTCGAGGTGTTTCGCTGCCCCACCGACCCGTTCCAGGCGACCTACGTCGCGGAGTCGAGCGGCGTGGAGTTCGGCGTCTCGAACTACCCCGGCTCCGCCGGGACGAACGCCTGTGCCCCACAGAACGACGGGGTGTTCGGCCTGAACTCCTCGACGCGGTTCCGGGACGTCACCGACGGCACGAGCAACACGTTCATGGTCGGCGAGCGGATCGGATTCACCCCGGACCTGCCCGACCGGATCCCCGTCTGGGCCGGCGTCTACGTCACCGATCCGGACAGCCAGAACCTCGAAGTGGTCATGGGCTGGACCCAGGTGCCGCTCAACCAGGACGTCTGGAACGAACACGGCTTCGGCAGTCACCACGACGGCGGGTCCCACTTCCTGTTCTGCGACGGCCGCGTGCGATTCCTCTCCTCCACGATCGACAGCGGCGTGCCCGACCCCGGAACCGGGGTCGTCCAGACACTCGGCCTCTACCAGAAGCTCGGCACGATCGGCGGTGGCGAGGTGGTCCAGGGTTTCTAGACCCGATCCGGGCCATGTGTAGCGACTCGAACGACGTTTGGTCGCGAAATCCTCGATCAACGACCTCCACACGTTCGTGAGATGTGCTCTGGCAACACGCTCTCGAGCCGTCGGACGAACCTTCGGGAACGCCCCGTGTCCGTGTCAGTCGAGGACCGGAGCCGCGTGGCGATCGATTCGAATTCCCTTGCCCTCACCGCCCGCGCGACCTACCATCCTCGCTTGCCGCCGGGCTCCCCCCGGCGACCGGGACGTGGCGCAGTCTGGTTAGCGCGCTTGACTGGGGGTCAAGAGGTCGGAGGTTCGAATCCTCTCGTCCCGACTCGGAGAACCCGTGATTGCCCGCGATCGTGGCGATCGCGGGTTTTCTCGTTCTCGGACGACGACTCGGCCGTCGGACCTGCGGAGGTCGTCCTTCGGCCTGCTGCCGCTCGTCTGGCTGAGTCCCGACGTCTGCGTCGCCTCGATGGTGGCCGCCAGCGTGCTCTCCTGCGGCGTCCAACTCGTGGTGGGCAACGTCGTCGAACCTCGACTGATGGGGTCGTCGTTCGAGTTGCACCCGATCGTGGTGCTGCTGGCGCTGATGATCTGGTACGCCCTCTGGGGCTTCGTCTGGATGCTGTTGTCCGTCCCGATGACGGCTGCACTCAAGGTGGTGCTGCAACGGATCGAGCGAACCAAGGGAATCGCGCTGCTGATGGAGGGACAACTCACGGTCCTCACCATGGGCGAGAAGAGCGAGTAGGCAACCGGCCCCGACCTCCGTCGGTCTCTGCAGTCACACATCGTCACCGGGCCGAAGGGACGGTCGGCGATCGCGCCCCATCGTGCATCGGTTGCCCTACACGCGGGCCAGAGTCCCGGTGTGACCGGCGAAGGAGTCGGTCTCGACCCCCATTCGCTGGAGGACCGTGACGAACAAGTGGGCGAGCGGGAGCTCTTCGACCTGCACCTTGCTCCGCCAGCCGGCGTCCGTGGCGATCCCCGCTCCCGCCTGGTTGTCCTCGTTGCCGCTGCCGAACTTCAGGTAGCGTCCGTTGCGGAAGCCGAGGTTCTTGCCGCCGGCGGAGATGATGGGATAGTTGCGGGAGAGGTGGAAGCTGCTGCTGGCCGAGCCGTGCATGGCGAACGTGTTGTCCAGCATGGTGCCCCGGCCGTTCGGCTCGGGCGTGTCCTTGAGCTTCTGGACGAAACGGCCGAACTCCTGCGCCTGGTACCTGTTGTAGGTTCCCAGATTCTTCCAGCCGTCGGGGCGCTTCACGGCGTGCGTCAGCCCGTGGGCGCCACCCAGCCCGACCGCCTTGGACAGCAGTTCGTGCGGACCGCCGCCGTTCTCCCGCCCCAGCTGGAAGGTCGCCACGCGAGTCGAGTCGCTGAGGAACGCGAGGTAGATCAGCTCGTACATCGTCTCGAAGTAGCTGCGGGCGTCCTCCGGCCCCGCGTCGAGATCGAGGTTGCTCGCGTCCACCTTCGGGACCGGGGCGTCGATCCACTTCTGGGCCCGGGCGAGCTTGACCTCCGTGTCCCGAACGGCGTCCAGGTACTGCTGGAGCGTCTGGCGGTCGTGGTCGGACAGCCGACGACTCAACGAACGCGTGTTCGCGACGAGCAGGTCGAGTGCGCTCTTGCTGCGGGCCAGCTGGGCGCGGGCCTCGGCCCCGGTGGTGACGAACAACGTGTCGAAGATCTGCTTCGGCTTGTTCATCGCCGGGATCGGTCGGCCTTGGCGGTTGAAGGACTGCGTCTGAGCCCCCCGCGGTGCTCCCGTCCCGCCGTTCGTCGAGGTGACGAGCGACGCGTGCCGGGTGAACCGGCCCGACCGAGCGGCGATCGCCTGGTCCAACGAGATCGAGTTCTTGTACGGACCGTGCCCGCCGGTGTCCGCCCCGGTCAGGTACTGGTCGGCGTTCGAGTGGCCGTGGACGTTCCGCACGGCCGGATGGGAGAGCCCCGAGTAGATCGTCACCTCGTCGCGGAGCGGCTCGAGCACGTCGAGCACCTTCGTCAGACGGAAGTCTTTCTCCCCCCCTTGCGGGAACCAGCTCCAGTCCTTCCAGGCGGGGTCCTCCTTCAGCGGCAACCCGACCCCGTCCGGGTGGTAGACACTGACGAACCGACGTGGCGTTTCGTCCGGCGTGGGACGGTCGGCCGCGAAGGTCTCGAGCCACGGCAGGGCGAGCGCCACGCCTGCTCCGTGCAGGAAACGACGACGATCGAGCGATGTCGGGCTGTGTGTGGTCACTTGTCAGTTCCTCTTCGATCGTAGGAGGCGGCTGGCGACGACGAGCGTCACCAGGTCCTGGAGGCGGTCGCCACGTTGTCGGACTTCGCGAGTCAGCTGGTCGATCTCCGCCCGGTCGCCGAACGACAGCGGTCGCCCCAACGCGTAGGCAGTCGTCTTGTGAACCAAGGCGCGGACTAACTGGTCTTGTCGGCTCACGAGCAGGTACCGCTTCAGGCCGTCCATGCCGGCCAGTGGCTGTGTGTTGAACAACTCCGACGTGGCGTCCACGGGTTTTCCGGCGATGGTCGTCCGATAGGACCCTAGGGCGTCGTAGTTCTCGAACGCGATTCCCCACGGGTCGATCCGCGCGTGACACGACGAGCAAGCGGGCTTGTCGCGATGGTTCGCGATCCGCTCCTTCAGCGTCATCTGGAGAATGGCCGGGTCCGTCAGGTCGACTTCCGGAACGTTGGGCGGCGGCGGGGGCGGCGGGTCGTTCAGGACACGCTCCAACAACCAGACCCCCCGCTTGAGTGGATGCGAGTCCTCGCCGTCGGAGTTCATCGCGAGCACGGCCGCGCACGTCAGCAGTCCGCCGCGATGCCGGTCCGGCGTGACGTCCACGCGGCGGAAGTGCGGGCCGTGCACGCCCGACAGTCCGTAGTGCGCCGCCAACCGCTCGTTCACGACGACGTAGTCGCTGTGCAGGAAGTCGAGAACGCTGTTGTTCTCTCGCAACACCTCCCGGAAGAAGGCGACCGGCTCGGCCCGCATCGCCTCCTTCAACTCGGTGTCGGTCACGTGGTCCGTGCTCTCCAACCCTTCGAGGCCGAGCCACTGTTCGACGAAGTGCAGCGCGAACCGCTCGGCTCGCGGGTCCGCCAGCATTCGTCGGACCTGTGTCTCCAGAACCTCGGGGTCTTCGAGCCGACCCTGTCGTGCCGCTTGGAGCAGTTCCTCGTCCGGCAGGCTGGACCACAGGAAGAAGGCGATCCGCGTGGCCCACTCCGTGTCGCCGACCGTCGTCTCGTCATCCGACTCCTCGGATCGTCGCTCGACGAGGTACAGGAACTCCGGTGTCGCGAGAACCGTCGCCAACACCTCGACCATGGCCCCCTCGAAGGACTCGAACTGCGGCCGGTACTGCTCGAGGAGAGCGAGGAACGGGTCCACTTCCGACGGAGTGACCGGACGGCACCACGCCCGTTCCATGAAGGCGGTCAGCACCTCGCGGCCGTACTTCGCCTCGTCGCCTCGGTTCTCGCTGGCGAAGAAGATCCTCGTGTGGGAGGCCGGGGGCCACTCCTCGTAGTGCGGGGCCGTGACGTCTACGTAGTCGACGTGAATCCGCAAAGGCTCGTCGCCGCGACCGGTCCCGGCGTTCGAGACGGTCTGAACCGTCAACAGTTCGTCGCGGCGGGGAAACGTCACCTTGTTCTTGCGGAACGGGTTCCGCGGAATCTCGCTGAGCGGGACGTCGAACTGGACGAACGCCGGTTCGTCGGCGGAGGCCGTGACCGGGAGGTCGCGTTCGCTGACGGTCTCGGAGAAGTTGGCGTTGTTGCTGGTGTGTGCTCCGAAGACGAGTCGCAGCCGCGGGTACTCCGTCGGGTTTCGCGTCGTTCGTCCGGCGCGAACGCGGACACGCATGATGCCGCCGTCCGGCAGGTGGTTTCCGAGGTTGAGGCGGAGGCGGTCGTTCGCACCGAACACCATCACCGCCGACGACGGCTCTGGCGACTCCGGGCTTCCCTCGACCGGGGACAGGTTCCAGTTCAGCCCGGACGACTGCAGCCCACGTCCCGTGTCCCGGTCGACGAGATGCTGGCGACGCGCGTGCTTCGTACCTTCTCCCTCGTCGCGGTCGAAGAACTTCGCCTTCGGGTTGTCCGCCGCCTCGTCCATCACGTCCCGCATCGACACCACGTAGCGAACCGGTGTCGGACGCTCACCGAGGACGACCACCTTCCCGAGCGCCTCCAGCCCGATGGTCCGGTAGGTCTCGAACTGGCTCGCCGACATCTGCAGCGTCTCGGAACTGTTCTTCAGCCCGTCCTCGGAGACGGCCTCGGGCGGCAACTTCGCCGCGAACTCGTAGGGCAGCCCCAGAAGGTCCTGAAGAGCGTACTGGTACTCGTACCGCGTCATGCGTCGGAAGGACGAGTGCCCTCCCCGACCACGACGGAGAACGGACGCCTTCTCGAGTTGCCGACTCATCCAGCCGGTCGCCTTCGCTCGCACTTCGTCGGCGAGTCCGGGTTCCCCTTCGGGCGGCATCTCGCCGTTGCTCAGGGCACCGAACACCTCGAGCCAGCGGTCGACGTCCTTGCCGGTCAGCAGGTCGGGGCTCAACGTGTCCACGCGAAGCCCCCCTTCCGCCGTCTCGGGCCCGTGGCAGGTCACGCAGGACCGGGCGAAGACCGGGGCGACGTGCTTCCGAAAGCCGGCGAGGTCCGCTTCGAGTGAGTCGGCGGAGGTCCCGGTCGCCGACCGCGGTTTCGTGTCGGTCAGCATCGTGGAACGCGACAGTCCGACTTCGCGTGCAGCCGACAGCGGCGGAAGCTCCTGTGACCGCACCTGGTCGTCGCCGCGCAGGACGGCCGCGCTCGCGAGGCAGAGACACGTAAACCCGGCGTGCGAAAGGCCACTGCGAAGGGAGTCGGACACGTTGAACTCGTCGGTGGGAAGACGGGGCGGGTGACGTGATTGTATACGACGGGAAGCACGGAGGGAGGGATTCTTCGCCGAAGGAAGTCCCAAGAGTTCGGTGGTGCGCTGTGACCCGTTGTCGTCCGCCGCGGTTGTCCAGAGCGTCGGTTCGCGGCATCATCGACGCCCCGACATCTCTTGGGGAACCTCATGATTCGCAGAGCTGCGCTCCTGGTTGCCGGCCTCACAGTCGTCTCGCTGAGCCTCGCCGTCCGGACCGTGGCCGCGGAACCGCTCCCCGTGTGGCCCGAACTCGCTCCGGGGGAGACGGAGCGCGGAGTCGGGCAGGCTCTCCCGCATCGTCCGGACGAGAAACCGCCCGTCACGCGAATCGTCAACGTCAGGCGTCCGACCCTCGAGGTGTTCCTCCCGGACGAGCCGAACGGCACGGGGATTCTCGTTCTCCCCGGCGGGGGCTTTGGCAAGGTCGTCCCCGACAAGGAGGGCTCCGAGGCCGCCCCGTGGCTGAACCGGATGGGCATCGCCACCTTCGTCCTTCGTTACCGAACCAACGAGGCGAACGCTCCCGGAGAACCTGCTTGGAAGCGGCCCCTCCAAGACGCCCAGCGGTCGCTCCGGTTGATCCGCAGCCGGGCCGAAGAGTGGAATCTCGAAGGCGACCGCGTCGGTGTGCTCGCCTTCTCCGCTGGTGGACAGGTCGGGGCAGTACTGCACGACGCGGCGAAGCCGGCCTACGAGCCGATCGACCGAGTCGACACCGAGTCCGCACGTCCGAGCTTCTCGCTGCTGATCTACCCGTGGCGAGTTCTCGACGGCACGTCGGAGAAGTTGATCGCGCCGATTCGCCTGACGAAGGACGCACCGCCCGCCTTCCTCGTCCATACGCACGACGACCAGTCCTCGTCGCTCGGCAGCGTTCTGATCTACGCCGCCCTCAAGCGGAACGGCGTCCCCGCGGAGCTGCACGTCTACGGCAACGGTGGACACGGCTACGGAATGCGACCTGTGCCCGGTTCGAACGTCGGCACGTGGCCCGACCGCGCCGGCGACTGGCTCGTCCGCCGCGGCCTCGCGCGGAAGTCGGATGCGGAGACTCCGTAGTCGGGGGGACCGCCGACGACGGCGGGCCAACTCCAACCAACTCCGGTGCGACCGACGAGAACGGCGAGGCAACGTGCTTTGGAAGACGCCGCAGACGTGCACCGAGACGACCAAGAGCGAGGTTGACGATGACAGTCACGATCACCGCGGCCGAGGTCGTCGACCTCCGCGTGCCGACGTCCGACCAGATGCTGGGATCGGACCCGTTCCACAAGGAACCCGACTACTCGTCGGCCTTGCTTCGTCTGCAGACGGACAGCGGCCTCACGGGAACATCCGTGGTGTTCACGGTCGGGGCCGGAACGGACTGGATCTGCCACGGCATCCGCGACCTGTGCCAGCTCGTCGTCGGCACGAGCCTGGACGAGTTCTCCGCCGCCCCGGGCCGCCTCCACCGACGACTGGTCGACCACCACCAGCTGCGATGGCTGCACGACGGCGTGTTCCGCATGGCGGCCGGTGCCGTCCTGAACGCGATGTGGGACCTGTGGGCCAAGTCCGAGGAGAAGCCGCTGTGGAAGCTGCTCGTCGACTTGGAACCGGAGTTCGTGGCGGACTGCATCGACTGGCGGAACATCGGTGACGCCCTCACGCGCGACGAGGCGGTGGCGATTCTGCAAGAGCGTCGGTCGGACGTGGGCCGTCGCGAGAACGCGATGGCCGAGCGGGGGCCGAAAGCTTACTGCACCGCCGGATGGCTCGGACTGAGCGACGAGCAGATCCTCGCGACGATCCGGAAACTGCAGGGGCTCGGGTTCGACGCGTTCAAGTTGAAGGTCGGGCAGGACTCGGACCGGGACGTGGAACGGATTCGGTTCATGCGAGCGGCCGTCGGCGACGACGGCGACCTCATGGTCGACGCGAACCAGTACTGGGGCCTCGCCGAGGCGAAGGAACACGTCGAACGTTACCGCCCCTTCGGCCTGAAGTGGGTCGAGGAGCCGATCGCCCGCGACGACGTGCTGGGATACGTCGAGTTGTCCGAGACGTTCGCCGACGCCGACTTCGCCTTCGCGTGTGGTGAGCAGGCCGCCTCGCCCGTCATCTTCAAGCAGCTCTTGAAGAGCGGCGCCATCGGGTACTGCCAGATCGACGCCGTCCGCGTCGCGGGGGTCAACGACGTGATGGCCGTCGTCCTGATGGCGGCGAAGTTCGGCGTGCCCGTCTGCCCGCACGGCGGCGGGATCGCCCTCTGCAACATGATCGTCCACTACGGACTGTGGGACCAGATCACCGTCTCGGGCCACTCGGAGACGCAGCTCGTCGAGTACATCGACTTCCTGCAGGAGTCGGTGGAGCACCCGGTCGAGGTCCGCGACGGTTGCTACGTCACGCCGACCGTGCCCGGCTGGGGGCTCGAGTTCCGGCCGGACTTCGTCGAGCAGCACCGGTTTCCGGACGGACCGGTCTGGCGCGACCGCGTTCCCGAGAAGAAGGGAGCGACCTACGAGGTCCCCGTGGACTAGCGTCGGCCGGCATGGCGTGCGCTACAGGCCGGGGTAGACGAACGGGGCCAGCGGCGAGGCGGCGAACCACGCCACCGCGCTCAGCAGCAGCAGCGCCAGCACGATGGGGACCAGCCACCACTTCCTCTCCTGCAGCAGGAACTCCACGAACTCGCGCAACAGGCCTGGCTGGTTTGGTGGTTCGGAACCGCCCGCGGCCGGTTCGCGTGACTCGTCTCGTGGCCGCTCATCCACGTCGTCAGTACCGTCGCGAGTAGTCTTTCGCCGTGCGTTCCCCGGTTCGCTTCGTCCAGTAGGAGGACTTCGACGGATCGAATCGTCGTCGAAGCGGGTCGTGCCCGAGCAAGCGTAGCAGCCCGGCGACCGGCACGACCACGAAGACGTAGGTCGCCGTCAGCAGCACCGTCGAGAGCGTCCGGGCGATCGGAGCCGTGAGCAACCTCCACCGGTCGTAGAGTCGGCGAGCCGCGAGTGCCGGTGCGACGGCGGCGACGGCTGACGCCGCGGCGACGACCGCAAAGCCCGTGGCCGTGACCGACCAACCGCGCACACCGAATCGCCAGGCGACCAGTCCGCTGACGGCCGCGGCCGCCAGGAAAAGCGTCCGTACGAACGCCGGGCTGGGTTCCGCGGGGGACCGAATGAGCGAAGAACCGGGATGCGGTGTCGGCTCGAGCTCCTGAGGCCTCGGCGACGTTGGCTTGTCGGGCGACCGTTCGACGACGAACCGCTCGAGCACGAGGACGTCGAGGTTCGTCCGCTCGAAGCAGCGAATCGCGTCCCCGGGCGTGCAGACGACCGGTTCGCCACGGAGGTTGAAGCTCGTGTTCACGAGCATCGGCGTACTGGTCCGCTGCTCGAACGCACGGAGCAGACGGTGGAACCGTGGGGCCCGCTCGACGTCGACGGTCTGCAGCCGGGCCGTGCCGTCGACGTGTGTGACTGCCGGAACGGTCGAACTCGGCTCGTCGCGGCGACCCAACCCCGGTCGCCCTCCGGGACGTTCGACCCGTCGATGCTTGGCGGCCCGAGCGACGAGCAGCATGTACGGGCTCTCGTCGAACCCGTCGGTCTCGAACCACTCGTTCAAGTGCTCGAGCAAGACGGCCGGTGCGAACGGGCGAAAGTCCTCCCGGAACTTCACGAGCTCGTTCAACCGAGTCCGCGTCTCGGCCCTCCGTGGGTCGGCGAGAATGCTCCGAGCACCGAGAGCACGCGGACCGAACTCCATCCGGCCTTGGAACCATCCCACGACCGCCCCGTCGTCGATCGCAGCGGCGACCTCGGAGCACAGCGTCTCCTCGTCCGCGACGTGCCGAAAGGTGAGTCCCGCCCGCTCCAGTTCGAGACGAATCGTGTCCTCGTCGAACGACGGCCCGAGCCGCGACCCGTGCTGTCGGTCCCCCGGACCCGCCGTTCGCGGCTTCCCGAGCAACTGATGCCACGTGAACCACGCCGCCCCGAGTGCTCCGCCGGCGTCGCCTGCGGCCGGTTGGATCCAGACGTGCCGGAAGGGGCTCTCACGAACGAGCCGACCGTTGGCGACCGCGTTCAACGCCACGCCCCCCGCGAGACAGAGCGAGTCCAACGACGTAACACGGTGCGCGTGCCGGGCCATCCGCAGGACGATCTCCTCGGCAACGCGTTGAACGGACGCGGCCAGATCCGCTTCACGCTCGGTGACCGGACTCTCGGTGTTCCTGGGCGGACCGCCGAAGAGGTCGTGGAACCGAGACGAGGTCGTTCGTCGCCCCGTTGCCAGGTCGAGAAACCGCGGGTCGAGTCGGAACGAGCCGTCGTCCCGCAGATCGACGATCTCGCTCGTGATCGCTTCGAGGAACCTCGGTTCGCCGTAGGGGGCAAGGCCCATCAGCTTGTACTCGCCCGAGTTCACGCGGAACCCGCAGTATTCGGTGAAGGCCGAGTACAACAGGCCCAACGAGTGCGGGAACCGCAGCTCCTCGCGGAGTTCGACGCGGTTGCCCCGGCCGACGCCGACCGTCGCGGTCGCCCACTCCCCGACGCCGTCGATCGTGAGGATCGCCGCTTCCTCGAACGGCGACGGGAAGAACGCACTGGCCGCGTGCGACTCGTGGTGCTCCGGGTAGACGATCGGGACGCGACGGCCCGAGAGAGCTTGCCGCACGGCGTCCGGAACCCGAAGACGCTCGTGTAGCCACTCGGGCACGTTGCGGACGAACGAACGCAACCCGAACGGCGACTGGTCGAGCGCGGTTTCCAGGAAGCGGTCGAACTTGAGGAGCGGCTTGTCGTAGAAGGCGACACGATCGACGTCCGACGGAACGAGGTCGGCCTCCCGGAGACAGTACTCGATCGCGGAAAGGGGGAACCGCGGATCGTGCTTTCGCCGCGTGAACCGTTCTTCCTGCGCCGCGGCGACGACTTCGCCGTCCACGAGAATCGCCGCGGCCGCGTCGTGGTAGTGGGCGGAGATGCCGAGAATGGCCGTCACGAACGATGGTCACGTTGTCGATTCGGGAGCGAGACCCTCAGAATAGCGGGATGAACGATGCAGGTTCAGAGACAGGCGACGAAGGGCCGACCGCCTCGACGTCGGCCGCGGTCGAGCGTGGCCGCCGACGCGTCGTGTTCCGGTGCCTGGCGGTCCTGTTGGGTTTGTCGGTCGTCGTCGCGGTCGAGGGGCTCTGCCGTCTCGCGGGATGGGGACGGCCGGTCGAGCACGACGACCCGTTCGTCGGCTTCAGCGACGTACACCCGCTGTTCCTCGCCGACCCCGAGTCGGGAGAGTACCGCATCGCACCGTCGCGCCGTCGGTTCTTCGCGGACGAGTCGTTCCCGCTCCACGAGGGACCGAGGACGCGGCGCGTCTTCGTGCTCGGCGGTTCCACCGTGCAGGGCCGCCCCTACTCGACCGAGACCTCGTTCACGACCTTCCTCGAGATCGCGCTGACCGAAGCCCAGCCGCAGTACGACTGGGAGGTCGTGAACTGCGGAGGCATCTCGTACGCCAGCTACCGCCTGCTGCCGGTCCTCGACGAGTGCCTGGCCTACGAGCCGGACCTCGTCGTCGTCTGCACCGGGCACAACGAGTTCCTCGAAGACCGTTCCTACGGCCACCTGCGAAAGACCAGCGGGTGGACGCAGACGCTGCTCTCGCTGCGGACGGTCGTGCTCCTCCGAAAAGCGATGGGGCACGGGCCGGCCCGGCGACCGGTGCTTCCCGCGGAGACCGACCCGATCCTCGACTACCGAGAGGGGCTCTCGGCCTACCACCGGGACGAGGTTTGGAGGAACGACGTCGTCGCACACTTCGCCTTCAATTTGCGAAGGATGGCCGAGACCTGCCGGGACGCTCACGTGCCGCTGCTCTTCGTCCGTCCCCCCTCGAACCTGCGGGACACCCTGCCCTTCAAGTCGGAGCTTCGTGGCGACCTCGGTGACGAACGACGCCACGCGTTCCACAGGCTGCTCGACGACGCGCGCACGCTGTACGGCAGAGATCCGGACGAGGCGATGCGGTTGCTGGAAGAGGCGTTGATGATCGACGACGGACACGCCGACGCTTGGTACGAGTACGGCGAGTTGGCGGAGACCCTCGGCCGACTGGGCGAGGCGCGGTCCGCGTACGTCGAGGCGCGCGACCACGACGTCTGCCCGCTACGGATGATCTCCGCGTTGGAACGAGAACTCGCCAACGCCGCAGTCGAGCACGACGTCCCGCTGTTCGACGCCCACGACTGGTTCGAACGGCAGTGCGACGACGGGATCCTCGACTCGTCGCAGCTCGTCGACCACGTGCACCCCTCGATCGAGGGGCACCGTCAGCTCGCCAACGCGATGGTCCGCTGGTTCGCCGACCTCGGCTTCGTCCGACCTGACCCCGGTTGGGAGAGCCGCGCTGCTCGCGGTCAACGAGCCCACGTCGACGCGTTGGACGAGATCTACTTCCTCCACGGCCAACGGACTCTGGAGGCCGTGAGGGCGTGGACGCAGGGTCGCGCGGACGGCCCCCCGGTCAAGGAACGGTTTCCGGACGGCCGCGTCCCGAGTTCCGACTGAGTGGTTGCCGCGCGGCCGGGCGGTTACGCTCGACCGCGATTCGAGAAGCCAAGTTCGGGAGTGTCCGATGCCCAAGTTCCTGCGGTTGTTCGCCTGGTTCTGTCTGTCCGTCGTGCTGACGACCCCGTCGTTCGCGGCCAAGCCGAACGTCGTCTTCATCCTCGCCGACGACCTCGGTTACCGCGAACTCGGCAGCTTCGGCCAGAAGCTGATCAAGTCGCCGAACCTGGACCGGCTCGCCTCGCAGGGCATGCGGCTGACGCAGCACTACTCCGGCAACGCGGTCTGTGCCCCGTCGCGGTGCGTGCTGATGACCGGCAAGCACCCCGGTCACGCCTACGTTCGGAACAACAGCGAGGTACAGCCCGAGGGGCAAGGACCGCTTCCGGCCGACGAAGTGACGTTGGCCGAGCTGCTTCGCGATCGCGGCTACGCGACCGGGGCCTTCGGCAAGTGGGGACTGGGTGCCCCGGCCTCCGAGGGGGAGCCCCTCAGCCAGGGCTTCGACCGGTTCTTCGGCTACAACTGCCAACGGCACGCCCACAGCTACTACCCGAACTACCTCTGGAGCGACGCGAAGCGAATCCCGCTCGACAACGACCCGCCGGTGCCCGGCCACGCCGGCTTGCCGAAGGGGGCCGACCCCGCCGACCCGAGGAGCTACGACCGCTTCAAGGGGAAGGACTACGCACCGGACCGCATCAACGCGCAGGCCCTCCAGTTCGTCCGGGACCACCGCGACGAGCCGTTCTTCCTCTACTACCCCACGGTCATCCCGCACGTGGCGCTGCACGTGCCCGACGAGGAGCTCGAGCAGTACACCAAGCTCGGCTGGAACGACCCGCCCTTCACGCGTGCCCGCGGCGGCTACACGCCGCACTTCACCCCGCGGGCCGCCTACGCCGCCATGATCACCCGCATGGACCGCTACGTCGGCAGGCTGCTGAACCTGCTCGACGAACTCGAACTGACGGACAACACGATCGTCGTCTTCAGTTCCGACAACGGCACGACGCACCTGAAGGCCGAGGTCGATTACGAGTTCTTCGCCAGCGTGGGCGAGTTGCGGGGGTTGAAGGGGTCGCTCTACGAAGGGGGTGTCCGCGTGCCGGGCATCGTCCGCTGGCCCGGCCACGTCCCCGCCGGTGCGACGAGCGACCGCGTGAGCGGCTTCGAGGACTGGCTGCCGACGATCCTCGAACTGGTCGGCGGCGCGGACGACGTGCCGGACGACGTCGACGGAGTCGGCTTCGCGAAGACGTTGCTCGGCGACGAGCAGGAGCCGCGCCCGTTCCTGTACCGTGAGTTCCCCGGCTACGGCGGGCAGCAGTCCGTGCGCGTTGGTGACTGGAAGGCGATCCGCACGAACCTCAACCGCGGCAACCTGAAGGTCGAGTTGTACGACCTGGCTGCCGACCCCGGCGAGAAGACGAACGTGGCGGACGACCACCCTGACGTCGTCGCCCGACTCACCAAGTTGATGGAGTCCGAGCACGAACCGTCGAAACGGTTCCCGCTGCGGCCCTTCGACACCAAGGGCAGGCGTTGACGCAGCGCTCGTCGCGTCGAGTGACCGGCGCCTCTACTCGTGTCGCAGCGCCTCGATCGGGTCGAGACGGGCCGCGGCGCGGGCGGGGTAGATGCCGAACACGACGCCGATCGCCACCGAGAACCCGAAGGCGAGCGGCAGGCTCCACCACGCGATACGGGGCGTCATCTCGGTGAACATCGACGCCATCTCGCCCCCCACGGCGGCCCCTTCGAGGAACTGCGTCCGGACGAACCACTGGACGAGTCCGAAGGCCAACGGCGTCGCCAGCCCCAGCAGGATGCCGATCACCCCGCCGGTGCCGGAGAGCACGATCGTCTCCGTCAGGAACTGACTCGTCACGTCCGACTGCTTCGCCCCGAGCGCGCGACGGATGCCGATCTCCCGGGTCCGCTCGGTCACCGTGGCGAGCATGATGTTCATGATGCCGATCCCGCCGACGACGAGGCTGATCGCCGCGATCGAGCCGAGCACGACGTTGAAGATCGTGCGGATCTGCTTGGCCTGCTCCAGCAGTTCGAGCGGGACGACGACGTCGTAGTCGCGTTGGCGGCGGTGCGTCTCCTGCAGCGTCTCCCGAACGGCCTCGGCGGTCGGCACGACGGACTTCTCGTCGACGACGGAGAGCGTGATCTGGCTGACCTCGACCTCCTCGACACTGAACGACCCGGTCGCCCGCTGCACGACCGTGTCGCCGATGCGGAGCCAGAACGTCTCGATCGGGACGTAGACGTCGTTCCGGAAGTCCTGGCCGGAGAGACTGCCTCCGACGGCGGCCGAGGCGACGCGCGTCTCGACGACGCCGACCACCTCGAACGCGTGAATGCCGAGCGTGATCGACTTGCCGATCGGGTCCTCGAAGCCGAACAGCTCGAGCGCGACGTTCTCCGCGAGCACGCAGACGTTCTCGTAACGCTCGTTGTGCTGTTCGGTGACGAACGTTCCTGAGCGGAGCTTCAGCCGGTTGAGCGGCAGGTAGCCGGCGGTGCTGCCGACGATGCGGACGTTGAGCCGGTTGCGGCCGTGGCGGGCCTCCTCGGGGAGTTCACGAATCGGCACGATGGACGTGACCGTGTCGAGGTTCTCGACGAGCTCGATGTCGGTCCGCTTCAGCCCGTAGGCGAGAACGCGGCTCTGCCGACTGGCCCCGCCCGACGAACTCTCGACCGGCGGCTTGATCGAGACGGCGATCACGTTCGTCGCCCCGAGTTCCAGAACCTGCTTCTCCGCCTGCGCGCTCGCCCCCTCGCCGATCGCGAGCATGGCGATCACCGAGAAGACGCCGAACACGATGCCGAGCATCGTCAGCCCGCTCCGCAGCTTGTGGAGCAGCAGGCTCTTCATCGCGAGTTGGACGATGCGGAGAATGCGCGACACGCCGTCACCCCGGGAAGACGCCTTCGCCCGCGACGACGCCGTCGCGCATGTAGATTTGCCGCTTCGCCCGACGGGCGACCTCGGGCTCGTGGGTCACCATCACGATCGTCCGGCCCTCGCCGTTCAGCTCGTCGAAGAGCGCGAGGATCTCCTGTTCCGTGGCGGAGTCCAGGTTGCCCGTCGGCTCGTCGGCGAGCAGGATCTCGGGGTCGTTCACCAGCGCCCGGGCGATGGCCACGCGCTGCTGCTGCCCGCCGGAGAGCTGGAAGGGCCGGTGGTCGAGCCGTTCGCCGAGGCCGACGCGGCGGGCGACCTCCGCACACCGTTCGCGGTCGGCCGAGGTGATCGGCGGGTGCCCCGGCCGGTACAGCAGCGGCACCTCGATGTTCTCGAGAACCGTGTACTGAGCGATCAGGTTGTACGACTGGAAGACGAACCCGATCATCTGATTCCGGATCCGGGAGAGCTCGTCGTCGTCCAGCGTCGAGACGTCCTCGCCCCCGAGGACGTACGTTCCCCCGGAGGGACGGTCGAGGGCACCGAGCAGGTTCAGCAGCGTGCTCTTCCCGCTGCCCGAGGTGCCCATGATCGCGACGTAGTCGCCCGCCGGGAACCGGAGCGTGACACCCCGCAGGGCGTGCACGACGAACGTTCCGAGGTCGTAGTCCTTGACGAGGTCGACCAGTTCCGCGGCGAGACGCACGGCTACGCTCCCGGCGAGCCGGGGCCGCCGCTCGGCTTCTTCGCCCCTCGGCCCTTCGCCCCACCGCCGGCGTTCTTGCCACGGAGTTCCTCGATGACCTTGGCGAAGTGCGTGCGGGGATTCATGACGACCGTCTCGCCCTCGACGACACCGTCGACGATCTCGACGCCGGTCGTGCTGGAGTCGCCGACCCGGACCTCGCGCAGCTCGGTCGCCCCACCGTCGAGCACCCAGCAGTACCGCTTCGAGCCGACGCCGACGACGGCCTGGACGGGAACCTGAAGGGCGTTCGCCCGGTGCTTCACTAGGACCTCGACGACCGTCGTCATCCCCGGCTTCAGCGACCGGCCGCCCGTGTCGACGATCTCGATCTCCGCGGCGTACTGCTTCAGGTTCGGCCTCATCCAGTCGGACGGGCTTGGGACCGACGAGATGGACTGGACGAGACCGAGGAACCGCTCGCCGGGATACGAGTCGATCCGCAGCGAGACCGGGAAACGGTACTCGTCGAGATCGACGCGACCGTCGTCGTTCACGTCCGCGTGAACGAGGGCGTTCCACGTCCAGTCGGGCATCTCGGTCGGGCCGAGCGAACCGTCGCCGTCGGCGTCGAGCGACGCGAACGAGCCGCCGCGGCCGTTCTCGTCGAGCAGGCTGATCCGGGACTCGTGGACCTGGGCGTCGACCTGCATCCGGTTCAGGTCCGGCAGCTTGATGATCGCCTGCCGTTCGCGGACGGTCGCCCTCTCCTCGATGACGACGTTGTCGCTGCTGCGTCGGCTCTGCTGGTTGGCGTAGACGACGATGCCGTCGGACGGGGCGAACATCAAGCACGCCTCGAGCTGCTGTGTGAGGCGGTCGTGTTTCGACTGCTCGATCTCGAGCGCGTTGACGCGAGCCTCGTACTCCTTCTCGAACGCCTTCAGCGCAGCCGTCCCGCTGGTCTCGGTTCGTTCCTTGGCGGCGACCGACTCGACGAAGTTGGCGAGCATCTCCTCGGCGGTCCGGGACTTCGAGAACTCGTCGAGCAGCCCGAGCTTCTCGCGTGCGACCGAGAGGGCGATGCGGGCCTTCGTGACGGCAATGCGGTCCGCCTCCACGTCGTTCAGGCTCTTGTAACCCTTCCTCGCGAGTCGCTTGGTGAACTCGAAGACCTCGCGGGTTCGCGCGAGATCCTCCTCGGCCACGGTGACGGCCCCGAGCAGCTCGTTCCGCTGCTGAGCGAACTCGCCCTCCTTCTTCGCTGCGGCCTCGTCGTCCGGCTGCTCGTCCTCCGAGACGTCGCTGACCGGTTCGAAGTCCGGTCCGTAGCGGGCGGCGAGCGAACGGTCGTCGCCGCTGAACTCCGCGAGGACCTCCTCGACGACGAGATCCGGATTGCGGAGCTTCTCGTTCTCGAGGAACCGCTCGAGTTCACGGCGGGCCTCGCTCTCGCCGAGGTACTTCTTCAACTCCAACTCGGCCACCGTCTGGGCCAAGTGGGCGGCCGCCTCGTCGCTGCGATTCTGCGACCGCTGAATGGTGCGGTTCGCCTCCGCCTTCACCAGGTCGGCCTCGGCCTGCTTCAACTTGATGACCTGTTCCTTGTACTCCTCCCTCAACTCGGACGAGTCGAGTTCGCAGAGCAGATCGCCGGCCAGCGGTTCGCCGACCTCGACTGCGTCGCCGACCTCGACGCGGAGACGTGTCGGTTCGACGACCGTGACCTCGTGTCGGACCTCCGCCCCGTTCCCGTCGGTGACCACCACCGCAGTCACGCCGGTCGACGACGTTTGCTCCTCGGAGCTGGTCGACTCGATCTCGTCGTCCGCGGCCTCGGGCGGGACGATCTCCGTGACTGTGCCGGCGACCTCGGCGATGATCGGCGCCTTGGCGGCCGTTCCCTCGGGGACGAGGAAGATGATCGTCGAGGTCCCCTCGACTCGGCTGGTCAGCGTGACGTTGCTACGGCTGTCGGTTTGACCACGTTCCGTGACGGTCACTCGCAGCGGGCGGCTCGTGGCGACCTCGGTGACGAATGACTGGCTGTTCGTCCCGCCTCCCCCGAACCACCCAGCCGGGTTCCACGACCCGCAGCCGACCGTCGTCGTCAGGAGGACCGCCGTCACCGGCCACGCGAGGAATCGTGGGAGTCGGCAGGACGAAGCCGTCGCTGGGCTGTTCGACATCGCGGTGTCTCGCGGCGGTTGGACCGGCTGGGGAAGAAACCGGCTGTCCTGGCCCGGCCGATGTCGGGAAACACCACTCCGGGCCATCGGGGGATGGCGAACGCTGCGGGTTCTCCCCCTCCGTGCGAGAGCGACGGCACTGTTCGGAGAGCCCTTGATAGAAGGGATCGTCCCACAGCCCGCGAGCGTCCACCTCCATGATACCCATGTCGCGGAACAGATTCAGCCGCGCTGATTCGTACGACACCCAATTTCCGATGATGTCGTTCTGGGCATTCAGCACGGCGTTGAGCGCGTTCAGCAGGTTCAGGCCTTGGCTGCCGGCCCCCCGCGACGACTGCCCGGATCGCAACGGTTCCAAGGCGTTCTCCGCCGCCTGGTCGAGTTGGGCCGCCGCGAATCGCAACGCCTGTCGGGACACCTCGAAGTTCTCCCGCAGGATCTGCAGCCGCCGCCAGCTCTGGCGAATGTCGAACTTCACCTCGTCCTCGGCGAGCGTGTAGGCCCGTTTGGCCTGCTGCAGGGCGATCAGACTGGCCCGGTAGTCGTTCCGCTCCGCCTGTCGGTCGAGCGGTGCAGCGAAGGCGACACCGACGCGGAAACTGCTGCGGGCCCCGCGGAAGTCGAACGGGTTCTCGCGGTTCGGAGAGTTCCGGACGTCCCCCTCGGCCCGCACGTCGAGCAGGGCCTCCAACCGGTTCGCCGTGATCTCGACCTGCCGACGCGCATCGACGACTTGGGCCCGCGTGTTCATCAGGTCGAGCCGGTTCTCGACTGCGATCTCCACCGCTCGGTCGAGTGTCAGGTCGAACTCGGGAAGCTCGATCTGCTCGAGCCGCGCACCGATCTGCACGACCTTCAGCTCGCGGACGAGCTTCAGCGCCTCCTCGCGGATCGAACGCAACTCGGTCACGACGGTCGTCAACCGCTCGTCGGTCACGTCCTCGGCCGCCGCCTCGCGGGCAAGTTGAGCCAGTTCCGCACGCAGCCCGTTGAAGGCCGTCTGGAGGACGTCGAACCGCCGTAGATCGCGTTCCACGTCGCGCTGCAACCGCTCCCGTTCCTCGGGTGTCCGCAGTCTGGCCCGGACCTTCGGCAGCTCGTCGCGAAGCCGTGCAAGGTCCCCTTCCACGAGCTGGAACCCCCCGACGCGCACGTCCTCGACGAGCGCGGTCAACTCGGTGACGATCCGACGGACGTCCGTTACGCTCGGCGACTCGACGTCCACGTCGTACGCGAGCTCCACGAAGTTGACCAGCCGCTGTTCGAGTCCCGGAACGCGTGCGTACGCCGTGCTCGAGAGGCGCGAGTCGATCAGCTGGAACTGCTCCAGCAGGCACTCGTCGATCGGGAGCAAGACGTCCGGCGGGAGACCGAGTTCGATCTTGTAGCGGTCGAGGGCGTCTCGGTAGGCCTGTTCCTGTGCTCGCAACGCGTTCTGCGAGTTGAGCAGCCGCGACGTGAGCTGGGCGATGTCGAGCGACTGTCGTGCCCGCGAGGCGACGGCCAGCCGCTCGACGACGGACGTGTACGCCGGGTCGTCGGAGAGGGCCAGCAACGCCTGCTCCTGGTCGAGCAGCATCGGCCCGTACCAGACGAGTTCGTAGCCTTGGCCCGCCTGTTCGATCCGCTCGTAGCGGCCGAAGCGTGCCAGTTCGACCTTCCGCGGCCGACCGGCCACCACGATCTCGACTTCGGGCAGCGGCTCTCCCGGTTCGATGCCCAGGCTGCCTTCCAGCGAGTCCTCGAACTCGACGAAGTGCTCCTCCCGCGCGGGCCCGATGACGTCCTCCTGCAGCCGCCCGAGGACGTAGCGAGCGGTCGGCCGGTCGTCCCGGAACACGTCCTCGGCGAACCTCGCCAGTTCCTCCGCCTCCTCCGTGCTCATCGGCAACGTCCAGACGAGTTCGACGTCCTCGCGGCCTCGCTCTTCCGGCTCGTCCAGTTGCAGCTTGCCCTTCAGCGACGCCGGCACCTCCGCCTCCCTCAGCGGCGCGGCCGTGCTGCGGAGCTCCGTCCGGAACTCGCTCGGCGGCCGGGACTGGAGCTCGGTGAGCACGCGAACCTGGAGGTCGAGCTCGTCGATGTTCGACATCAGGTTGAGGATCAACTGCCGACGTTGCAGCAGCCCCAGCAGCCCGCCGCTCTGCCCGCCGGAAACGGTGTCCACGAAGAACGTGCGGCGGAACCGGGCCAGGTCACGGGCCGCGTAGAGCACGTTGCGTTCGCTCTGTGTCAGGTCCTCGAGGACGATCTTCCGCCCGGCACCCAACAGCAGCGGCTTGACGATCGAGTACGACGCGAGCGACATCGTGTTCGTCTGGTTCGGCCCCGAGAACAGCCACAGCGTGTCGTTGGCGAGTTCGACGATCAGCTGGGTTCCCGTCGGCAACAGCTTCCGCAGCCCGAACCGCGAACGGGCACGGAGGTTGTCCGCCGTGTCCGGGACGTTTTCGTACTCGAGATCCCCGCCCGGCTCGAGCCCGCTGAGCCCACGGTAACGGAGCGTGAACAGGAACCGGTCGAACGTCAGGTCGAGCGCGGAGAGATACAGCGTCTCGATCTGGGTCTGGTAGTTCCGGCTGTGGAGATACGAGAGCTCCACCAGTTCCTCGAGCGTGAGACGCTTCTCCTCCGGGATGGTCGACTCGATGCGGGCCTCGAGACTCTGCTCCCCCACGGGCGGGAACGGCGTCCGCCAGTCGGGGTTGTCGTTGAAGAGCACCTCCCCCATCTTCTGGTACTCGCGGGAGCCGCGGAACCCGCCGGGGTAGGCCATCAACTGCCGGGCCGTCGGGTCGTCCGGCGGGAGCGGTGGCTTGTCCGGGTCGAACGGGTCGAACATCCGGCTCGCCGGGTTCGGCTGCACGTCGAACCGCGGCACGTCCCAACGCGGGTCCGCCGTTCGAGTGGCGAGGATGTCGTAGACCTGCCGGTCCGCCTGGTCACGCCAGAACGCGCGCTTGCAGCCCGGCACGCCGACGGCGAGCAGCAGGGCGAACAGAGCCGCGATGCAGGGAAGTCGAGAACGGCGAGGCGTCAACGTGGTGCCCGTGTCGAACCAGTCACGTCCCGCGCGCAGCGGATGCCACGCGAGACCTCAACACCTCCTCCATCGTCCTCGACTCCGCCGGCGGATCAGGAAAAACCGATACAACCCGCAATCTCGACCTAGACTGCCACGACCGCAACCCCGGTCCCCCACGATGGATCGGTTCAGGCACGCCGCTATAATGCGTCGCTCCAGAGACCCGTGACTCACGCGCTCCGAGGGGCAAATGGCCAACGAATCCGAGGACGTCCGTCCCGTCGACTACATCCGATTGTTCCCGTGGCTGCACATGGCCCGGGCGTTCCGGATCGCCGTCGATCCCCGCAAGCTGCTCTTGGCGGGTGTCGCCCTGCTCGCCATCTCCGGTGTGGACGCGCTCTACAACCAGATGTTCGTCGGTGACCCCGACGACGAGGTTTCGCTGATCGGCGACCGGAACGAGCAGGTCTTCCAACTGTCCGGAGTCCGGCCCGACACGCCCGACGTGCCGTTCGGAACGCCATCGAGTCGCGGGTACCTCCTCGAGCCACACTGGCCGTGGGACGTCGGCCGGGGGCCGCTTCGACTAAGCGCCAGCGGGATCGTCGAGGCAGGCTTCGGAACGCTCGCTCGACCGTGGGAGACGATTCGCGACCCCGTCGTGGCACTATTGAAGCCACTCGACGAGATCCACTTCGGTCACAAGAGCTACCTCGTCGTGCGGCTTCTCTGGGCACTCGTCGTGTGGGGTGTCGTCGCCGGAGCGATCACACGGATGACGGCTCTCGAGTTCGCACGCGACGAACGACTCGGACTCGGGCAGGCCGTCCGCTATGCCGCCGGACGCATCGTCTCGTACGTGATGGCTCCCGGGATCGCCGTCGTCTGCCTGGCGCTCGTGGGAGTTCTCTGTTTCGTCGGCGGCCTCGTCGGCCGCATTCCGATCGGTGGCGAGCTGTTCGCCGGCATCCTCTGGTTCCTCCCCCTGCTGGCCGGGTTCGTGATGGCCCTGGTGCTCGTTGGCGCGTCGCTCGGCTGGCCGCTGATGTACGCGACGATCAGCACGCAGGACAGCGACGCCTTCGACGGATTCAGCCGCAGCTACACGTTCGTCTTCGGCCGCCCGTGGTACTACGGCCTGCTGCTCGTGGTGACCGTCCTGCTGGCCAGCATCGGCGTCGGGATCGTGAACGTGTTCGCGACGTTGACGACCGAGTTGGCGGCGGACAGCGTCGCCACCGGAATGACCGCGGACAAGGTCGCTGCGCTGCGAGGTCTGGCCGACGAGGGCAATGCCGGGACCTGGGCCGCCGTCTTCTGGGAGAACGCCTTCCTGCTGCTCGCCGGGGGCTTCGGCGCGAGCTTCCACTGGGTGGCGGCGACGATCGCCTACTTCCTGCTGCGACGGGCCGACGACGGGACGGCCTTGGACGAGGTGGAGCTCGAGTTCGACGAGCAGCCAGACGAACTCGCCCCGCTCGCAGGAGTCGCCGCCTCGTCCCAACCCGCAGCCGAACGCCCGATCGTCGAACTCTCGACCAAGGACGAACCGGCTGCCGGGGATTCGCAGCCGGGAGACGGCGAAGACGAGTCACCGGGCGGCTGAGCCGTCCGGGGCTTCTACCAGCGGAACAGGCCGGTGCCCCAGGTGAGTCCGGCTCCGAAGCCGCTGAGCAGCACCGTGTCGCCACGGTTGATGCGGCCCTCGCGGTACGCTTCGTCCATCGCGAGCGGAATGGAGGCGGCCGACGTGTTGCCGAAGCGTTGCAGGTTGTTGTGCACGCGGTCCGGGGAGATGCCGAGCTGCTCCATCGCGTAGTCGATGATGCGGACGTTGGCCTGGTGGACGAGGAACAGGTCTACGTCGCGAACGGCCATGCCCGTGCGGTCGAGCACGAGTTCGATGGTGTCGGTCAGGGCTCGCACGGCCCACTTGAAGACGTTGCGGCCGTCCATCTTCAGGTAGTGGTCGCCTGCGGCGAGCGCGTCGGCCGTCGCGGGCGTCAACGTGCCGCCCGCCGGCCGGTACAACAACGGCGTCCCGCCGCCGTCGGCCCCGAGTTGGTAGCAGAGCAGACCTTGGTGCGGGTCCCCTTTCGTCAGCAGCACCGCACCGGCACCGTCGCCGAAGAGCGGCGCCGTTCGCTGGTCCGTCGGATCGACGATGCGGCTGTTGCAGTCGCCGCCGACGACGAGCGCCGTCTCGCTGTTGCCGCTCGCCACGAACTGGGCGGCCGTCACCAAGGCGTACATGAACCCCGAGCAGGCCGCCTGCACGTCGAACGCGGGGCAGTCGAGCCCCAGCTCGTGCTGGACGAGACAGGCGGTCGAGGGACAGTGGTAGTCCGGCGTGAAGGTTCCGACGACGAGCAGGTCGACGTCGTCGAGGTCGATCCGGGCGGACTGCGCGGCATTCCGCGCCGCTTCGACGCACAGGTCCGCGGTCGCCGTCCCCTCGGGAGCATGCCGACGTTCGAGAATCCCCGTTCGCTGCTCCACCCAGCCCGGCTCGAAACCGTACCGCGCTTCCAGTTGGG
Source organism: Planctomycetaceae bacterium (assembly GCA_028284885.1). GTDB lineage: Bacteria > Planctomycetota > Planctomycetia > Planctomycetales > Planctomycetaceae > JANQQW01. The sequence continues at coordinate 29,797 of JANQQW010000070.1, forward strand.
CGTTCGTGACGACGACGTCCGGGACGTAGCCCCCGATCCCGGCGACCTGAACGCCGAGGAGCGAATGGGTTCGTCGACCGGGCTGGAACACGTTGGAAACCTGTTTGTCGGACGAGGGCCGAGTCCGGCCGTTCCGTTCCGGGGCGGCATCCGTCGCCGCGGCAACGTCCAAGGACGAAGGTCCGGAACGTTGTACCATGACTCCACTTCCTGTATTGAGTCGCTCGACACCATCCCGTCTTGGATGGTTTCCGGAGAAGCCACGCTCAATTCGGCCAACTCCGATTCGAGACGGCGGAGCATCGACAGACCTCGAACGGCCCTGCCGACCGCGGTGCCGCGTCTCGGACGGAGCGGAGTATAGCCGGTCTCATCCTGTTCCACCAGCGCGATTTGTGACGCGATCCCCTGCCCTTCGACCCGCGTTCGAACACCGTGTGAACGGCCCCGGAAGAACCCGTCAAGACGGCCCGTCGCCATTGTGACAACGTAGTTTTGGCCGCCCCAGACCACGCCAAATGCCCATTCACCGCATCAATCTTCGAGGGCCGTGGGAGTTCGAGTGGCTCGAACCTGCAACCGGCGACGCTCCCGCTCACGGCCGCGTCAAGCTGCCGTCCGACTGGCGGGACGACTTCGGCGACCGAGCGGGACGGGTCCGATTCCGGCGGCACTTCCACGAGCCGACCGGGATCGAACCCGAGGACTCGGTCTGGCTGCACTTCACGGGGGTCGGGGGCGAGTTCACCGTTAGCCTGGACGGACGGCCGCTCGCCTCCGAAGACGGGACACCCCGATTCGAGATCACCGACGCGCTCCAGCCAACGAGCGTCGTCGTCGTCGAGATCGTCTGCGATCCGTCGGGGACCGACGAGCCTCTCGGGCTGTACGACTTCGTCGCGGTCGAGATCGAGACGCCGGCCCCGTGACCGGTCAGGCTGCGCGGACGTCTTCGGCGGGCGGGCTTGCGACCCACTCGACGTGACACACGTCGGTCCCGTCCAGCGAGCCGCTTCGTCGGACCTCGAGTCGAACGCCGTAGCTCCGGAGCTGCGTCACCTTGCCGGAGAGCGACGCGTCGCCGTCGGTCTCGACCTCGAACTCGAACGAGGGGACGGACTCGAATGGGGGGACGAACGGCACGTGCATCGCCACGATCCGCTCCCCGGCCTCGAACTCGACACGTCCACGACCGACGACGCGTAGCCCGTCCACGTCGTCGTGGAGCGCCCACGACGACCGCGGTTCGGCCGTCGCCGGTTCGCACTCGGCTTCGTCTTCAGCCGTGACCAACCGGAGTTCACCGAAGGAGAGCTCCTCGAAGCCGTTCCCGACGTCGCTCGCCTCGGATCGGTCCAACTCGGTGAGTGAACGTACCGGCGACAGCAGTCGCCAAGCGCCAACCGCGGCCGCGGCGACGAGCGTCACCGTTCCGACGGCGAACCACCCACCGGCCCACGTCCGCTCGAGCGCGACGTACCCGAACAGCAGTCCGAGCACGCCGCACACGGCGGTGTTCGCGAGGCCGACGGCGAGCAGCCCCTTCCAGTCGGGACGCTCCAGCGAGGGCAGCGGCATGGGAGTCCGTTCCCGTTGGGCCGACGGTCAGCCGACGGCGAAGAGCGGCTCGGGGACGTCGCTCTCCGAGAGGCCGGCCGCGTCACGGAGCGCGGCTGCCTGCTCGGTCGCCTCCCAGGTGAAGTCCGGGTCGTTCCGGCCGAAGTGACCGCCGTGGGCCGTCTTGCGGAAGACCGGGCGGGTCAGCTTCAGGTGGTCGATGATCCCCTTCGGCGTGAGCGGGAAGTGCTCGCGAACGAGTTCGACGATCTTCTCCTCGCCCACGCGGTTGGTGCCGTTCGTGTCGACGTGCACGCTGACCGGGTCGGCGACGCCGATCGCGTAGGCGAGTTGCACCTCGCACTCGTCGGCGAGCCCCGCGGCGACGACGTTCTTCGCCACGTGCCGGGCCATGTAGGCGGCCGAGCGGTCCACCTTCGTCGAGTCCTTGCCGCTGAAGGCCCCGCCGCCGTGCCGGCCCCAGCCACCGTAGGTGTCCACGATGATCTTCCGGCCGGTCAGCCCACAGTCGCCGTGCGGACCGCCGATCACGAAGTTCCCCGTCGGGTTGATGTGGTACTTCACGTCGCCGGCGAGAAGTGCTTCCGGGATCATCTCCTTGATCGTGTTCGAGACGACGTAGTCGGCGATGTCCTGCTGGGAGACGTCGGCGTCGTGCTGCGTCGAGACGACGACCGCGTCCACGCGGAGCGGCGTCGAGCCGTCGTACTCGACGGTCACCTGGCTCTTGCTGTCCGGTCGCAGCCACGAGACGTCGCCGTTCAGACGAACCTCGGCCAGACGGTTGATGATGCGGTGCGAGAGCGCGATCGGCAGCGGCATCAGTTCCTCGGTCTGGTTGCAGGCGTAGCCGAACATCAGGCCCTGGTCGCCCGCTCCGTCCTTGTCGACGCCCATCGCGATGTCGGCCGACTGCTGGTGCAGGTGCACGTCCACCTTGCAGGTGTCGGCGGCGAAGCCGATGTCGTCGCTCGTGTAACCGATCTCGCGAACCACCTGTCGGGCGACCGCCTCGAAGTCGACCTCGGTCGTCGAACGAATCTCGCCGGCGAGCACGAGCAGGTCGGTCGTGCACAGCGTCTCGCAGGCACAGCGGGAGTTCGGGTCGCCGGCCAACAGGGCGTCCAGCACGCCGTCGGAGACCTGGTCGGAGACCTTGTCCGGGTGGCCCATGCTCACCGACTCGCTGGTGAAGAAGTACGTCGACATTCGCTGTTCTCCCGAACTTGGACCAACTCGGCGGGGTCCGTCCGCCATGGTGTGTGCCTGAATCGGCGCGGATTGTAGGAACGGCCCGCTTTCCCAACAACCGAGACTTGCCGCAACCGTCGTGACGGTCTTGAACAGCGTCGATTCCCGCCCTTCGCTGACCGATCGACCCGCCGGGCGTTACCATTCACGGGAAGTTCGAGTCAGAACCACGTCGCGGAAACCGATGTCCACCGAAACCGAACCGACCGTCGAAGTCCCCGCCGAGGACTGGCGTTTCGAGGATCTCCAGGCCGAGGCCGCCGACCTGCGGGACCGGCTGAACCGCTTCCGGACCGCGCTCGGCCGGTACTTCGTCCAGAAGCAGGAACTGATCGACCTGATGGTCGTGGCGGCCGTCGCCCAGGAACCGTTGCTGCTCGTCGGGCTGCCCGGCACGGCGAAGTCGGACCTCGTCCTGAAGTTCAAGGACGCCCTCGGCATCCCGGACGAGGACTACTTCGAGTACATGCTCACGCGGTTCACCGAGCCGTCGGAGATCGTGGGGCCGATCGACATCAACCAGCTTCGTGAAGGCCGCTACATCCGCCGCGAGCAGGGGAAGCTGCCCACCGCCCGGCTCGGCTTCCTCGACGAGATCTTCAAGTCGAACTCGGCCATCCTCAACATCCTGCTCACCATCGTGAACGAGCGGAAGTTCTACCAGGACGGCAAGCCGCAGCCCGTCCGGCTCCGGGTGCTGTTCGCCGCCACGAACGAGGTGCCCGAACAGGGCGAACTCGCGGCCCTCAAGGACCGTTTCGTCCTGAAGGCCGAGAGCCGGTCCGTCGCGGACGACCACTTCGGCGACCTGATCGACGCCGGCCTGCAGGCGGAGGTGTGGCGTGGGATCAGCCAGAAGCCGTGGGTCGAGGGGCACGCCACGCTGGAGGACGTGCTGAAGGCGGGCCGGTACATGACGTACGTCTTCGGCCGCCGCGACGGCACGGGCAACGGCGACGGACGCACCGACCGCGACCTCTTCTTCCCGCCGGACGTCTTCCGCGAGTACCAACGGCTTATCAAGACGCTCGTCCGCGAGGACCGCATCTTCGTCAGCGACCGCAAGCTGGTGAAACTCTACAAGCTCCTCCGCATCCGCGCGTGGCTGTTCAGCGGCGGCACCGTCGGCCTCGACGACCTGAAGCTGCTCCAGTACCTCGGCGAGACCCACGCCGAGATGGAACTGCTGCGGGAGAAGGTGCCGACGCTACTGGGGGAGTGAGCGCGTGACGGACTCCGCGTCGACCGCTCTTGAGATTCGCGATCCCGACGAAGCTCGGGACTGGGTACTGCATGCGATGTGGTTGCAGCGGGTCTCCCCGGCTCGCGCCGGAACCGTCACGCGGGCGCTCGACTGGGCGCGGGAGATCGCAGCCGAGGGGGATCCGTTGCCGCTGGTCGGGTTCGTCGCCGACGTCGGGAACCTCTGCTTCGACCACGTGGCGGACCCGTCGGAAAAGCAGGCCGTGCCGTTCGTCGATCCCGGGCTGCTGCTCGCGTACGAGGACCACGTGCTCGGCAAGCTGTACGCCGACCAGTCGTTCGACCGGGCCTCGGATGCCGTGGCCCACTACGTCGATCGGGACCGAGGCCGCGGGCTCCGGTTCCTGGTCGACCGGTTCCGCGAGCGATCCGGGATGGCAGGCGTGCACGTCAACCCGGCCGTCCTCAAGTCGTTGATGCAGGAGAAGCCGGAGGAGCTGCTCGCCACGTCGTGGGAGCGTCTCGTCGAGGACGGACCACACCCGGCGATCCCGGGGCAACTCGAACAACTGGTCGCCGCGGTCCGGAACCTCGGCGACGCTCTCGCCCCGGAGGACGTCTTCGAACTGGAGCACGGCACCGCCCTCGCCGAGTTCGGCCAACGGCTCGCCTTGCGGCAGGTGCTCCGGGCGGCCGGCGTGATCGAAGCGAGACTCCCGTCCCGCCCGGCCGGCATCCGGCAGCGGCGGCAGGAGGTCGCCACACGAATCCTCGACGAGGACGCCTACCCCATCGGCGGCTTCACCTCCCTCTCGAACAAGGGAACCGTCGAGAGCCTGCTCCACTCCCAGCTCGCCTACATGGAGACCGACGAGGCGGAGCGGCCGGACCTGTTCGAGATCAAGTTCGTCCGGGACGAACTGCTGTACTACTCGCGCGACGAGAACGCGTTCCTCCGCCGCCGCAGGACGTTCTTGTTCGCCCTCTACCCAGAACTCGCCGAGAGTCGCGTGAAGGACGCGTCACTCGACTGGCAGCGGATCGTCTACGTGGTCGCGTCGCTCGTCGTGGCCGTCCGGCGGACGATCGAGTGGCTCGGCGACGACTCGCTCGTGTTCGAGATTCTCTTCGTCGAGGAGAACACCGGCCCTCGTGTCACGCTCGCCGACGAACGAGGTCTGTTGGAGATGATCCTCCGCGAGCAGGTCGCCAACGGTACCGTCTCGTTCGAGTCGATCACGGTCGACCAAGTCGCCGAGCACGCCGAGGAACGGGCCCGAGCGAGTACGTGCCATCTCGTCACCTGCTCCACTCGGGACCGCGTGCCGGCGGTCGAGTCCGCCCTGCTCACCCGGTGCGTCGTCTCACGACCAGAGCTTCAGGTCGGGTTCGAGACCGACGAGTTGGCCGTTCCGGGCGAAGGCAGCGAGCCGCTCGAGTCGTGGGTCGTCGGGCTCGAGCGATGCCTGGAGGACTTCGTCGCCAGCTGACCGCGAGCGACGAGTCGGCGACCGGGGAAGAACACTCGCCAGACGACCACGGCGAGGATCGGCGCCACCACGATGACGAGCCGGTTGTGTGCGAAGGCCTCGGCCGGCCTCGCCTGCAACACTGCCGAGAGCGCACGGGTCATGCCACAGCCGGCACACTCCATGCCGAAGACGTTCGTCCACAGGCAGAGAGGGGGCCCGGAAGCGAGAACGCTGGCCGGCACGAGCGCCAAGAAGGCGATCGCGCCGACCAGCGCGGTTCGCAGCAGGAGGGTCGGCCAGTGCGTGCTCACTTCTTGAGCAGCTTGCCGTCCGCGTCCTTGAACTTGCCGGTGGCGATCTGGATCAGGTCGATCAGCGTCCACAGGCCGCAGCCGCCGGCCGTCAGAAGCTGAACCACGCCGATGCCGGTGTGACCGGTGTAGAAGCGGTGAACGCCGAGGCCGCCGAGGAGCACGCAGAGAATCAGCGTGGTCGTGAACTCCTTGTCGCCCATCAGTGCCGGATCGTTGGACATGTGCCCGTTCCAAAGTTGTTCGTAGAGGGGAGGTTTCCGAGTCGCCACGGCATTGGAAACGGTCCCGCGATCGGAATCAACCATCCGTCCAGCACAATTCCCGGGCAGACGGCATCGCCACGTGGCCGTGCGACACAACCTGCCCGGGTTGCCGAGACACCGCCAACACGGTCACTCCTTCGGCGGCACGAGCGCCGCCGCGAGCGGCTTCACCGAGGTCTCGTTCACCGAGTCCTCCGCCAGCGTCGCGATTACCTTGCCCCCCTTCGCCACCACAGCCGTGACGGCCACCTGGTTGTTGATCCCCCACGCCCCCGGCCCCGTGTTCATGTCGGCGTAGCTGCAGAGCGCGGTGTTCGAGAGTTGGATCGACTGCTGAGCGCGCGGCAGGTACTCGCGCGTCGCCTTGTCGTCGTCGGTCAGGAACACGGCCACCACGTACGCCCCGTCCACCTTCCCGGCCGTCTCGTCCAGCTTCCGCAGGAACCGCGCGATCGGCCGACTCCAACGGTCCTTCACGATGAACACGTAGACCGTCGGCTTCTCGCCGCGGTCCTTCGAGTAGTCGACGGACTTCCCCGTGTGGGTGCCGGTCGCGTCGAAGACCTCGAGCTTGTCGATCTTCTCTCCGACGGCCGGCCCGCTGTCGGGAGCCGCGTGGACGGAGGCGGTGGCGGTCACGGTCAGTGCGGCGAAGAACGCGGTGCGGAACATCGAACGTCTCCAGAAGAAGGGACACCAAGAGCGCAACACCGTCGGTGGCCGTGGGTCTCGCGGAATCCGACCGACTTCGAGGATCGACTCCTCATCGCGAAGCGGCTCCAGCCTGTCGCAGGTCACGAAGCGTCTTCACGAGCCGGGCCGGGTCGTCGCTCGATAGCGAGTCCGGCCCGTACCGCAACAGCCGCAGCACCTCGTCACGGCTGCCGTCCGTTCCGTTGAGGTGCAGCTTCGCCCCGGCCTGCCGCACGCGTTTCACGAGCGTGTCGTCCTCGATCCACTTCGGCCACAGGCGAATCGTCTCGACGCCCGCCGCCGCGTACGCCTCGATCTCGTCCGGCTTCGCCATCAGCCCGAGTTGCCGAGCCTTCGGCAGCAACTCGCGAACCCGTTTCGCCTGCTGAACGCTCCGGACGCCGACGATCGTTCGGGCCTCGTCGCCGTGCTCCCGGACGCTGGCGACGACCTTCCCGAGAAAGCCCGATCCGTCCTCCTTCAGGTCGAGCAGCACGTCCACCCGCCCCTTGCATTGGGCGAGGACCTCGTCGAGCGACGGCACCCGCTCCCCCGCGTACTTCCCGTCGAACCAAGAGCCCGCGTCCACTTCACGAAGCTCGGCGAAGGACGCGTCGCCGAGGGCTCCCTCCCCGTCCGTCGTCCGGTCGAGAGTCGCGTCGTGCAGGACGACGAGCCGGCCGTCCTTCGTCGTCCGCACGTCGACCTCCACTGCGGTCGCCCCGACCTCGATCGCCCGCCGCATGGCGGCCAGCGTGTTCTCCGGCCGCTCGGCGCTCGCTCCGCGATGGGCGACGGTCTGCGTGACGCGTTTCGCCGCGGCGACGGTGTCCGCCGGTTCCGCCCGACCCACGGCCACGGCGGCGAGCAGCACGATGATCGAACGGACGAGCATGACGGAACCTCCCCGACTCGGGACCCCGACCGTTCTAGCAGTCGCCAGCCGACTCCGACAGAACCTCACGCGAAAATCCGACCGGCCCACTCGTGGACGGTGCCGTGATGCGTCGCCCAGGCCTCCCAGGTGCTCCGCGCCCAAGCCGTCGACCGCTCGAGATGCTCGGCCGGGCTCTCCGCCCCGACGACGTCCTTCGCCGTGATCTCCCCGAAGCTCTCCGGCGGCTCCAGCCAGGCCCACTCGCCCTTCTGCTTCGCCGCTGCCTGCATCGCCCGCGTGGCGTCGGCCGTCTCGAAGCCCCGCTCGAAGATCAGGTACAGACTCGTCAAGTGCACGGCCGCCGAGCTGATCGTCTGCGGCGACGGCACTCCAGGATGCTGGAGCGCATACGCATCGACCGTGTACCGGTGGGCCGGCCAGTACGCGACGTTCCCGAACTCCAGCGCCAGCAACTCCCCGAACACCGCCCAGCAGGCCGGGACCGCGTCCAAGTAGCGATGCGTCGGCCCGTCGACGTCCGGAAACTCCGCACCGCAGCGGCACGTCACCAGGTTGGTCGTCACGACGACTCGCCCGGCTCGTCGAACCGGTCCGACGCGGCCAGCAGTCGGTCCAACGGCAGCTCGAAGCCGGGCAGCAGCGGCGTCTGATACACCTCGCCCTCCCGCACGACCTCCTGCCGCCCGTCGAGATGGCAGATCGTCATCGTGCGGTCGAATCGGTCGATCACCCAGTACTCGGCGACACCGATCGCCGCGTACTCGCCTCGCTTCTCCTCGTAGTCCCGCCTCCGATCGCGGGACGACTGGGAAACGAAGTCGACGACGATCGCAGGCACGTCATGCGTGGGGCGCGGAATGCGTCCGAGCCCAGACCAGACGACTTGATCGCACAGACGTACTCCCGCGGGAGTTTCGACCTCTTGAGTGGGCAACGCCTCGTCGATGACGCCCGGCCATCGCTCCATGAAGGATCTCAGCAGGTAGTTCAACACATCGCTTTTGACCCGCTCGGTCGCGGGCGGAATGGGACGGACGAGAACGACACCGTTGACGAGTTCGTACCGGAAGCGTTCGTCCCACGCCTCGACGGCGTCGAACTCCTCGCGGGTCATGTGCATCCCGTTCGACTCGGGCCCGAGCCGTGTGGGGGCATCGACTTCGAAGACGGTCATTCGGTGGACTCCGCAACATGTTCACGAATCTCGATCCTACCCGAACGTCGAGTTGCGGGCAGGAGTCACCTCGCCGTTCAGGGCCGCGAGAAGAGGAGCCCGATCATCCCCCCGCTGCCGAGCAGCGCGAACACACCTCCCAGAATCGCCCCCGCGATCCAGTTCCCCTTTCGGTGGGTGACGGCCGAGCGCACCAAGACGACTCCGAGCACCGCCAACGCGAGCAGAGGCAGGAGCAACAGGACCGTCACCCTACTCGCCGCCGAGGTCGCGGATGATCTGCTCGACGCTCTCCAGTTGCTTCTGCAGGTTCTCCAGCGTCTCGCGGACCTCGTCGACGACGTGGGCCGGAGCCTTCTCGACGAAGTTCGGGTTGGCGAGCTTCTTCTCGCTGCCCGTGATGAAGCCGCGGAGCTTGTCTCGTTCCTTCTCCTGCCGCTGGAGTTCCTCCTCGCGGTCGATCAGACCCTCGAGCGGGATGAAGCCGTCGGCGTCGCCGATGGTGAAGCCGGCCGAGCTCGGCGGACGGATCACCTCGGCCCCGGCCTGCTCCAGCACGGCCTTCGCCAGGTTGTCGAACTGCTCGGCCACGTCGTGCAGCTCGTTCGCCACGTCCGCCTCGCACTTCACGTGCAGCGGCACCGGCGTGCTGGGCGAGATCTTGTAGACGGCCCGCACGTTTCGCACGGCGACGATCGTCTCCTGTAGCCGCTCGAACCGGGACTCCAGCGACGGGTCCTTCCACCCCTCGGCCACCCTCGGCCACGGGGCGACGATGCACGCCTCCGCCGCCGGTTCCGGCAAGAGCACATGGGCCTCGCCGTCCGTCCGCCCACGCTCCGGGGCGATCTCCGCGAGCTTCTGCCAGAGTTCCTCCGTGATGAACGGCACGAACGGGTGCAGCAGCCGCAGCAACGAGTCGAGCACGGCCACCAGTACCCGCTGGGCCGGAGGTCGCGTTGACACGTCCTCGGGTCGTGAGGGCTTCAGCCGCGGCTTGATCATCTCCAGGTACCAGTCGCAGAACTCGTTCCAAGTGAAGTCGCGGATCGCCCGGGTCGCCCCGTCGAACTGGTACCGCGACAGCAACTCGGCGACCTCCTCGGACGTCGTCGCCAGTCGACTGAGGATCCACTGGTCCTCCAGCTTCAGGTCGTCCACCGTCACCTCGCCGGGCGTGTAGCCCGGCAGAGGGAACTTCTCCTTGGTCTTGTCGTCCTCGCCCTCGCCGGTCTCGAGGTTCATCAGGGCGAAGCGGCTGGCGTTCCAGAGCTTGTTGCAGAAGTTGCGGCCGTACTCGAACCGCTCGCTCACCACGCGAGCGACCGGGGCCCCCTCGTCGGCGTCGTACAGCGGCGTCGTGAACTGGCTCTCCTCGCCGCAGGCCGAACAGACCATGACCGGCTTCGGCTGCCCCTCGGGGACCGGGAACTCGCCCTTCAGCGTGCTCGGCACCACCACGGTCTGCGTGTCGGTCTCGTACAGCTTCGGCGCAATCGACTCCCCGCAGTGCGGGCACTCGTACTCCACCGGCAGCCGCACGTCCTGCGTCTCGCCGGCGAACGAGGCGATCGTGAAGCGGATCGCATCGGTGCCGTACTTGTCGATCAGGTCGAGTGGATCGACCCCGTTCCCCTTCGACTTGGACATCGTCTGCCCGAAGCCGTCGAGAATCTTGGGGTGCACGTGCACGTGACGAAACGGCACGTCCCCCATGTTGTAGAGCCCGGTGAGCACCATCCGCGCGACCCACAGTGTGATAATGTCGCGAGACGTGACGAGGACGGATCCCGGATAGAAGTAGGGAAGGACGCCATTCCCGTCGGCTGACGACTGACCGCCGACCGCTGACCGCTCCCCCGCCACCGAAGGCGAGTTCGAGAACGCGCTCGACAGCGGCGGATCGTGCTCCGTGTCCGGCCAGCCAAGCGTCGCGTGCGGCCAGAGGGCCGAGCTGAACCACGTGTCGAGAACATCGGGATCCTGCTCGAAGCCGGCCGCTTCGAGTTGCGACCCCAAGTCGTCGCAACCATCTGCCACGCACACCAGCAGCAGCGTCTCACCCGGATCGAGGGCGTCTCCACGAGACACGGCGAGCGCATCGGCGTGCTCCCCCGCGATGGCGATCCGATCTTCGTCGAACGTGACCCCAAGGTCCGCGAGTCTGGCTCTCGACTCTTGACTCTCGACTCTTGACCAAATGGGAATCCTGTGCCCCCACCACAGTTGCCGGCTGATGCACCAGTCGCGTTTCTCGCCGAGCCAGTCGAGGTAGGTCTTGGCGTAGCGGGCCGGGTAGAAGCGGACGCGGTTCGACTCGACAGCGTCCATCGCCATCTGGGCGAGGCCGGGGCTGCCGTCGTCGGCGTCGCCCATCTTCACGAACCACTGGTCCGAGAGGTACGGCTCGATCGCCGTCTTCGACCGGTCGCTGTACGCCTTCTCGATCTCCCGGTCCTCGACCTCCACGAGCAGGTCAGCCGCGGCGAGGTCGGCGACCACCTTCTCCCGGCTCGCGTCGATGGTCAGCCCGGCGTACGGACCGGCCTCCTCATTGAGTGTGCCGTCCGGGTTGAGGATGTTGATCGAGGGGAGGCTCTGCCGTTGGCCCACGTCGTAGTCGTTGTGGTCGTGGGCTGGCGTGATCTTCACGCAGCCGCTGCCGAGTTCCGGCTTCGCCCACTCGTCCGCCACCAGCGGGATCTCGCGGTCCAGCAGCGGCAGCCGCAGCAGCCGACCGGCAGCCGCCATGTCCCGGAGTTGGATCAGCCCCGGCAGGTGTGACTTCTTCCGCTTCTCGATCGCGTCGATCTTCTTCTCGATCCCCGGCTTCTCCTTGTCGGCCGCGGAGCCCAAGTCGTCCTTCAGCGCGGAGATCGCCTTCTCGAGCTGCCGCTCGGGATCCGGGTGCACGGCCACCGCGGTGTCGCCCAGCAGCGTCTCGGGCCGGGTCGTCGCGATCGTCACGTACTCCGGCTCGCCCGGCTGCGGGTCGATCACCGGGTAGCGGATGTGCCAGAAGTGGCCCTGCGTCTTCTCGTGGTAGACCTCGTCGTTCGCGACGGCCGTCTGCAGGTGCGTGTCCCAGTTGACGAGCCGCTTGCCCCGGAAGATCAGGCCGTCCTTGAACAGCCGGAAGAACGTCCGCCGCACGGCCTTCGAGCAGAGGTCGTCCAGCGTGAACCGCGTCCGCCGCCAATCGCAACTCGCCCCCAGCGACTTCTGCTGCCCGATGATCCGCTGCTCGTACTGGTCCTTCCAGACCCAGATGCGGTTGACGAGCGCGTCACGGCCGACGTCGTGCCGGGTGAGCCCCTCCTCCTCGAACATGCGGCGTTCCACCACGGCCTGCGTGGCGATGCCGGCGTGGTCCGTCCCCGGCATCCAGAGCGCCTCGAACCCCTCCATCCGCTTCCACCGCGTGATCAGGTCCTGCAACGTCCCGTTCAGCGCATGCCCCATGTGCAGTGCGCCGGTCACGTTCGGCAGCGGGATCATGATCGTGTGCGACGTCTTCGCCGGATCGGGATCGGCGTCGAAGTACCCCTTCGACTCCCAGAACGAGAACCACTTCGCCTGGGCGTCCACGGGGTCGTACTGCTTGGGGAGATCGGTCATCCGTGAGTCCGGAATGCTGACTGCGTTGAAGTGATGATCAAGGAAGAACGTCGTCGACGGAGAACGAAATCGGCTGCCCGGCGACGTGAAGTGTTGCGTTCTCGCCACGGCCGAACGTCTGGCAGTCGTCGTACCGACCGTCCGGCACGACAGGCGACGTGTAGACCTCGACGAGTTTCGCGACGAGATCGACGATCACGTAGGTCGGGATTCCGGCCTCGGAGTAGACTCGCTGCTTCGTGCCTCGGTCGCCCGAGAGCGAGGAGTCCGCCACCTCGCACACGACCCACGTGTCGACGGCCGTGGGGAGTCGCTGTCCGTAGTCCTTCACGACTCCCTTGATGACAGAGACGTCGGGTTCGGGTTCGTTTCCCGGGGGGAGCGTGACCGGCAGCTGGCAACGGGCGTGGCAGCCCAGCGGCTTCACGAGTGCGGAGAGTACGTCGTAGAGCGCGGCGACGCCGTTGGCGTGGTTGGGGCCGTGGTTCACGAGCGGCATCCTCGGGTCGTCGCGGCGGTCCTTGTAGACGAGCATCCCGTCGATCAGCTCGACCGGCGACCCCTCGGCAATCACCCCGGCCCGCATCAAGTCGTGGTACTGGTCGACGTTCAGCGGCACGTACGGCGGAGCCTCGCCGCGGACCATGGCCTCGATGAGTGTCGTCGACATCGTTCGACTCCCGGTCAGCGTGACGTGGCTGGCTCGGACGGACTCTCGCTCGGCGCGTCGCCGTTGACGATCGCGCCGGCGTCCTTGTGGAGCTTGTACTCCACGCTGTCGTTGAGGGCGAGCCAGCTCGCTTCGACGATGTTCTCGCTGACGCCGACGCTCGTCCAGACGTCGTTCTCGTCGGCCGACTCGATGACGACGCGGACCCGGGCGGCCGTCCCCTCGATGCTGTTGACGACCCGCACGCGATAGTCGACGAGGTGCATCCGCTCGAGGTTCGGGTAGTGCGGCAGAAGGGCGCGGCGGAGGGCCGTGTCGAGGGCGTTGACCGGGCCGTCGCCGTCGCCCGCGACGTGCTCGGTGTGCCCCTTCACCTTCAGCTTGATCGTCGCCTCGGTGATCGGCTCCTGCCCCTCGCGGGCATCGACGTCGACGCTGTAGTACAGCCGCTCGAACTTCGGCTTGAAGGTGCCGGCCTCCTTCATCACGAGGATGTCGAACGACGCCTCGGCCGCCTCGAACTGGTAGCCCTCGTTCTCCAGATCCTGCACACGCTGCAGGATCCGCCGCATGAGGGCGTCGTCCTCCTGCAACCGCATGCGGGTGGTGGCCGCCACGATGTTCGACCGCCCGGAGAGTTCGCTGACGAGCACGCGTCGCTGGTTCCCGACGAGCTCCGGCTCGATGTGCTCGTAGCTGTGGGCAATGCGGTTGACCGCGTGGACGTGCATGCCCCCCTTGTGGGCGAAGGCCGACGACCCAACGAACGGCTGGCCGTTCCGGAAGTTCATGTTGGCCAGTTCGTACACGTACCGAGAGAGCTCCGTGAGGTGTTCGAGCGAGCCCGGCTTCAGGACGTCGTGGCCGAGCTTGAGGGCGAGGTTCGGCACGATGGCGACGAGGTCCGCGTTGCCGCAGCGTTCGCCGATGCCGTTGACCGTTCCCTGCACCTGCACGGCTCCGCTGGCGACGGCGGCGAGACTGTTCGCGGTCGCCACGTCGCTGTCGTTGTGGCAGTGGATGCCGACCGGGATCGGCAGCGCGTTCCTCGCAGCCGTGACGAACTCGGCGATCCGCTCCGGCAGGCTCCCGCCGTTCGTGTCGCACAGGACGGCGATGCCGGCCCCGCCCTCGGCCGCGGCCTGCAGGGTCTCCAGCGCGTACTCCGGGTTGGCGGCGTAGCCGTCGAAGAAGTGCTCGGCGTCGTACACGACCTCCCGTCCCTCGGCCACGACGTACGCGACCGAGTCCCGGATCATCGCAAGATTCTCCTCGCGGCTGACGCGGAGCACCTCGTCGACGTGCAGGTCCCACGTCTTGCCGACGATGGTCACGACCGGGGCCTTCGAGTCGACAAGGGCCCGCATGCCGACGTCGTCCTCGGCCGCGGTCTCCTTCCGGCGGGTCATGCCGAACGCACAGACCTTCGCGTGCACGAGGTCCATGTCGGCCACGCGCTGGAAGTACTCGGTGTCCTTCGCGTTCGAGAGCGGGTACCCCCCCTCGACGTAGTCGAACCCGAGTTCGTCCAGCCGCTTGGTGATCAGCAGCTTGTCCTGCAGGGAGAAGTTGACCCCCTCCCCCTGGCTGCCGTCGCGGAGCGTGGTGTCGTAGGTGGCGATGCGTTGCATCTCTTGGCTTTCAGCTTTCAGCGGTCGGCATTCAGCCTCTTGATGAGGCCTGAGATCATTCGTTTGATCTCTTGGACGTTGGCAATCAGCGGATCCGAGGCCTCGGCAGGAACGAACCCGAGGTCGCGGGCGAGCATCAACTGGCACTCGACTTCGCTGGCGGACCCCATGGCGATCTGTACGAACCTCGTGAAATCGGAATCTGTTCCACGGCCGCAACCCTCGGCGATGTTCGACGGGATCGAGACGACCGAGCGTCGAAGCTGGCTGGTGAGTCCGAATCGTTCATCGGCAGGAAAGGCGACCGAAACCCGGTACACGTCGAGTGAGAGTTGGTAGGCCGACTCCCAGACCTTCAACGACCGAAAGTCCTTCACAGTTTCCTCCGGCTGATCGCTGAGAGCTGACTGCCGACCGCCCTCCACGAAAAAACCCCTTGGGCCGGCGACCCAAGGGGTTGGTGACTGGTTCGTCGTCGCACCCTACGGTCGCCGGTCTCGCGGTCGAATGACCACGATGCGATCGATGATGCCGACGACGGGAGTGCTCGGTTTCATGGAAGCAGGATATCCCGCACTACGGAGGTCGTCAAACGGTTGATCGACGTCGCGGCGGAGGCCGCTGGTGGACGCGTGCATCCATCGGGTGTACCGTCGCAAGGACACACGTTTTCCCCCGTGAGTTCGCATGGCACGCGACGTCCACACGCCGGCCGCACACGACAAGGAGTCGAGCTGGTCGATCACCTCGACGGCGATGGTGCTCGTGTTGTTCGTGACGCTGGGCACGTGGGTGCTCGTGGTCGACCAGTTCCTGTCCGACGGGTCCGCCGTTCGCAGGTTTCTCGACCGCTACTGTGGCGGGGACCTCGGCCGTGCCCCGTGGGTGCGTGCCGAGGCGTCCGAGACCGTTGCGGCCCTCCTCGGCCTGCTGTTGTTCACCGGGTTGGTCGGCGGCGGGATCGTCCTCTGGGTGAGGCTGTTCCAGAACGGTGTCTTCGTCGGACCGCGGGCCGTGCTGATGGCCTTCGGTGTCACCTCCGGCTCGCTCGTCGTGATGTCCGTCCTCGCGTTTCGGGCAGTGATCATGATCCCCTACGGCCTCGACGTCCTCGCCTTCGTCGGCCGTGAGCGCTGGCTCCTGATTGCCGGCTACTCGGTCGTCGTGGGTCTGGTCGTCGCAGGAGCGTTCGCGCTCCAGAAGGTCGAGGAACGACGAAGCCGGAGGCGACGATGACCCGACAAGAGGACAGCGACCGTCAGCACCTCGAGATGATCGTGATCTTCCACTACGTCTCGGGCATCCTCGGCGTGCTGACCGCCTGCCTGCCGCTGATCCACTTCGGGATGGGGGTCGCGATCCTGAACGGCCAGTTTCCGCAGGGGAACGCCGCGGGCCCGGCCTTCCCGACGTTCTTCGGCCTCGTGTTCGCCGTGATCGGCGGCGGCATGTTCGTCGTCGGCCAACTGACCGCCTGGGCGACGATCTACTCGGCCGGGCTGATCCGTCGTCGTCGCGGCCGCGGCGTCTCGCTCGTCGTCGCCGGCATCCAGTGCGCCGCCTTCCCCCTCGGCACGGCCCTCGGCGTCTTCACGATCATCGTCCTCTCCCGCGACTCCGTGAAGGCGTTGTACGAGGAAGCGGAGTACTACGACTGACCGGTCTCGACCGACTGGGAAGTCTCAGCTCGATTCCACAAGAAGCGGGACATCTCTTCGATCCGTAGCGTCTCGGCCTCCGTTGTCGCCAGCGTGCCTCAAGCACGGGAGAACGCCGTGAATCGACGACCGGACAGACGCCCCAATCGGCCGACGGACGAGGAGTCGTCGTGGTCTGTCACCACGGTCGCGGTCGTCTTTGCCTTCCTCGTGACACTCGGGTTCTGGGCGGCGGCGGTCGATCGGTTCCTCTCGACTGGGCTTTCTGTGGAGGAGATTCTCGACGGGCTTCACCAGACGCCGGGCGCCGGGGAATCGTGGAACTGGGTCGGTTCGGACGTCGTCCACCTCGGCGCGGCGATTCTCGCGAGCGGACTCGCCCTCGTTGGTGGGATGGCGACTGGCGACTCCGTTCGTCGCGGTCGCGTGTACTTCGATCGGCAACTGATCGGCGGGGCCGTCTTCGTGACGTTGTCCGCGTTCGCGACTCTAGCAGTCCTTGCGTGGCAGGCCGTGCGAACCTTGCCCCGCTTCTTCGAGGTGATCGCCTTCGTCGTCGGCGAGGAGCGAGGGCTGGCGATGTGGTACGGCCTGACGTTGGCCGTCGTCGCACTCGGAGCCGTCACACTCCAGCACCTCGAGAACACACGTTCGACATCCTGCTGAGGGCCGGAACGGACACGCCGCGCGACCTATTGAAGGCGTTGTACGATGAGCCGCAGTACTACGAGTGAGAAACAGTCTCGACGCCGCAGACCGGACAGCGTGCCTCCGCTGTCAACGCCTCACCGCAGATCTCACAACTTCGGGATGCCGAGACCTGGGGCAATCGTGGGAACCACCGCCGGATCGCAACCGCTCCCGCGAGAGGCAACGTCCACAACACGACAACCGCGAGTGCGTGCCGAGCCAGCCGTTCGGGATCCTCGTAGGACCGTTGATCGACTCCCGCTGCCACAGCGACGACGTGGATGCACCGAAAGGCCCCGATCTGCAGGCCGAACGACACGAGGATCGAGAAGAGGCCGCCCCACCGAGGTGGTCCCAACGGATAGAGAACGAAGACCGATGCAACAGACGACGCCAGTAAGGCGGCCGTCAGCGGGTCCGTCACGTCCGCTATTCCCTGACCGGCACGTCGAGCGCGAGCGTCGTGTGGTACCGGACGACCGTGTACTCCTTGCCGCCGTCGGTCCCCTCCTCCGGGTAGTCGTAGCCGGCGCGGAAGGTGTAGCGGCCGGGGATCTCGACCGGGAACGACATCCGGCCCTTCTCGTCCGTCTCCACGCGAACGTACTTGAAGCCCTTCGGCCCACGGACCAGCACCTTGCGGCCGGCGACCGGCTTGCCCTCCCAGAGGACCGTCGCCGAGAGCGTGCCGTCGGCGAGTTCCGGGACCACGTCGAGTTTGCACTCCTCGGACCGGGCGAGGGCCTTCAGGTCTGCGGCCGACTCGCACTCGAGGACGCGGGCGAAGTAGTGCAGGCGGACGTTCGTCTTTCCGTAGGCGTACACACCGTACTTGCCGTAGCTCTCCACGCTGCGTGGCCCGCCGACCGGAATCGCTCCGCCGATCCACCGCGTGCCGTCCTTCGCCATCGGCTTCGTCGCGATCGCCGTCGGCTTGTCGGCCCCCGGTGTCCGAACCCACGTTCGTCCGGTCTCGATGATCGGGTCGAGGTACTTCCCCGGCCCCGGGTTGGCCGACTCCTGGAAGGCGACGTTGACCTGCCCGTGCTCCCCTTCCCCGCCGTTCACCCAGACGTAGAGGTAGTGGGCGCGAGCCGACTGCACGAACAGAAAGAGGACGACGAACGCGGCAGCGTGTCGAGCGGACAGCATGGGAGTCTCCCGAGTGGCGAGTCGAACGCTGCTCACCGTATCAGCCCCGACGAGCCGACGAAACCAGTCGAACGGCGGGGCCCGTCAGATCGGATCGCGCACCTTCGGGAACCGAATCGCCAGCCATCGTCGTTCCGCCTCGAACGCGTGCTCCCAACCGAGCTTCTCGTACACGTCCCGCCGCTTCTTGACGTACCAGTACGTCGGAGACGACTTCGCGACCTGCTTCTCCAGTTGCTCGAGCGCGAGGCCGTACCGTTCCTTGCGGCGGTCGCGGCGGACGTGGAGCAGCACCCACTTCTCGTCCGTCGTGTCCACCCACTTCGCCAGTTCGCGGAAGTTCGCCTCGAAGTCTCGGTCCAGCGTCTCCGGATCGGCGACCGGCCGCTCGGCGACGACGTCGGGCAGTTCCATGTAGCCGAGCGCGCGTCCCTTCCGGTACAGCAGCTCGGCCAGTTCGTCCCGCAACGCCTCCGCGCGTTGCCGCTCCGCCTTCGCGTCCGGAACTGGCCGCACGCCGAACTTCGCCGCGAGTGCCGCTCGGTCGATCGACGCGAGCAACTCGTCGCACAGCGAGACGATCTCCGGGAGGTGCTGCTTTCGTTCGGCGAGCGTGTCGAGATCGAGCAGCCGCTCGCGCGTCGCCGCGTCGCCAACCGTGAGTGGGGTCTCCTCGGACGTCTCTCTCTTGTCGGACTTGGTCGTGGCCGCGGGCGTCGCCCACGTCAGCGGGAACCCGCCCGGCCGTCGCTCGTCTCCTTCCGCTCCGTCCGCGCCGTAGGTGACCCGCCCGAGGTAGACGTCCCCGGCACGTCCCTCCCCGGGCTGCTTCGCGGGCGCGGCGAACACGACCGTTGCGATCTCACCCGCAGCCAGCGTCCGCGAGTCGTTCGCCCCCTTCGCCGCGAGCACGGCCGCGCGTGAGGGACCGGTCCGCAGCAGGATCGGCTTCGACAGCGTCCGGTCCACCTGCAGTCGTAGCGTCTCTCGCCGTTTCAGCACAGCAGGGTCGTGGTGACGAAGCCGCAGGACCAATTCGTACTCGCCCTTCGAGAGTTCGACCGGGTCGGAGTAGACGTCGACGAAGCCGACCCGTCGGCCGTCCGTGTCGTGCACGCTGACGACGTAACCTCCGAGTTCGCCGTCGTAGAGGAACCCGGACTCGCCCGGCACCCGGACGACGAACTTGCCGGACTTCGACACGTCGAGGTCGTAGCGCAGCCGTAGCTCTTGAATCGGCCGGCCGTCGGGCGTGCGGTCGCGTTCCGGGTCGAGCACCCGCCGTTCGACGGAACGCGGAGCGAGGATCCGCCGGACGGTGCGGAGTTCCGCTCGCGGTTGCAGGAGCGTCGTGCCGAACGCGTTCGACACCGCCACCGTCGCGGTCGCGGCACCGCCGCTCAGCACGACCGCGTGGTCGTTCGGCACGGTTCCCCCGAAGCGCACGCCGACGGCGGG
>JANQQW010000083.1 GCA_028284885.1 Planctomycetaceae bacterium
CTCGAGGGGGCGACGTTCGACACGACGCGGGACCGCCGCGGCCGACCGGTCGAGCCGTCCCGGTCGCTCGTCACGACGGCTCTCGACTGGCCGGGGGGCGGTGTCGTCGATCCGGAGCAGCCGAACCTCGCACGGCCGACGAAGACGAGTCCGTTCGGCGTCGCGGTCGTCAGCGGCCCCAGCGTCTGGATGCACCCGCGGATCGATCCGGACTGGATGCGGTTCCGCGTGAGTCCGCAGGCCGGGTTCTCCGTGCGGCTGCACAACGACTCGAAGCAGCCGGTGGCCGTCGACCTCTCGCTGGACGGCGTCAACGTCTGGGACGGCGATGGCCAGTGGTCCGACCTTGGAACGAATCCCGCACTGTCGGAGCAGGCGTTCCTTCGTCGGCAACGCGTTCTCGTCCCCGCCGAGCAGACGGTCACGATTCCCGGCTGGCCGACCGGCCGTCCCGGCCTGACCCGCTTCGTCACGTTTCGCCGCGGCAAAGGCGAGTCGGCGTTCGTTCCCGGGCAGTTGACGGCCGCCTTCCACCGCGTGGTGCCAGAGCAGGGCGAACGGGTGACGCTCGCCCGGGTGCGGGGAACGAAGGTGTCGCTCGTCGAACGCGTCGTCGAACCGTACCCGGTCGCGGCCGTCACGCTGAAGTACGTCGGAACGGAAGACGTGGAACCCGCGCCCGCCGTCGCCGACGTTCCGCCCGAGCCGCCGCCGTCCGGTCGCGAACGGGACTTCACCGTCACCATCGACTTCGACGGCTTCGTCCGCGTGAATCCCTGGCCGCCCGAGGCGGTCGGCCGCGAGTTCGACCGAGTCACGGCGCTCGCCGAACGCGAACCGACCCGCGACGAGAAGTTGGAGCAACTCCGACGTCTCGACGGGAAGTCCGGACTCGCTGCCGAGGAGGCGAGGTTTCTCCGCGAGTGTCTGCTCGGCGACGACGAGACGCTGCGGTCGCGGGCCCGTGTGGTGGCCCTCGTCGCGTCCGAGTCGCGGGACTTCGACGCGGTCGTGCTGCCCGTGCTGGCGAAGGGGACGAACGCGGAGCGTCTGAGGTTGCTGCGACTGATCGAGCAGAGCGAGAAGGTCTTCCTGACGAGCCCCGGCGTCGCCAAGCTCGTCACGGAACTGTCCCGAACCGAGCACGCCCCGCTGCGGGTGCAGGCGCTGGGGCTGCTGGCCGGGCCGGTCGGGCAGCCGGAAGCGGCGGTCGCACCGTTGGCGGAACTCCTGTCGGCCGACGACGCCGCGACACGCCGCACCGCAGCCGAGAGTCTGGGACGCTGCGGCCCACGGGCCAAGTCCGCCTTGCCGCAACTGCTGGAGAGGCTCAACGACCCCGACCCCGAAGTGACGGCCGCTGCCGTCGAGGCGATCCGACGCATCACCCGGCAGTGACGGTGGTTCGCGATCGCGAAGTTTCCACGAGGAACACGGGATTCGGTCCGCGGGCCGCGTCGCCAACCGGTATTCTCACGTTCGCGTCCCCCGTCGAAAGGAGCTGGAGATGTCGCGATCGCGTCGCGGATTCACGCTGTTGGAGGTGATCGTCGTCGGAGGTGTGATCGCCATCGGCACGGCCCTGTTGCTGCCGGCCATCCAGTCGGCCCGGGAGGCGGCCCGCAGCACGCAGTGCCGCAACAACCTGAAGCAGATCGCGATCGGCATGCACGTCTTCGCGGAGAGCGACCCCCGCGGCCGGCTGACGACCGGCGGGTTCAACCCGCGCTACGACGGATGTCCCGACACCTTCAGCTGGATCGCAGCCATCCAGTCGGTGAAGGCCGGCAACGGCAAGGACATGATGTGCCCCTCCAGCCCGTGCGCCGGCACGGCGGGTCTGCAGGAACTCCTGGTGGCGGACGAGGTCGACGGCGAACGCGCCGGCAAGGACCGGCAGGGGTTCAGCTTCTGCAAAGGCCTCGCGGACGAGGAGCCGGCCGAGCGGCTGGAGATCGTCAGCCGGTTCGTCGAACGGGGCTACAACACCACCTACAACCCCAGCTGGTTGCTGACCCGCAGCGCCCCCCGCATCCAACTCGGCGCGACCCCCACCCTCGAACTGCCCGGCGGCGAGAAGACGGACCTGCGGTGGTTGGCCAACACACGCGGACCGCTCACGCTCCAGGAGATCGAGCGAGCCGAGGTGCCGTCCAACCAGATCCCGATGCTGGGCGACGGGGCCGTCGGCGACATCGACGACGCGCTCCTCGGCAGTACGCTCGACGAGGAGTCGGGACTCGTGCAGGGACGCCGCCTCACGACCATCCTGATCGAGGGCCCCTCCGTCTGGAACGGTGACAAGGAGAACGTCGTCCGCGTTCGCAGCAAGTTGAAGCTCGACGCGTTGCTACTCGACGAGCCGCCACGCGTGGGCGAGGCGGTCACGGTCGAGCGAGCCAGGAAGATCAACCGCGCGGGGGGCGACGCCGTGCTTCGGGAAGCCCGGCACTGGATGGCGATTCACGCCAGCGGAATGAACCTGATGATGAGCGACGGCTCCGTGAAGCTCGTCCGCGACCTGAACGGCGACGGCTACCTCAACCCGGGCTTCCCCGTCACGGGTGACGAGTCGGAACTCGAGCTCACCGTCGGCTACACGGACAACGTCTGCGAGATCGGGGCCCCCGAGGTCTTCACCGGCACGATGCTGCGGGACCCTCGGCCGCGGGGCGGCTTCGGCGGGTGAGGTCGGGCCGGAGTCCGCACCTGCCCCGCACCGGTCCAGGGCGGACTGGCCCACCAACCCGAGCGCTGAACGCCGCGCTTCGGAGCTGGTGAGCGAAGACCGTCCGGCTTCAGTCGTCGGACTGTTCGAGCTTCTCGAGCCGCTGTTCCAGCTCGGCGTGCTGCTTGACGAGCAGATCGCGAAGGTCGCGAATCTGGTCGAGGACTTCGTCGTTGCCCTTCTGGTCGACGAGTTGCATCGGCTTGAACTGGAGGGTGCGCATCCCGGGCAGTACGGCGGCCGGCTGGGCGAGCTTCACCTTGTCCAGGTAGGGCTTGACGAGAACGCGGACGTCCGCGGGGAGCTCGTCGACGTCGGTCGCCTTGGTGGTCCACTTCTTGCCGTCGCGTTCGATGGTGATCGTGGCCGGTTTGGCGTCCTGTCGGTAGATGCGGACAGCATAGTCGCGAGCGTCGACAGGCTCCTTCGGAACGACGACCGCCGGGCCGACTTCCTTCCAGCCCCCGTCCGCCTCGATGGCCCACAGCCGGGCTCTCGCCTGGTTGACGGCGTCCTTGAGCCGAGCCTCGCGGAGCTTGCTGCTCACGGTGACCGCGACGGCCTTCCGAAGGACCGGAGTGACCTCGACCGACTTCTTCTTTCCCCGGCGCAGAAAGGTCAACGCGACGGGCTCCACGCCGTTCGCCTTCACCGCCTCGGAGAGCTGCGAGGTGGAACCGACCTTCGTGTCGCCGATCTTCACCACGACGTCGTGCAGCCTCAGCCCTGCCTCGGCGGCCGGGCCGTCGGGGAGCACGTCGGCGACCAGCACGCCCTCGTCCTGGTCCAGGCCCAGTTGCGTTCGCAGCGGCGGGTTGATCGTGCCGAGCGCGAGGCCCAGCCACGGAGCCGACTCGGCCGCGTCTCCCTCGGCGAGTTGGATGGTCGCCGTCTGAACCCCCGCCTCTTGGGCCGTCAGCGAGCCGCCGGCGAGCAGGCTCATCACGGTCGTCAACGACATCAACGTCTTCACGAGTCTCACTCCTCTCGGGGAATCGGTTCTTCCAAGGCCGACCGTGGACGACACGGCGGCTACTGCACCCAGTCCTCCGTCCGCGGGGCGATCTCCACCTCGCGAACGGGCAACCACACGTCGTGCTCGTCGTCCAGCGGCAGCCGGTACATCGTCTGCCTCTCGTCGATCGCGTGCCCGGAGTCGATCACGTCCTGCCGCAGCTTCGCGAACACGTCCTCCACGGGAACGGGCGGCTCCGTGGAGACGAACGACGTGTCCCGCACCAGCGGCACGTTCACCGGACGAACCCCGTCGTCGTCGGAGACGAGCAGTACCACGGACTCCGGAAGCGGTTCGACGTCGGGAACCGGTTCCGGTTGCGAGTCGGGAACGGTGACCTCGCCCGCACGATCCTCGACCACCTGGTCCGCGGCCGGCTCCGTCCGGAACGACGGGAGCAGCGTGCCGAGGCCGTAGCCGACCAGCAGGAGGACCGCCGCGGCGACCGGCTGCCACCAGTGTCGACTCCGCGACCGGTGCGGAGGAGCGGTCGGGGAGACCACGTTCGTCGGTTCCCGGAGCAGTCCCCCCAACTCGCGGCGGAGCGTCCTCGCCTCGACGAATCCGAGCGCCAAGGCCCGCCAGCCGCCCGGCTCGTCGTCGAGCCGCGCGAGCAGCTCGCGTTCTTCCGCGTCGGCGAGTTCGCCGTCCACGAAGCGGTCGATCAGTTCCCGGTCGAACGGGAGCAGGTTGTCGGTCACGAGTTCACCTCCATCGTCTCGACGACTCCCGCCGTCGCCAGTTCTCGCCGGAGTCGCTCACGCGCCCGGTGCAGCCGCGACTCGACCGCCCCCTCGGACACGCCCAGCCGCTCGGCCAGTTCGCGTTGCCGGACGTCCTCGGTGTACTTCAGCAGCAGGATCTCCGCGTCCTTCCTCGACAGCCGTTCGAGCGCCTCGCGAATCAGTCGTCGTCGTTCGTCGGCCAGCAGCCAGTCGAGCGGATCCGGTTCCCGACTGACGTCTCGCGGCGACACGCCCGCGGCGAACCGCCGTTCCAGCCGTCGCCGCCGCCCCAGCCCTCGCCGGTACAGGAGTGCCTGCCGAACGGTGATGCGGTACAGCCACGGGGCGATGCGGTCCTCGGTCTCGGGCACGTCGGCCGCCTTGACGACGGCCACGCCCACCTCCTGCAGAATCTCGTCCGCCGCCGCGACCTCCCCCGACCGCGCAGCCGCCACCGTCCGCAACCAACGGCGATGCCGATCGAGTCCCAGCCGAACGTCAGGCTTCATGCCAATCCGGTATTCGTGGTCCAGGCCCCTCCATGGCCACTCACGCCAACCAAGTTGCCGCTGAGCGGAGAGTCCTTCGCAGATTTCGCCCGCATTCCCGAATTTCGCGGACCAAGCCAGCTTGGCAACGCGGTGCGTGTGCCACACCATTGCCCCGCCACACCTGGCAAAGGAGCCGTTCGACGTGCTGGCGCCGAGGTGCCCCGACCTACGAGTCGTTCTTCGCTTCGCGCAGCGTCTCCTCCCACGCCTCGATGTGGTGCCGCAGCGAGTCGAACGAGCGCGCCTTCTCGAGCATCTCGGACCTCTCGGCCGGGTCGAAAGGGATCAGGGTTTGTCCAAAGTAATGCTTCCAGGCCTTTGCAAATTCGGACAGTGGCCTCGGGTCGAGCCACTCCTCGATCTCGACGATCGCGAAGTAGGGATGGCCGTCATCCGAGGGAATGTCCGCCCACCCGGGCGGAAGGTCAACGCGGGTCTTCGGCGAACCATACGAGAGGGTCTCGAAGCCCGAGTCGTACGATACATCAGTCCACATACGTCTGTTGCCTGACGCACGGTTGTACGCCTTTAGATCGGGTATGCTACACTTTGCAACGTTAAGTGTGATTCCGCTTGCCACCCAGGCATTGCCGAAGTGCTTCGTTGGAGCTCCAGTCGGGCCTTGAATACCTCCCATCAACGCATAAATGTCTTGGTCGCCAATGCCACGTGCGAAGTCACAACGAAACGCAATGGTCCCGTCCGGATCGTTGATCTTCGGCCCCCATGTCGACCAGCCGCCGGATGGCGGTCTGATTCGAGGACCAAAGCAGCCAAACACAATCGCCCTTTGTGAAGCGACGCTCTTCAGTACCCATGGGTCGAATGGAAACGCATGAGTTGCTGAACTCGACCAGCGCAAGTCTGGTCGAAACTCTCGTCCATTGTGCCTGAGTAGCGGGTAAGTCGGTTGCGTCGCCAAGGCGGCCTGCTCCCAGACAGGGCGAGTCGGTGCGCAAACGACACAGTATGCTATGAAGTCATCGACTACATCTAGTAGCAAGCGCCTGTCGAACGGCAGTTGCTTGCATGTGAGCTCCGTGCGAGTCAGCGTCAGCGGTAGCTTTGCCGCGGCATCAAACACAGCGACCCCTGGGAGGTGAAACGGCTGGTCGCGCCACACATCGTCGACAGGCTCAATGAAGCGTGATCCCCAGTCACCGCTCCCTTCCATCCTGCCTATGCGGATGCCGTTGCAGCTCAGAGCCGGTGCTTTCGCGTATCGCCAGAACACCGGACCCACCTCGGTCGGCGGCAAGCGGCGCCACTCTCTTGAAGAAGGACATGAGTGCGTGAGCGGTGACTGGTGCATGGCCTCAATGACCTGCACGGAGCCATCGCGACGAATGACCCGCCTATCGACCTGTGGCCAACAAAGGCAGTGCCAGTCCGTCCCGAACTCTCCCTTTCCTTTGTGCAGCGTTACCCACACTGACGTGCCGACGGGTACGCCAGAGATTCTCCTGATCGGAACAAGAGTGGACTCCCGATTGGCCTTGACTCTATATCCTGTCGCAGATGTGTAGTGTCGCGTTTGGACAAGAACATCGTCTCCGAGCAGGAAGGCCGCAAATATGCCGACACCAAAGCGGCCCGAACGCATCACAGTTGACTTCCCGCCATCCTCAATGAACTCCTCGCTCCACTCAGGGCTAGAACGAAGTGACGCTCCGGCACGTAGAAAGTAGTGTTGAAGGACATCCTTTGTCATCCCAACGCCTTTGTCAGTGACGCGGAGGACCCACTGGTCCTTCTCCTGTTCTGTGAACTCGACTAGTACGCTGGCCTCTTGGCTTGGAAAGTCGAGTCCTGCACGGTCTATTCCTTTCCTGGCAATCAAATCTTCCAGCTCCCGAACTGCGTCAATGGCGTTCTGCATCAGCTCGCGGACACCGATTGACGGATCCTCGCGGTAGAGCGGAGCGACAAGGAGGGCCAGGAGGCTGGGGTCGGTCGAGAAGCCCGACTCGACCGGTATGTAGTCGAGGCCGTCGAGGAATTGCCGGTCGCGAATGTTCGAGTGGACCCGTCGCTTGGCGAGGCGGAGCTTATCGAGCTCAGGGAGGTGTCGCGAGCCGTAGAGTTCGTCGAGGACGGCCGACGAGTGGTCCATCTCCCGCTGTAGGCCCTCGATCAGTTGCTGCAGTTGTAGGTGGGTCGTGAGGTCGTGGTTGGGGCGAAGTTCGACGTGGACGCCATACGGTCTCGTAGCTTATCGAGACTACCGTGCCGTGCTTCTTCCATTCGCGGACGGAGTCGGGGCTCTGCGGGTCGCGGAGACGCAGCAGGGTGGCCGGGGCACGATCGCGGTCGAGCTGGAGGAAGTCGGCCACTCGCAACAGGGCCATCTCGAAGAGGACAGCCGCACTGCGGGGCCGAATCTGCTTCTTGAACCGGTATTCCGTGACGTACCGCATCGACTCCCGCAGAGATAGCCAGTGTGACCGCGCGACAAGGCCGATGAGATCGGCCAGATCGGCGAACTCGTGCTTCATCTGCGGGATGGCAGGGAACTCGTCCTCCCCCTCGCCGACTTCGAGGCCAGGGAAGCCGTGGACGGCGATTTCGTGGCCCAGCCGTGCGTGGTGTCTGCGGAGGAACTCGCCGACGACGAGTTTCGTGTTGTCGTCCCAGTTGCCGCTCTCGGGCAGACCTTCGAAGCTCCAGCCGGACTTCAGGGCGTCCACGCCGAGCAGCCGGCCGAGTTGCCGGTCGCTGAACCGCTTGGCCTCGCGCTGGTAGTCGTGCCAGAGTTCGGGCCACGGTCGGTCGCGGTCCCGGTCGTCCGAGTCCTGATCGAACCACGGGAGGGGCGTGAAACGGGTTTCGTCTGAGACGAGTTCGAGAAACCCTTTCTTGCCAATGTGCATGGCGACGTCGTGGAGAAGGGTGCCGCCGATGAGGACGGCCGCATCAACGTCGCGGAACAGCTTCTTGGACGGCGACGGCTGCTTCTCGTTCTCCTCCCAGACCTCGTCCGGGATGAGGTCGGCAGCCGTGGCCATCACGCGGCTGATGTGCTCGACGCCGTGGTCCGTGTAGGCCGGGAAGAACTCCAGGTGGTTCGCACCGACGATTTCGGCAACTCGGTCCGCGTAGGTTCGCAGCGGACCCTCGAACGGACTCTTCGACAGCAGGCTCTCGAACCGGTCGGGAAACTCGATGCGTGCCACGACTCGCTTCTCCGTTGGTCTCGACCGTGCGGTGCACAGAACGCTGACGCCCGCTTCCGAAGGAGAACGATACCTGTTCACCACCGGTGATTCGACTGCCTACGAGAGTGCGGCGGAACGCAACGGCTGGACTCTCAGCATCCCGCTTCGGTTGACTCTCGGGACTTCCGCGGGATAATCACACCCTCACGGTCGTCGGCGACGTATGTTCTCCGGCGTGCTGCTGCGGGTGTAGCTCAGTTGGTAGAGCGTCTGCTTGCCATGCAGAAGGCCGAGGGTTCGAGTCCCTTCACCCGCTCTTTCTGGTTTGCAGCCTTGCGTCGTCCGGTGCGGTGCACCAACTCCGCAAGTCTGCTTGTGTAGTTCACAGCCTCCTCCCGTTCGGTGCTCTGCACGGACAGGCCGAGTCTGCTGAGTTGATTCACAACCTCGTGCTCGACGTCCGGCCGCGAGCCGTCCCGCGAGTCTCCATGGTCTCGGGCCACGCCTGGGCGCGGAGCACGGGAGGCCACGCGGCCGAACTCTTTTGAGGTCAACCACTTCCGCGACGCGACGATCGCCGCGGACCGCCTGCCAGGAGTGACGAGATGACGGACACCGACGAGACCCCGGTCGAGGATGTCGAGGCCGACGACGCGACCGCCGTCGCCGAGATTCCGGCCCCGCACAAGATGGAGCTCGACATCGACGTGACGGAGATCGGGCCGTGCCGGAAGCACGTGAAGATTCGCGTGCCGCGGTCGGACATCGAGTACCACCACGACGACCTGATCCAGGAGTTCTCCGGCGAGGCCGAGGTGCCCGGGTTCCGGAAGGGGCACGTGCCGGCCAAGCTCATCGAGAAGCGGTTCAAGGAGGAACTCGCCCAGCAGGTGAAGCAGCGGGTGCTCGTGGGCAGTTTGGAGCAGATGGCCGAGGACCACGACCTCGACCCGATCAACGAGCCCGACCTCGACGTGGAGTCGCTAGACGTCCCCGAGGAGGGGGATTTCGTCTTCGAGTTCGACGTGGAGGTGCGGCCGACCTTCGACCTGCCCGACTACGAGAAGATCGAGATCGAGCGGCCGAAGCGCGAGATCACCGACGACGACGTCGCCGAGTACAAGAACGAGTTCCTCGAGCAGTACGCCGAGTTCGAGCCGAAGGACGGTCC
Source organism: Planctomycetaceae bacterium (assembly GCA_028284885.1). Lineage (GTDB taxonomy): Bacteria > Planctomycetota > Planctomycetia > Planctomycetales > Planctomycetaceae > JANQQW01. The sequence continues at coordinate 9,346 of JANQQW010000083.1, forward strand.
GGCGGAGAAGGGGGACCACCTGGTCCTCACGTTCGAGTTCTCCGTCGACGGCAAGCCGCTGCACCGCATGGCCGACGTGGACGTGGAGCTGAACGAAGTACTCCGCTTCCAGGACGCCGAGTTGACCGGCTTCGACGAGCTGTTCGCCGGGGCGGAGGTGGGCGAGACGAAGGAGGCGAAGTTCACCGTCTCCAGCGAGGCGGAGCGGGTCGAGATGCGGGGCGAGGAGGTGGACGCCGTCATCGCCGTGATGGACGTCGGCACCCGCAGCCTGCCGGAGCTCGACAAGGACCTGCTCGACCGCATCGGCGTCGAGTCCGAGGAGGACCTCGAAGAGCAGATTCGGGCCACGCTGCAACGGCAGATCGAGTACGAACAGCGGCAGTCCGCCCGCGAGCAGGTGCTCGAGAAGATCACCGAGTCCGCCGACTGGGACCTGCCCGAGAAGCTCGTGCTGCAACAGACCGACAACGCCCTGCGTCGCGAGATTCTCGAGATGCAGCAGGCCGGCTTCACCACGCAGCAGATTCGCGCTCGTGAGAACCAGCTCCGGCAGCAGGCGGTCTCCTCCACGCGGCAGGCGCTCAAGGAGCACTTCGTGCTGGACCGGATCGCCACGGCGGAGAACATCGAGACCGAGCCGGGCGACGTCGACCAGGAGATCTTCATGATGGCCCTGCAGCGTGGCGAGAGCCCGCGGCGAGTGCGGGCCCGCCTCGTGAAGTCCGGCATGATCGAGAACCTCGACGCCCAGATTCGCGAGCGGAAGGCGATCGACTTCGTCCTCTCGAAGACGACCTTCAAGGACGTGGAGGCCCCGGCCCCCGACCGCGAGGAGAACGTGACCGCCGTCTCGCAGGCGATCTGCGGCCTGCAGTCCGGCGGTGGCGAAGAGGCGGAAGACGAGCAGGACGGCGGCCAGGACGAAGGCTGACCGGCCGCCCGGGTCGTCAACCCGAGCACGCGACGGCTTGACGTGTCCCGACGCCGGGAGACGCTGAACGGAGCCGTTGCGTAGGTGTCGTGTTCCACGACTTGGTCGTGACGTACGGCGTGCGACGCATCCCGTAGCCGCTGCCGTCAGGCTCTTGCCCGACTGGTTCGCGGGCCGTCACGTCCCTTGGTCCGTCGCGTCGATCGGCAACCTCTGACGCGACTTCGTTGGCGTTGGACGGGCCGCTCTTCCGCTCCTACAATCCCGCCTCACACAACAGCACGTGGAGGGACCATGTTCGACCCGCTCAACGCCGCGTCCGTGCCGATGAACCAACGGCAGGACTACACTCGCCAGCGGCAGATGACGATCGGCGACCTGCTGCTCGAGAACCGCATCATCTTCATGGACGGGCCGATCCACGACGCGGTCGCCAACCTCATCGTGATGAAGCTGCTCTTCCTGCAGTCCGAGAACCGCCGGCAGGACATCCACCTGTACGTCAACTCGCCCGGCGGCAGCGTCACGGCGACCATGGCGATCTACGACACGATGCAGATCGTCGACTGCGACGTGGCGACCTACTGTGTCGGCCTCGCGGCCAGCGGCGGGGCCATCCTCGTCGCCGGCGGAGCCGCCAAGAAGCGGTTCGCCCTGCCGCACAGCAAGATGATGATCCACCAGCCGCACGGCAGCGTCGGCGGGCAGGTCTCGGACATCGAGATTCAGGCCGACGAGATCCTGAAGACCAAGAAGGACCTCAACGAGATCCTCGCCGGCCACACCGGCCAGCCGGTCGAGGTGATCGCCCGGGACACCGAACGGGACCGCTATCTTAACGCGGCCGAGGCCAAGGAGTACGGCCTCATCGACGAGATCCTCACCGCGTCGAAGCCGGACGACCCCAACGCTGCCAAACTGAGCGGCGACGACTCGGGGAAGTAGAGGCCGTCAGCGACCAGCTTCGGCGTTCAGCTCGCGGGGCTGACCGCCGAAGGCCGACGGCTGACCGCTCGGGTCCCATCACATTCATCACGGAACGGTCCCTCGACCGCCCCACGGAGCAACCCCATGACCACTCTCGTCCCCTACGTCGTTGAGAAGTCCGGCCGCGAAGAGCGGGCGATGGACATCTACAGCCGCCTGCTCAAGGACCGCATCGTCTTCATGGGCTCCGGCGTGAACGACGACGTGGCCAACAGCATCGTCGCCCAGCTGCTGTTCCTGCAGTTCGACGACAGCAAGCAGGACATCCACTTCTACATCAACAGCCCGGGCGGCAGCATCTCCGCCGGCATGGCCATCTACGACACGATGCAGTACATCACCTGCGACGTGGCGACCTACTGCATCGGCCAGGCGGCCAGCATGGGGGCCGTGCTGCTGACGGCCGGCACCAAGGGGAAGCGGTTCGCCCTGCCGAACGCCCGCATCATGATCCACCAGCCGCTCGCCGGCATGCAGGGGACGGCGACGGAGCTCGAGATTCACGCCAACGAGGTTCGCCGCGTGAAGAAGCGGATGAACGAGATCCTCGAGCACCACACCGGCAAGACGCTCGACCAGATCCAGGACGACACCGACCGCGACAACTTCATGACCGCCGAGGAGGCCAAGGACTACGGCCTCATCGACCAGGTCCTGGAGCGCCTGCCGGAGGGCTGAGCACCGCGGCTCGGCGGTCCTGCTCTGATGCCCTCTGGGGTTGTGGCGCCGCGTGTGTGGCCCGCGTTTCGAGAGAGTCCGTTTCTCTCTCGGAGCGTGTCATGCTGGTCTTCGACTTGCCCGGGAAGCTGGTGTTCCTGCTGCTGCTGATCGTCGCCGGTCCGCTCTTTCTGCTGGCCCTCGGCAACTGGCTCTACGGTCCGTTCGAGAAGCCGCTCCACCGTTTGCAGGCCCTCGCACGGATGCTGGGTCTCTTCTTCGGCGGCCTTGTCGCGATGCACGTCGTGCTCACGTTGGCCTGCCTGACGGAGGTCCCGCCACCGGGGGCACCGCCCGACCCGTGGTGGCTCACGCCTTCCGTGGTCGTCGCGTACCACGGCGTCCCGGTGTCGATCGTGGCCGTCGACGCCCGGCTTCGACGCCGTTGACTCAACCGGTCGCGTCCGGGTGCTCGGCCTGCTCCATCGCCGTGTCGATCTCGCGGCGGCCGGCGAGGTAGAACAGGCCGCCGACGATCGCGACCAGCACCGTCAGCACGCGGTACAGCAGTCCGGCCAGCAGCCCCGTGCTGTAGACCAGCGTCGCGTGCCCGGAACGGTACGCCTCGACGACGGCTTCGGCCGGGACCGACGTCCCGCCGTGGTCGGACGGCTCGCTCAGCGCCTTCGTGATCGTCCGGTCGTCGGCCTTCTCGAGTTCGCCGAGAACGCCGTCCAGCCGCTCCGGCGAGTCGATCTCGTAGTCGTCGGCCGTCGTCTTCAGGCGGCTGTCCTTCGCGTACCGGAAGGCGTTGACCGAGGCGGACCACCGCGGGGGAACGACGTCGCGGGCGAGGTCGGACGTCGTCGCCCGGTCCGAGAGCTCGAACCCGCCGGCGACCGCCGCCTCGAACGCTCCCACGCCACCCGGCGTGGGGATGAAGGCTGCCCCGAAGTTCGACCCGCACATCACGACCACCTGCGTCCGCAACTCGGGCACCAGCGATCCGGAGGCGAGCGACAGCGACGCGAAGTACAGCGACAGCCCCAACCCGACGTGGCTGAACAGACTGATGAACTCGCAGAACAGGACCACCCGCCACCGTTGCTGGTAGATGCGGAGCGTGTCCAAGATGCCGCCGAGGGCCCGGCCGACGTACGGCCAGGTGCGGATCGAGTGCATCAGGCTGGAGGCGGTGATGCTCGGCACGAGGGCGACGACGAGCCCGACCGCACCGACCGCCGCCCCGATGCCGAAGCCGGTCCCCAGCACGGCGAACACGCCCGTCTTGTACTCCGGCGGCAACAGCAGGTAGCCCACGAAGCCGACGACGAGCAGGGCGAGCATGCCGAGGAAGCGGTCGAGCACGACGGTGGAGGCGGCCACCAGCCTCCGCGACGACTGCCGTTGGGCGATCATCGCCCCCTTCACGAGGTCGCCGCCGATGGACCCCGGCGCGACGAAGTTGAACAGCATGCCCACGCACCCCAGCCGGACGGCTTCGAGGTAGGTGAAGTCGAAGTCCTGCGCCCGCACGAGCAGGTACCAGCGGTAGAAGTTGTTGGCCAGCACGGCCGCGAACGACAGCCCGGAGGCGACGACCGCCCACCAGGCGATGCCCCGCTCGAACAGGGGGGCGATCTGGTCCCACTGCAGGTAGACGTTGGTGTAGACGAGGTAGGCGAGGACGACGATCGCCAGGACCCACCGGCCGATCGCCCACGCGTAGATCCGCCACGCGGCCTTCTCGGGCGATCGGTCCGGGGACGCGGGCGTCTCGGTGGGAGGCGGCGTGCTCACGGACACCGGCGAACTCGTCGTGGAAGCGGGAGTCGGGGACCGTAGTGAATGTCGGCAAACCGGGCAACGGCGTTCGTTGGCGTCCGGGGTTGCCCCGGTCGCGGGGGCGAGCTATCGTCCTCCTCACACGGGACGTTCCCTCTCGACGGATCGGGAGGACGCGGGAAGGATCCTGCGGCGACGGCCCGGCACACCACCCGCGGAGTGCCTCAAGGATGAGCCACCTCAGAGTCTTCGAACCGGCTGCCGATCTCGAAACGCCCGAGATCATCCCCTTCCGCCCCACGACGCTGCGTTTCGTCCCGGCCGACGACGACTACCGGCGGACGACCTCGCTCGACGTGCTCCAGCGGAGCCGGACGATTCACGAGAATCGCCAGTGCCCCACGTGCCACCACCCGGTCGTGGAGCCGCTGGAATTGCGAGACGGGGCCGTGAACCGGAACGGCATGCCGATCCCCGGGACGGCGACGCTCGTCGGCTTCCGCTGCCAGCGCTGCGACCACGAGTGGCCGGCCTAGGCTGGTTCGTCGTTCGCTTCCCTCGGCGTCCTGCCGTCCTCCGGACGACCGACCCCGGCTGCGTTCACGTCGGTGCGCTCGACCGACGAACGCTTCCCGACCGCCTTGGGGTGACTGACAACCCCAGCCCCTCAACCGGTCCCGTCAGCGGTCCAGCAACGGCTGCAGGTGGTCGAGGACGACGAGGGCGATCGTGATCGTACCGCCGGCGACCGCGACGTTGAGGGCGACGGCGGTGAGGCGGACCATGCCCTGAGCCGCGTCGTCCCGTTCGTCGGCGACGAGTTGCCGGAGCATCTTGACCGCCTGGTGCAGCAGGCCGGCGACCCACACGACCGTGATCGCCAGCACGACCGCGATCCAGTGGGCGAGTGACAGCCCCAGCACGAGTCCGGCGACGACGGTGGTCGCCGTTCCGAACAGCAGGGCGTGCAACGCCCCGTCCGTTCTCAGGCCGAGCACGAGCCCCCGTTCGAGATCGACGAGCCGCTGCCTCCACGGTGACCGTCGGGGCCCGCGGTCCTCCGGCTGTTCGGCCTCCTGCCACTGGGCCGTTGGCTGGTCGCGCGTCGGTCGATCCTCGAGCACGCTGTGCGTCATCCGCCGGGCCCCAGGAGCGAGCTGAGTTGCAGCGGTCCGCTGCTGACACGACCGAACCGCGGTTCGATCATCATCAGCACGCCGACGTTGTCCTTCGTGCCGACGTAGCTGAAGCCGACGTGCGTCAGGAAGTCCCGGCCGATCCGGGTGACGGTGAGCGACTGTCCGAGGTCGAGGTTGTTGTTCAGGTCGTACGCGGTTCCGAAGCTGGAGACCCACTTGGGGCTCATTTGGTAGCTGTAGCTGGCGGTGACGATGTTGCTCTCGAGGGAGTCCGCCCCGCCCTTGATGTTCCGCAGACCGACGTAGACGCTGCCCCGCTCGCTGCGCTGGCTGGTGAGGCCGAAGGCGTACGTTCGCGGGGCGTTGTCGAAGAAGTCGTACCGGGCGGAGGCGAGGAAGCTGGTTCGTTCGCTGAAGAACCACTGGTACCGTCCGCCGACGAGCCCGAAGTCCTCGCCGAAGTTGTCGCGGGCGGCGTCGGGGAAGTAGCTCCCCTCGAGGTCGAGCGTCATCCAGTCGCGGATGCGGAGGCGGTTGGGCGGGCCGACCTTCGTCTGCAGCCGGTGCCGCCACGCGAGCCGCAGCACGTGCTGGTCGTCGACGAGTTCGTGGACCGGACTGGTGACGTTGAACGCGGTGCCGCTCCGGAGGGCGTAGTTTCGCGGGTCGAGTGTGCCGGGCAGCACGCCGCCGAACGTGCTCGTCGTGAACAACTGCCGCGAGCGCTCCTGCGCGTTGTCGTCGATCTCGTTGTACTGCGGGATGTTCGAGAGACTCTCGGTCGACTCGGTGTAGGCGTAGCCGGCCTCGAACCGCATCTTGTGGGCGAGGCCGTTGAGGTTGAAGATGCGGCTCTGCACGCGCGGAAAGACCCGCCACATCAACAGGCTGAAGTCGACGCCGACGGAGCCGACGAGCCGGTCGACGCCGCTTCCGTCGAAGCCCTGGCCCCAGTGGGACGCCTCGCCCCAGGCGTACGGGGTGACGTTGAGCGGGCCGAGGTCGAGGGCCGCGTCCAGCTTGTGCCGCGTGCTGAAGACGCCGCCCGAGGCGTCCGCGATCATCCCGTTCGGCGAACTCGGCGAACCGGGAATCGGGTCGGTGAGCGGCGTGAACAGCGAGGCCAGCACGGGATCGGTCGGCGGCTCGCCTTGGTGTAGTTGGGCGTAGCCCGCGTAGCTGTGCTGGCTCCACGTCATGCGGTCCCACCACAGCGGTTCGGAGAGCGTGTAGACGTCGCCGCGGGGGAGCCAGTCGGTCGTGGTGGTGAAGTCGTTCACCTGGCCGCGGAGGAACCCGGTGACGCCCCAGTTGTCCTGGTAGTTGCGGAGGAGCAGCGAGGTCTCGACGTCCTCTCCGTTGTCGAACTCGTTCTCGAAGTACTGTTCCCAGAAGGTGCGGTCGCCGATGACGCCGACCTTGCCGATGAGGGCGAAGCCGTTGCCGTCCTCGTGGCGGTGCCGGCCGGTCAGCGAGTAGCGGCTCTCGTTGCCGAAGTCGACGTTGTCCCGCGGGCCGCCCAGGTTGTCGGTCCCCTTGTCGTTCACGTAGTAGAACAGCCCCTCGCCCTCGTAGCTGCCCGGGATGCCGAACAGCCCGCCGACGCCGCGGTAGCTGCCGCCGGTTCCCAGTCCCACGCCGCGGTCCGAGTAGTAGTCCGCTCGCAGGTCCCAGTCCGCCCCGGGGGGCCGGTCGACGCCCGTCAGCTGGAACAGGTCCCACCGCGTGTTCAGCCGGAAGCCGAAGATGCGGTCGAACCCGACCGTCAGCCCGCTCAGCGGGATCTGTGGGTCCTCGGCCGGCGCCGAGACCTTCGGGTTGTAGAAGACCGGCACGTCGTCGATGTAGACGGTGTTGTTCAGGCTGGTGACCCAGGGGACCTCCTCGACGAGTGGCTGCCCGGTGGCCGGGTCGCGGGCGTTGATCCACGGCCGCACGTACCGGTTCTCGATGAAGATGTCCGTCGACTGCACGCGGTAGCCGGGCTTCCCGAACTCACTGGTCGTGGCGTACGCGTTCTCGGCGTGGAAGCTGTTGCGGGAGAGCTGCCGGAGTCGGTCGGCCCGGACCCGCAAGGTGCCGCCGAGTTGCGGGACCGGCTGACGAAGCTCGGCGTTCAACATGGTGCCGCGGTCCTCGCGGGCGTCGTAGAAGGCCCGCGTGGCCCGCACGACCTTGTCCCCCTGCCGGACGACGATGTTCCCCTCGAGGTACAGCTGGAAGGGGACGTCGCGGGCCTGGACGGTCTCCGCCTGGAACTCGCCGTTCTCGGTCGCCTGCGTCCAGATGACGACGCGGTCCGCCGCGAGCCCGACCGTGCCGAGTCGCGGGTCGCCGTCGACGACGACGTTCACCCCGCCGGTCAGTTGCCAGACCTGCTCGGGGGGCGTGGTGTTCCGCGTCTGGAAGCTCTGCACGTTGTACGGCACGGCCGTCCGCGGGAAGATTCGCACCCGCCGCGTGACGGTCGGCTGCACGACGATCGACTGGGCCTGCACGACTTCGCCGCCGGCTCCGGTCCCCGTCTGTCCTCTCGGGTCGATCCGCCGCCGCCGACTCGCTCGGTCGAACAGGGCGCTTCCGGTCGCCGGGGCCTCGGCGATGCGTCGGACGTCGAACCGCACGCCGTCCCGGCTGACGAACTCGTGGAAGAAACTCGACTTCGTCCGCGTCGCACCCGGCTGGTCGATCTGGACGTCCCCTTCGAGGTACGCCGAGACGAACTCGCGACGCCCGCCCGCGGCGTCGGCCGCCTCGTGCCACAGTACGGCGTTGTCCGCCGTGACCGTCGTGCCGAACTGCCGGATCGAGCAACGCCCACTGAGGACGCGGACCGTGGTCCGGCCCTCGACCCACACGTTCGAGAAGTCCGCCGTCACCTGGATGGCGTCCTCGGCCGTTGCAGGTGGTTCACTCGCAGCGACGGTCGGGATCAGTCCGGCGGGGATCCCGTCGGTCAACGTTCCGACGAACGAGCCACGACCGTTTCGTGCCGGCGCGGCCTCTCGATCCGCTCTGTCAGTCTCGGCTGGCGGTTTCTTTCCAGGCCAAGGAGGCAACTGCGCGAAGGCCGTCGAGACGACGGTGAGCCAGACGAGCCACGCCAACGTCCCCACCGGCAGCCAGCGCAACCACGGACCGTCCGCGCACGGCCGCCGACGGCGGTCCGGAGCACGCGAGGTCGCCACCGCGGGCGGGGCGTCGCGGGGGAGTCCGAGGGGTGGGGGCACGGGGGTCTCGGCCGGGCGAACGCCCGGTGGTGGGAACACCGCTCGCAGGACGCGAACGGCGACGGGAACAAGGGGCGGGAGTATACGGCGGTTCGGAAGAGGCGGTCAATACGGCCTCAGACGCCGCATGCCAGACGCAACCTACACGCCAGAAATGCCTTACGGCGCACTCCGCGCGCTGAAGAACCGCGTCGCACCACACGCGGCGAGAACGGCGACGACCGGTGTCAGCGGGGCTCTCATGCGGGCGTTCGACCAGTAGACCGCGTGGACCGCCGTCAGTGCGACGACGAGGGCGACCGCCGGCCAGAGTCGCGGCTGCTCTCGCGACGACGTCGTCCCGAGCCCGCCGATCGCCAGTCCGAACACGACCGCCGCGTAGAACGTCACGCCCCAGAAGACCGACCGCGGGACGCTGGCGACCAGTGGGGCCGGGTTCCAGAACCGCAGCACCCGCACGTAGCACGACCGCAGGAACGTCGTCGGCTCGTCGGCGACGTTCCCGAGTGCTCGACGACGCATCCAACGGTCCCGCGACAGCTCTCCGACGACCGGCGGTTCCTCGGCGGCCATCGCCTCGTCGAGCGAGTCCTGCCAAGTGCCGAGGCTCTCGCCCGACCAGACGGTGCCCCACGGCTGCCGCACGACCTCGTCGTAGAAGACCGGGTTGTTCGCCAGCAGCAGCGTGTACCCGCCGTGCGTCGTCATCAGCACCGGCCGCCCGAGCACCATCGTGTTCCGCACCACCCACGGCAGCACGACGACGGCTGTCGCCACCCCGAAGCAGGCCCAGCCCGTCATCGTACGGGAGAGGCCTGGCTTCGTCGGAGAAGACGGGCATCTCAGCCGTTGGAGCGCTGCTCGCAGCAACCACGGCAGGGTGAGGACCACCAACCACGCCCAGACGGTCGGGCGGCAGAGGGCGGCGAGGCCGAAGACGAGACCGGCGAGAAGCCACGTCGTCGTCGACGACTCGCCCACGTCCTCCCGCCGACGAACGTGGAGCAACAGGACGAGAAGCAGCGTCGTCAGCAGCGCGAACGGGACCTCGGTCATCGGCTGCAGCGTGTAGAGGACGAGCAGCGGGTCGAACGCGACGACGGCCGCGGCGAGTCGCGCGGCCGCCGGACCGAACAGACCGCGACCCAGCAGGTAGGTCAGCCAGACGAGGACCGCCGACGCGACAAGGTTGGCCGCGAGGACGCCGGTCGAGTGACCGAGCAGCCGCACCGGGCCCGCGAGCAGCAGCGGGTAGAGCGGCGGACGGTAGGCGGTCGGCTGGCCCGTCTCGTCCACGAGACCGTGACCGGTGGCGACCGACTCGGCCAGCCGGACGTATCCGTCCGGGTCCGCGGCGAGCGTCTCCGGCCGGGCGAAGGCGGCGATCGCCCGAACGAGGACGGCCGCCAAGACGATCGCCTCGAGCCCCCAACGGTCCCAGAACGACCCGGTCTCGTCCGGGACGCCGGCGACGGGGGAATTCGGAGCGGTCTCGTTCGAGTCGGGCTTTGTCACACGTCGTTCCCGCGACCGGTCTCT
>JANQQW010000087.1 GCA_028284885.1 Planctomycetaceae bacterium
GGAGACCGACGACGGATGCGCGTCGATGCGTTGGAGCGTGCCGACGTTCGCGTTCTCCACGTCGAACGAGTTCGAGGCTGCCTCGCTCGCGACCCGGAACGGCTCGTCGCCCGGCAGGCCGAGCACCTCCAGCGAACCGTCCTGCGACGCGAGCACGACGGCGTTCGCACCGGGAAGCACGGTCGCCCCCCGAACCGGACCGCTCGTCTTGCCGAACGGGGCGGCGACGCGCTCGGCCTCGAGGTCGAGGATCTTCAGTTCGTCGGTCACGACGGCGGCACGCGTTCCGGCGTCGTCGGACAGCACGGAGACGAGGTCCGCCCCGATCCGCAACAGCCCGCCCTCGTCCGCATCGCCGACCGTCCAGCTCCGCAGCGTGCGGTCGGCACAGGCAGCGAGCAACTTGGTGCCGTCCGCCGAGAACGACAGCCGCTGGACCGGCGTCGGCTGGTCGCCCGGCGCGAGGAAGGTGTGCTCGACCGGCTCTTCGACGCCGGACGTGTCGTGCACGGAGACCGTCGCCCCGCTCGCCACGGCGATGCGGCGAGCGTCGGTGGAGAAGGCGACGGCGGCACCGGCCCCCGCCGGAATGCGAACGCCACTGCGTTCGCCGCCCGTCTCGAGGTCGACGACGGTCGCGATGCGTGCTCCGCGTTGGTCATCCAGCCGCAACAGGCAGCAGGCGGAGAGGTTGTCCGCGCTGAAGGCGAACCGTTGCACGGTACCCGGCACGGGCACCCGCAGGACGCCGCGTCCCGCTTCCACGTCCCACACCCGAAGCGTCGAACGGGCCGCCGTGCCGAGGAACCGACCGTCTGCGGAGAGGGTGACGCGTGCCGCGTCGTGCGGCGGCGTGCGAAAGAGCAGTCCCCCCGTGGCCGCGTCGAACACCTTCGCCACGCCCCCGGTGACGACGGCGAGCCGCTTGCCGTCGCCCGACGCCGCGGGGGACCGCCCGGCGAAGCTGATGCGACGGCGAAGACCGACCTCCCCGTCGGCCACGAGGACCGTCGGTTTGATCGTCGCCTCGGTCTTCACCGGCACCCGCCAGAACCGCACGGTCCCGTCCTGGCTGCCCGAGACGAGGTACTTGCCGTCGCCCGTGAACTCGAGGCAGGTGACGGGCCTGCCGTGTCCTTCGAGCTTGGCGAGCTCGGTACCGGTCGCCGCCTCCCAGATCCCGATCGTCTGGGTCTGCCGCGCCGCCGTCATCGGGGCCGCGACGAGCTGGGCCTTCTCGTCGAACGCGACGACGCGGTCGTTCGGCACCTTCGCGAGCCGGGCGAACTCGCCACCGGTGTCGACGGCCCACGCGAGCGGCTCGGTCCCGTGGCTCCGGCCGACGACGAGTCCGTCCGCGGCGAAGCGGGCGGGCCAGTTCGCGTCGAGCGTGTACCGTTGCTCGCCGGTCTCCGCGTCAAGCATGCGAACGGCCCCGTCGACTGCGGCCAGCAACGACGTCCCGTCCGGCGAGTAGGCGAGGCCGGCGACCTGCGTGCCGACCTGCTCCACCTTCCAGCGTTCCTTCCCGGTCGCGACGTCCCATGCGAACAACGTGTCCCGCGCGAAGGCGACGAGCGTCGAGGCGTCCGGCGAGAAGGCGAGTGCGGCCGCCTGCTGCACGGGGCCCTCGAACGTCGCCTTCGGCTTGCCGGTCTGCAGGTCGAACAGCCGGACGGGCGGTTTGTCGTCGACGGCGGCGAGCATCTTGCCGTCGGGCGAGATCGAGAAGGCCCCCAACCGGCGTCCGGGCTTCAGGGTTCGGATCGGCGAACCGGCGGAGAGGTCCCACATCGTCAGCTTGCCGGCGTTGTCCCCCGAGACGAGGTACCGTCCGTTGTCCGCCAGCGACAGCCGCGCCGGGTAGGACTTGGGGCGTCCCTCCGTCTTGCCGAGCACGTGGACCTCGGGCTCCGTGCCGGCAGGGACCTCCAACGGGTCCTCGGAGAGCGCGACGGTGACCGACGTGTCGATCTTGCCGTCCTCGTACGCCAGCTCGACCTCGGCCGTCTCCTCGTCCGGGACGACGATCTTCTCGGTGTGGACGACCTTGTCGCCCTTCTTCACGACGAGCGTGTGCTCGCCCGGCTCGAGCGGCAGGTCGTCGTCCAGCTTCTCGGGCGGGATCTCCTCGTCGTCCACGAAGACTCGCAGGCCCCCCTCGGCGATCTCCGTTCTCAGCGACTCGTTCAGGTTCAGTCGCAGCCGCCCGAGTTCCGCGAGTTCCGCGCGGTGGGCCATGAAGTCGCTGACCGCCGAGAAGAGCGTCCAGCCGCCGAAGCCGACCAGCAGGACGACCACGGCCGCGACCACCAGCTTCTTCACGGGCAGCCCGACGCCGGCCCCCGCTCGCCGCCTTCGCTTTCGTTTCCGGCGTCCGCCGAAGCGGTCGGCGCTCTTGCCCGTCAACGACTCGTACAGGTCGCGCGCGAGCCGGTGCACCGGTTTGACCTCGAGCATCCGCTCGATCGTCGGCAGCAGCGACTCGTCCACCTCGTCGTTCTCCCGGGCCTCTTGCAGTTCCCGGTTGAGCCGCTCGACCTCCTCGTGCGACTCGTTCGCCGTGTTGAGCAGGCGTTGGGCCGTCTTCGACCGGTACGCGACCGGGATCGCCTCGAGCATCTCGACCGCCTGCTCGAAGTCGTACTTCTCGATCAGTTGGCCGCCCAGCCGTTCGAGCGACTCGGCCCGCTCCCGCATCTCCTCGGGGTCCAGCCCGAGCGTCTCCATCCGTTGCTCGGCCCACTCGACGTACTTGGCGAGCCTGGGATCCTCGACGGCCGCCATCTGCCCGAGCAGGGCCTTCGCGTCGTCCAGCCGGTCCTCGCTCTCGAGCCGATCGACGCGTGCCTGGGCCTGCACCATCTTCGCCACGCGGCGTTCGTGGGACTTGTCCGCCTTGACCTTCCGTTCCTTCTCGACGGCGTAGGTCGTGCCGTCCGACTCGCCCTTCTCGAAGACCCCGTCCTTCACCCGCGACTCGTCCTTCGACGGCGGTTCCTCGACCGACTCGGCGCCCCCCATGCCCACGAGCCCGGCGTTCTCGTCGAGGTCGAGCTCGACGGACGAACTCGGTCCGATGCCGAGGGCCGTGCGGAGTTCCGCTTCGTACGCCTCGCGCTTGTCGGCGACCAGCAGCACTCGGCGTGCGGCGGCCACCTCGTTCAGCAGCTGTTGCGAGAGGTCGCTCTGCGCACCGGAGCCGTACTGCCGCAGGAACGACATCTGCCGGTCCGCGGCCGCCTCGATCACGTCCAGGTCGGTCTCGAACCGCTCGATGCCCAGCAGCCGGTAGTGGTTCGGGGGCTGCTCCGCCGGCGGGATCCCCAGCCACTTGTAGTACGGGTCGAACGCTTCCGACTGAGACGACATCCGCGACTCCGAAACCTCTGAACGGTGGGCCCGAGTGTGTGAAAACGTCACCACTCGGCATTAAGTGGCCGCCCGCGAGGGGGTGGTTACCCTCCAATCTCGCGGGTTCGGCCGCGGAGACTTGGAGAACGGCCGATCGCGACACAGAATAGGATCGTCGCCCGGCACGGGCCCCGAATGCCATTCCCCCTCGACGACCGGCCGGCCGCCGAGTCGTCCCTGCTCGCCTCATGTCCAACAACCTCGCTGAACTCTTTCGCGAGCACGGCAAGCAGGTCGTCGCCAAGCACCTTCGCGCCGTCGTCGGGCAGCCGCCGGCGGCACTGGTGGACGGAACGTACGAGCGGCTGGTGGTCGGTCCCGCCTGGAAGGAGATGCCGCTCCCCTGCAAGCTGCTGGGCCGCCGCCGCCTGCAGTGGGACGAGTTCTTCGAGCGACTCGCCGCCGTCGCGTACGACCAGTCGGGCCCGCTGCTGAAGTTCGCCCCGGACGCCACGGTGCAGACCACGGCCGCCTTCAAGGAGGCCGTGGCGAGAATCGACGCGCTCTTCGAGACGACGGAACGGACGGTCGAGTCCGTCGCCGACTCGTCGGAGGGGCCCGCCGACACGGGGAGGCCGGTCGACGAAACGGCTCCCGACGGAGAGACGGCCGACGAGCCCGACACTCCTCCGGTCGCGGTCGGCATCGACCTCGGGACCACCTACTCGGCCATCTCGTTCGTCGACGAGCAGGGTCGGCCGTGCAGCATCGAGAACACCGGCGGCGAGAACCTCACGCCGAGCGTCGTCTTCTTCGACGACGACGGCCACGTGGTGGGGCGCGAGGCGAGGATGGCGGGCGTGATGGACCCGGACCGCGTGGCCGACTGTGCCAAGCGGGACATGGGCCGGCCGCACTACCGGAAGCTCGTCGCCGGCGAGTCGATCCCGCCGGAGGTCGTCTCGTCGATCGTGCTGCGGACGTTGAAGGCCGACGCCGAGCGGAAGCTCGGTCCGGTCACGAAGGTGGTGATCACGGTACCGGCGTACTTCGACGAGCCCCGCCGTCGGGCGACGATGGACGCCGGCCGGCTCGCCGGGCTCGAGGTGCTGGACATCGTCAACGAGCCGACCGCCGCCGCCGTCTGCTACGGCTACGAGTCCGGGTTCGTCCGCACGGCCGCGTCCGGGGCCGGCGACCAGCAACGGCGTCGCGTGCTCGTCTACGACCTCGGCGGAGGGACCTTCGACGTCACGCTGCTCGAGATCCAGGGGAACTCGTTCCGCACGCTCGCGACCGACGGCGACGTCCGGCTCGGCGGGAAGGACTGGGACGAACGGCTCGTCGAACTCGTCGCCGAACGCTTCGCCGAGGAGCACGGCGACGACCCCCGCGAGGACCCGGCCAGCCTGCAGGAACTCTGGGAGTCGGTCGAGGCGGCCAAGAAGTCGCTCACCGAGCTCAAGAAGGCCCAGGTCTACGTCAACCACCTCGGCAAGCGGGGCCGCGTCGAGGTCACGCGAGACGAGTTCGAGGACGTGACGGCCCCCCTGCTCGATCGGACACAGCACACGACCGAACTCGTCGTCCGACAGGCCGGCGCCTCCTGGGACGAGATCGACCGCGTCCTGCTCGTCGGCGGCTCGACCCGGATGCCGATGGTGACGGCGATGCTCGAGGAACTGACCGGCCGCCCGGTCGACCGCTCGCTCTCGCCGGACGTCTCGGTCGCGCACGGGGCCGCGCTCTACGCCCAGCTGCTGCTCAGCCGTTCGTCGGGCGTGGAGCCGTCGTTCGAGCTGACGAACGTCAACTCGCACAGCCTCGGGATCGTCGGGCTCGACAAGGAGACGGGTCGGAAGGTCAACCACGTGTTGATCCCCAAGAACACCGCGCTCCCCTGCACGGTGGACAAGGTCTGCCGGACCGCGAAGGAGAACCAGCGGAGCGTGAAGCTCGAGGTTCTCGAGGGGGAGAGCCCGCGGCCCGACCAGTGCACGCTCGTCGGCGTCAGCTCCGTCCGGGACCTGCCGGAGACGCTGCCCGCCGGCACGCGGGTCCACGTCCGCTACGAGTACGAGGCGAACGGCCGGCTGCAGGTCTCGGCGAAGATCGACGGGCACGACGAACGTGTCTCCGCCGTGTTCGCCCGCGAGGGGGACATCGACGCGGGCGAGATGCAGATCTGGAGCGAGTACGTCGCCCACCAGGCCAACCGCGACCGGGAGTAGTCCGAGATGAGCAAGTTCCGCGTCCGCCGTGGCCCCGACGTGCTGGGCACCTTCACCGACCTCGAACTCGCCGAGGGCCTCGCGTCCGGGCGGTTCTCGGAGTTCGACGTCGTCTCGCCCAGCGAGGAGGGGGACGACTGGATGCCGATGCAGAAGTACGTCGCCCAGCTGGAGGCGGAGGAGAACGCCCCGCCACCACTCGACCCCGACGACGAACCGTTCCGCATCGACCTCGGGTGACGCGGAGCCTGTTCAACGACGACGAGCCCGGCCAGAGGCCGGGCTCGCAGGTGGGGGCGGGCGTCCGTCGCGGCTCAGGACAGCCCGGTCAGTGGGCCGTCCTTGCAGAAGGCAGGGTTGCCGAACTGCTCGAGCCCTTCGTGGCCCATGCCGTGGGCGAGGGAGAGGAGCAGCCGGTTGTGGGGGACGTTCGGCAGCTTCATCGCCCGGCCCGTCTTGAAGTCGCAGCCGCCGCCGACGAGGACGAAGGGGATGTCGTTCAGCGTGTGCGAGTTCCCCTTGCCCAGTTCGTTGGTCCAGACGATCTGCGTGTTGTCGAGCATGCTCCCCTCGCCGCCCGGTTCGGGGGTCTCGTCCAGCCGCTTGGCGAGATGGGCGAGCTGCTCGCAGTACCAACGGTTGATCTTCGTCAGCTTCTCCTGAGCCTCCTCGTTGGAGTCCGGCTCGTGGGACAGCGAGTGGTGCGAGTCGTCCACGCCGAGCCACCGCATGCGGGCCCCGCCCACCGAGTTCGTGTACTGGATGGTGGCGATACGGGTGAAGTCCGCCTGGAAGGCGGCCACCATCAGCTCGATCTGCATGGAGCTGATCTTCGGGATGTTGTCGTTCTGCTCCTTCACCCCCTGCTCCAGTTCCGGAACCGGGTGGTCGAGCCCGGCCGACTCCGACGCGGCCAGCTCCCGCTCCATGTCCCGCACGAACGACTCGTGCTGCTCGAGCAGGTCTCGGTCCTCCTTCGCGACCGCGTTGCGAACACGCTGCAGGTCCTCGCGAAGGTCGTCGAGCACGCTGCCGACGACGGCCCGGTTGCGGCGGTCGCCGTACAGCTTCGCGAACATCTGGTACGGGTCGTCGATCGGGGCGATCGGCTGGTTCGGCCCGGCGTAGACCATCCGCGTCCAGGTGTCGGCCCGGTCGGGGACGACGACGCCGAACTCCAGCGAACCGAACCGCGTCGCCGTCTCGGGGTTCGACTGCAGGTGCCGCTTGATCTCCTGGTCGACCGAGTGCCCGGTGGACCAGCCGGCCGGGGTGTGCGAGCCCCCCTGGATGTTGCCGGGGAACAGCTCGATGCCGGTGAGCAGGCAGCCGATGCCGCGCATGTGGCTGTCGCCGTCGCCGCGGATCTTGTCGCAGACGCCGTGCAGCGTGAGCGTCCGGTCGCGGAACGGCTCGAGCGGCTCGAGGCTCGCCTTGAACTTCGTCAGCTCGCCCGCCTCGTCCGGCCAGAACGTCTTCGGAACCACGCCGTTCGGGCTGAACATGACGACGAGCCGCTTCTTCCGGCGGACGGGTCCGGCGGCGGCGAGGCTCGGCAGGTTGCCGACGAACGGCAGGACGGCAGCGCTCGCGCCGACGTGGCGGAGGAAGTCGCGTCGCGTGGAGAACGTGCTCATCTTCATGTCCCGTGGTGGGAGGAGTGTGTTCAAGGATTGTCCGAGTCGCCCGCGGAGGCAACCTCGGCCTGCAACCGTTCGGCCCGCCGAACCGTCGAGTCGACGACGATTTCGGTCAGCAGCGCTTTCACGTCGAACTCTTTCTCGGCGAATCCGTTCCGGAGTTCGTCGAGGTATCCGGGCCCCCAGGCTTGGGCCGGCTGCTTGACGGTGTGCTGGAACAGCTGCTCGGCGAACGCCTCGTGCACCTCGCCACTCTCGGCGAGGAACCGGGCGAACTCGCGGGGGCCTTCGAACTCCGTTCGCCGGCCGGTGCGGTCGAGGTAGTGGCCCGCGACGTCGAGCGGCTTCCGGCCGTCCTTCTCGCGGAGACGGCCGACGGCGTCGAACGTCTCCAGCGGGAAGCCGAGCGGGTTGATCAGGTTGTGGCAGTTCCGGCAGCTCGCCGGGCTGGTCTGCAGTTCGACCCGCTCCCGCGTCGTCAGGTCCGGGTGCAGGTCCGGGGCGACGGGGGTGACGGCGATCGGCGGCGGTCGCAGACGACGGCCCAGCAGGCTGCGGGCGACGAACACGCCACGGTGGATGGGCGAGGTCTCGGCGTCGTAGGCGAAGCCGGCGAGCAGGTACGGGTGCGTGACGAGCCCCGACCGCGACTCCGTCTCGACCAACGTGAACGCGGACGTCTCCTCGGGCCGTTCCAGCCCGTAGTAGCCGGCCATTCGTTCGTTCGCCCACAGCTTCTCGCCGAGGAACAACTCCCGCAGGTCGGGCTTCTCGGAGTCGAGCCAGTGCTCGATCGTCAGCTCGACCGACGTCCGCAGGTCGGAGACGAGATGCTCGTCGAAGCCGGGGAACGCCTCGGTGTCCTTGGCCAGTTCGGCGAAGTGGTGGAACTGCAGCCAGTGCCGCGAGAAGTCCATGATCTTCGACTTGGTCCGCGGATCGCCCAGCATGCGGCGGACGTGCCAGGCGATCTGGTCGCGTGTCCGAATCTCGTCCTTGGCCGCGGCGTCCCGCAGAGTCTGGTCGGGCAGCGAGTCCCAGAGGGCGTAGGAGAGCCACGCGGCGACGTCGTACGCGTCCCAAACGCCGTCGCCCGTCTCGCTGCGGTACAGGAACCGCGGGGAGAGCAGCACCTGCAGCGTCGCCCGGCGAACGCCGGCGACCGGGTCGTCCGCGTTGGCCAGAGGCTGCTCGACGTACAGCCGCACCTCGTCGTCGGAGAGTGGACGTCGGAGCGCCCGTTCGGCGAACGTGCGGCAGAACTGCTTGAGCTGGTCGGCCGACTTGCCGTCGGCGGCGCCGGAGACGGCGGCCGCGCGGGCCGAGACCTCGAGGGCCGCTCGCGTCGCGGCGTCGTACCACTCCTTCGAGACCGACGTGCCGCGGACGTAGCCCTCGCTGGCGTCGTCGGGGGGGAACTTCGTCTGCAACACGAACGTCGTCGGCGTCCCCTTCGGCGACAGCGACCGCTCGGGGATCACCTCCCGCACGTGGTGCGGCCGCTTCCACTCGAGGCGGATGCTGGCCGTCTTCTCCTTGAAGGTGAAGAACTCGAGGTCGAGCGGATAGGCCCGGCCGCCGAGCAGGTGGATGCTGCCGGTGTGCACGCGGTCGTCACCCGACTTCACCCAGCGGTCGACGACCCGCTCGCCGTTCACGCTCAGCCGGGCACCGTTCTCGGTGACGAGGACGAACTCGTAGTCGCCCGTCTCCGGGGCGATCACGCTCCCTCGCCAACGAATGGCGAACGCCTCGGGCTTCGTCTTCTCCGGGATGGGCACGCCCTCGCCGAAGTCGAAGTCCACGGTCGCGTCGATCCGCTCCTCGACTCGCTTCTCGCGGCGGTAGCGGCGGTCGTCGTAGTACTCGGCCCGCAGGCCGCGTTCGCCGTTGACGTGGCCGCTGCCGGTGAACGAGCCGAGCAGGTCGGCGACGGTGTTCTCGTACTGCCGCACGGTCAGCCGGGAGAAGGCGACGCGGGCGGGCCGGTTCCGGGCCTGGGCGACGCGGGAGTAGAACGTGTCGTAGACGTACTTCGCGACCGCCTCGGCGTCCTCTGCGACGCACTCCTCCGGTGCCCCCTCGGGCATCGTCTCGGAGATCACGCGGGTCAGCTCGACCAGCGGCTTGTCCCCCGCCAGCGGGTTCGGGTAGGCGTCCTTCACGCCCTCGCCGTTCGCCCCGTGGCAGTCGGCACACTGCTGCAGGTAGATCGTCTTGCCCAGGTCGTCCTCGGCTCCGAAGGCCGAGGCCGAGGAAACGAGAACGAACGCGACGACGAGCGTGCGGGCGAGTTGTGCGAGCGGGTTTCGCATGGCGGTTCGGCGGGGAGCCGATTCTGGAGGGAGCAGCCGAAGGGCCCGGCTTGGTGGGTCCCCTCTATTCTACATCGGCAGGATGGATGCACAAGAATTGGTGGATTCGTTTTCGTTCGACGCGGGACGACCGGTTCTCACTCGTCGCGGCTCCGACAACGGGACGTCGAACGGACGAATCCGCTCGAGAGCGACTGCGGGAGCCTGCCGCCGAGGCTGTTCGAGAGCCGCGCCGACTGGGCAACCCGCGAAGGCGGGGAACCGGCGACGCCACACGTCGAGCCACTCACCGACCGACTTCGCCGCCCGCCGCTGCTCGTCGAACTCGACGGCCGGAACAACCGCGACCGCGAGTGCTGCCCGACCGCTCGCGGGAACGGGATCCCCTGCTCCTCGCACCAGTCGGCCATCACGGGCCGAGGGACTTCACCGTGGAGGTAGGGTGCGAGCATGCACCGAGTGTACCACAAGCCCTTGCCGACGCGTGGCGACTGGTCACAGCTGCAGGAGAGACGGTTGCGGCCGTGTCCTCCCGAGCGGAACATGCAGGGCGTTGCCGCCTCGCTCGCCCAGGAACACGCTCGTGACTCGCTCGTGGACTCTCGCTGCCGCCCTGTTCGTTCTCCTCGCCGGTCGAGTCGGTCTCGCGGCCGAGCGGCCGAACATCCTGTTCGTCTACGCGGACGACCAGTCCTACAAGACGGTCGGCTGCTACGAGGGCTCGTTCGACTGGGTGCGGACGCCGAACATCGACGCACTCGCGAAGACGGGCGTGCGGTTCACGCACGCGTACGTGGGCACTTGGTGCATGCCGTCGCGGGCGACCATGCTGACCGGCCGGCTGCAGTTCGGCGTCGAGTCGATGCGGATGGACGGCCAGTACCCGTCGAGCACCTACGACCCGGAGAAGTGCCCGTTCTGGCCGAGCGTGTTCCGCAGGCACGGCTACACGACCGCCCAGGTCGGCAAGTGGCACACCGGTCGGGACAACGGCTTCGGACGGGACTGGGACTTCCAGAAGGTCTGGAACCGCCCCGCCTTCCCGGAGAACGCCGGCAACTACTTCCACGACCAGTTGATCCAGACGAACGGCACCGAGGCCGTGAAGACCGCGGGGTACTCGACCGACAACTACACGGACTGGTCGGTCGAGTTCATCGAGGGGAAGCACCGCGACGCGGAGAAGCCGTGGTTCCTGTGGGTCTGCTACGACGCCGTCCACGGTCCGTTCCTGCCGGCCGAGCGACACCAGGAGGTGTACCCGGGCGTGAAGGTGCCGATCCCGAAGGACGTCTTCGCCCCGCGAGAGGGGAAGCCGACCTACGCGCGTGAGTGGAGCGAGTGGGTGCCCCGCGACGACGGCGTGCCCGTGCTGAAGGCGAAGGCGCAGAAGACGGTCACCACGAAGGCCCTGCACGGCCACACGATTCACGACTGGAACCGGCAGTACCACCAGGGCGTGATCGCGATCGACGAGGGGGTCGGCCGGCTGGTCGACGCCCTCGAACGGACGGGCCAGCTCGACGACACGCTGATCGTCTACACGGCCGACCAGGGCTTCGCGTTCGGAGAGCACGGGTTCCGCCGGAAACTCGCCCCGTACGACGCCAACATCCGCTCGCCGCTGCTCGTGAGCTTCCCCGGCTACGAACAGGGGACGGTCTGTCGTCACCCGGTGAACGGGGCCAGCATCGCACCGACGTTCTTCGACGCCGCCGGGCTGAAGCTGCCTTGGGAGATGCACGGCCGCAGCCTGCTGCCGCTGTTGGAGAACTCCGCCGCCGAGTGGGACGACCCGGCCCTGATGGTCTTCACCGGGCAGAAGTACGGCTCGGACACGGACGTCGTCCCGACGGACCCGGAGACGCTGTACCTGGCCGGCGTGCCATGGTGGGCGTCCCTCGTCGACGGCCGCTACAAGTACGTCCGCACGATGGTGAAGGACGAGCCGGAGGAGTTGTACGACCTGACGGACGACCCCGAGGAACTCGTCAACCTCGCCCGGCAACCGGAGCACGGCGAGCGAGTGCTGACGATGCGGAAGGGGCTGATCGCCGAGCTGAAACGACGCGGGGCGAAGCTGGTGGACTCGCTGCCGCCCGTCGCCGCGCTGCCGAACTAGCGCACCGCGTCTCTCAGCCGTGCGTGCTCGAAAGGAGGCGTTCGAGCTCGCTGCGGTCGGGGATGCTGCACGGCTCGACGGAGCGGGGCCGTTGCGGCAGGTCGTCGAAGACGACGAGCAGGTCGTCGGCCTCGGCACTCGTCGACCGCCACAGGCCGACGTAGAGGACGGTGCCGTCCGCCTCGGCGAGGACGTCGTACAGATCCCCCTGTTCGTGCCGCCGGACCGCCTGGCTCACTTCGCGCGGGTCCACGCCCGTGTCGAACTCGAGCCGGTAGAAGCCGACCGTCACGACGTCGTCGGCCGGCTCCGGCGAAGACACCATCGGCAACTCGACCGACGGCAGGGCGACGCACATCGCCACGGCGACGATCACGATCGCCCCGAGCAGTTCGACCAACGTGTACTGTCCCGCGTCCGGCGACCGATTCGTGCTCATCGTGGACCTCCGAGGGAGTTGACGGGCTGCAGTTCGTTCTCGTGACCGAAATCTCGACGAGATTCACCAAAATCCTCGAAGTTTCGCGAGGTCGGCGAGCGGTCTTCACCCGGCAGAACGGACCCGCCGAGCGTGAACGAGGATCAGCCCGAACGGCACCCACCAGACGAGGTCGTTCGTCAGGATCGTCCAGCCCATCGCCCACGGCAGGTCGCCCGCCGAGGCGGTCACCACGAATCCGATCGGCCCGAAGATCTTGCCCAGTAGACCGACGAGCACGATCGGCCAGTGTCGAGCGGGGTCCAAGGCGGCCGCCCCGTAGCCGATGCCGTACACGCCGATGACCATCCCCAGGCACTGCACGATCGACGGGTACGCCGGCGTCTCGATCCCCAGCCAACCGAACGGCACGGTCGGGAACAGCACGACGAACGTGCCCCAGGCGAGGTTGTAGACGGCCGCGACGACGAGCACCTGCTGCATCCACCGCGGCGAGCGTGGTTCGGTGTTCATGTCCGATTCTTGCCTCCACGGTCGCCGAGGCCACCCCGACGGCGAGGGCCTCGGACGCGACCGTTCGACATTCCCGCCCGGTTGTGTTGAAGTCCGGGTCTCCGTGTTCGAAGCGAGGAGAGCGTCGTGCTCGACGACTGGCTGGAGGGCGTGGTCCCGGCGGCCGTGATGGCCGACTGGTGCGAGGAGCAAGGCCTCGTCTTCCCCCGCTCGCAAACCGTCACGCATCGCAAGCACTCCGCCTTGTGGGAGACGTCGGTCTCCAACGGCTACACCTACTCGGAGTCGCTGGGCCCGGCCGAGCAGCGGTTCCACCACGGCCGGCCGCGGTGTTCCGGATCGCGAACCGGGCGGCACCGGAACTCGTGGTCGGGCTCGCGGTCGGGCAGTCGCTGACGAACGTGCTCCGGAGTGGTAGGCCGTGACGACGACCTGCGAAACCTGCGGCCATTCCCACGAACACCCCGAGTGTCCGGTCTGCGGCGAACCGACCGATCCGGACGAGCCGACGGACGAAGTCGCCCTCGAACCGCTCGTGCCGTACCCCGTGGTCGTCCTCTACGCTGTCGGTGGCGGGTTCCTTCTGTTCTGGATCCTGATGTTCGCCTTGTTCAAGTGAGTCCCGGCAGGACAGGCCGTCGGGGCCGTTCGACTTCACCCGGCGGCGGGTTACACTGAGATCCCCACCGACCATGCCCAAGGTGTTCCATGCAGCGGCACGCGTGCTTCCTCCTCGCCATCTCGCTGGTCCCGACCTGGAGTGCGGCCGACGACGTTCGATTCAATCGCGACGTCCGGCCGATCCTCTCGAAGTACTGCTTCTCCTGCCACGGGCCGGACGCCACGCATCGTGAGGCCGAGTTGCGGCTCGACGTGGCCGACTCCGCCACGAAACACGCGATCGTGCCGCGGAAGCCGGACGAGAGCGAACTGGTCGCCCGGGTCACCAGCACGGACCCGGACGAGGTGATGCCGCCGCCGGAGTTCGGCAAGTCGCCGTCGGCCGACGAGATTCGCATTCTGAGGAAGTGGATCGCCGAGGGGGCCGAGTACGAAGGACACTGGGCGTTCCTCCCGCCCCAACGCCCTGCCCCGCCAGTCGTGCCCGCGGGATCGACCGTCCACAACCCGGTCGATCGTTTCGTGCTCGCCCGACTGAGACGCGAGGGGCTGCAGCCGACGGAACCGGCCGACCGCGCGACGCTGATTCGCCGCGTGAGCGTCGACCTGACCGGCCTTCCCCCCACCCCGGAGGAGGTGGCCGCCTTCGTCCACGACGAGCGGCCCGACGCCTACGAGAAGGTCGTCGACCGGCTGCTCGGCTCGCGACGGTACGCCGAGCACATGGCCCGGCTGTGGCTGGACGCCGCCCGCTACGCCGACACGAACGGCTACCAGTACGACCTCGAACGCGAGCAGTGGGTCTGGCGGGACTGGGTGATCGACGCCTACGACCGCAACGTGCCGTTCGACCGCTTCACCGTCGAGCAGATCGCCGGCGACCTGCTCACCGACGCGACCGACCAGACACGCCTCGCGACCGCCTTCCACCGCAACCACCCCATCACCATCGAGGGGGGCGTCATCGACGAGGAGTACCGCACCGAGTACGTCGTCGACCGGGTCGCCACGACCTCGACCGTCTGGCTCGGCCTCACCATGACCTGCTGCCGCTGCCACGACCACAAGTACGACCCCGTCACGCAGCGTGAGTTCTACGAGTTCTTCGCCTTCTTCAACAACGTCCCGGAGAAGGGCCACAACGGGTTCAACCCGAAGATCACCGCCCCGTCTCCGTTCCGCTCGAGCGAACGGCAGCGGCTCGGGCGCGAGATCGTCGAGGTCCAGTCCGAGATCGACGAGAGGCTCGCCGCGTCCAACGTGGCGAAGTGGGAGACGGAACTCGCCGACTCCCTGCGGGACCGGTGGGGCGTCGTCTCCCCGGACGTGAAGCAGTCGCGTGGCGGGGCGACGTTCGAGCCGCAGCCCGACGGCAGCCTGCTCGCGACCGGCAAGAACCCGGCCACCGACGTCTACACCTTCGAGTTCGACGCCGACCGCCCCGTGCACGCCGTCCGCGTCGAGGCGCTCACCCACGAGTCGTTCGTCGGCGGGGGAACCGGCCGGGGCAGCAACGCGAACTTCGTCCTCGGCGAGTTCACGCTCGCCACCTCGCCCGCCGACGAACCGGCCGCCTTCGCGGCGAGGAAGATCGCCCGTGCCGAGGCGGACTACGAGCAGAGCGGCTACCCGCTGAAGGCGGCGGTCGACGGCAACACGACCGGCCGCGGCGGCTGGGCCGTCGACGGCAACACGAAGCGTGAGAACCGGACGGCGGTGTTCCACCTCGCCGAACCGGTCGCTCCCGACTCGACCGGCCGCGTGCGGGTCGAACTCCACTTCTCCTGGGGCGGCAGCCACACCATCGGCCGCGTCCGGCTCGCCGCCGCCCGCAAGCCCCTCGCCGACGCCCCGGCCGACGTCGTCGCGATCGTCGGAACCGACGCGAAGAGCCGCACGCCGGACCAGTCACGGCGGCTCTCGGAGTACCTCGCGACGAGGTTCGGTTCGCCGGAACTCCGTGCGTCCGTCGAACGGGGCCGCGTCCTCCGCTCACGACTCTCCGGGATCGACGCCGTCCCGGCGACCATGGTGATGGCCGAGATGCCCAACCCGCGGACGACGCACGTCCTCTTCCGCGGCGAGTACGACAAGCCCCGCGACGTCGTCACGCCCGGCACGCCGGCCGCGCTCCCGCCGATGGCCGACGACCTGCCCCGCAACCGCCTCGGCCTCGCCCGTTGGCTCGTGCGGCCAGACCACCCGCTGACGAGCCGCGTCGCCGTCAACCGGCTGTGGCAACAACTGTTCGGCGTCGGCCTCGTCCGCACGGCCGAGGACTTCGGCGCCCAGGGCGAGTACCCCACCCACCCGGACCTGCTCGACTGGCTGGCCGTCGAGTTCGTCGAGTCCGGCTGGGACACGAAGGCGATGCTGAAGACGATCGTCCTCTCCGCCGCCTACCAGCGGTCGTCCCGCGTCACGCCCGAGTCGTTCGCCCGCGACCCGGAGAACCGGCTGCTCGCCCGCGGGCCGCGGCTCCGCCTGGACGCCGAGGTCATTCGCGACTCGGCCCTGTTCTCCGCCGGGCTGCTCAGCGACCACGTCGGCGGGCCGAGCGTCTTCCCGTACCACCCGCCCGGCCTGTGGCAGGAGATCAACAACCGCCCCGGCTACTCACGGACCTACAAACGAGACAGCGGCGAGAAGCTGTACCGCCGCAGCTTGTACACGTTCTGGAAGCGGACCGTGCCGCCGCCGTCGATGGCCGCGTTCGACGCCCCGGAGCGCGAGTTCTGCGTCGTCCGCCGCTCCCGCACGAACACGCCGCTGCAGGCGTTCGTGATGCTGAACGACCCGCAGTTCGTCGAGGCGGCCCGCCACCTCGGCAGCCGCATGATCGAGTCCGGCGACGACACCGACACCCGCCTCGTCCACGGCTTCCAACTCTGCTTCGCCCGCACGCCCAGCGACCGCGAACTCGCCGCACTTCGCCGCGTCGTCGAACGACGCCTGGCCCGGTACACGGCCGACGAAGATGCCGCCCGAAAGGTCCTGGCGGTCGGCGAGTCACCGGTCGACGGGCAGCAGGACGTCGCCGAACAGGCCGCCTGGGCCAGCCTCGGCCGGACACTGCTCAACCTCAGCGAGTTCGTCACCAAGCCTTGAAGAGAGGAACCACGAAAGGCACGAAAAGGAGGCCTCCACTCGTGAGGACTTTCGTGTGTTTCGTGTCTTTCGTGGTTCCCAACCAAACCCGAAACCACCGCCGATGAACCACCTCCTCGAAGCCGCTCTGCAGGTCAACCGCCGGCACTTTCTGAGTCGCACGACTGCGACCGGGATCGGGGCGATTGCGCTCTCGTCGCTGCTCGACCCGGCCTCCGTCGCGGCCGCTCCGTCGCTCGCCGTCGACAACGGGCCCGGCTACGGTCCCGGCAACATCGGGCCGACGCACCTCCCCGCGAAGGCGAAGCGGGTCATCTACCTCTGCCAGTCCGGCGCGCCGTCGCAGATCGACACGTTCGACTACAAGCCGACGCTCGAGAAGTTGGACGGCCAGAACCTGCCGGACTCGGTCCGCGACGGCCAACGGCTGACCGGCATGACGGCCCGCCAGAACTCCTTCCCGGTCGCCAAGTCGTTCGTGCCGTTCAAGCAGCACGGCGAGTCCGGCCAGTGGATCAGCGACCTGCTGCCGTACCACCACGGCATCGCGGACGACATCTGCATCGTCCGGTCGATGTACACGGAGGCGATCAACCACGACCCGGCGATCACCTTCTTCCAGACCGGCCACCAGCAGCCCGGCCGGCCCAGCCTGGGGGCGTGGGTCGGCTACGGACTAGGCAGCGAGAGCGCGAACCTGCCCGCCTACTGCGTGCTGCTCGACAAGAACTCCGATCCGCAGGCCCAGCCGCTCTACTCGCGGCTGTGGGGCAGTGCGTTCCTGCCGTCGAACCACCAGGGGGTGAAGCTGCGGTCCTCCGGCGACCCGGTGCTGTACCTGAACGACCCGACCGGGGCCGGGAAGTCGGACCGTCGCGAACTGCTCGACGGGATCGCCGAGTTGAACGCGCTTCGCCGGGCCGACGTCGGCGACCCGGAGATCGACACGCGGATCGCCGCGTACGAGATGGCGTTCCGCATGCAGACCTCCGTCCCGGACCTGACCGACGTCGCCGACGAGCCGAAGCGGACCTTCGACCTTTACGGGCCGGACGCGAACGTCCCCGGCACGCACGCCGCGAACTGCCTGCTCGCCCGGCGACTCGCCGAGCGGGGCGTGCGGTTCGTCCAGATCTACCACCGCGGCTGGGACCACCACGGCGGCCTGCCGCAGCGGCACCCGAAGATCGCTGCCGAGGTCGACCGCGGCTCGGCCGCGCTGATCACGGACCTGAAGGAGCGAGGCATGCTGGACGACACGCTCGTCGTCTGGGGCGGCGAGTTCGGCCGCACCGTCTACCGGCAGGGCGGGAACGCCACCAGCTACGGCCGCGACCACCACCCGCGGTGCTTCTCCATCTGGATGGCCGGCGGCGGCGTGAAGGGGGGCACGAGCTACGGCGAGACCGACGACTGGTGCTACAACCTCGTCGACCGGGACACGAACGGCGTACACGTCCACGACCTGAACGCCACCATCCTCCACCTGCTCGGCCTCGACCACCGCCGGCTGACGTACAAGTTCCAAGGCCTCGACCACCGGCTCACCGGCGTCGAGGAGGCCCGGGTGGTGAAGGACGTCCTGGCGTGATCAGGGCCGGCTGATCACAGTCCGGCGAGCGGTTCGGTCGCGTCGCCGAACCGGTCGAGCCGCACGCCCATGCGGTCGGCGAGGGCGATCATCATCGACGACATGCTGCGGTTCTTCGACGCCTCGAAGTCGAGACTCCGTCCGGTCTGCAGCTTGCCGCCCAGCCCGCCGCCGAGGACCAGCGGGACCTTCGGGGCACTGTGGGCCGTCCACTGCTCGTTCGCCAGGGCGATGCAGCAGTTGTCGAGCACGGTTCCGTCCCCCTCCTGCACGGAGTCGAGCTTGCCCAGCAGGTAGGCGTACTGCTCGACCCAGAAGCGGGTGATGGCGGCGAACTCCTTGTTCTTCCAGCCGTGCGAGAAGCTGTGGTGGTCCTTCCGCAGGCCGAGGAACGGGTAGACCTGCCCGGAGAGGTTGTTGGTGAGGACCATCGTCGCGAACCGCGTACGGTCGGTCTGGAAGGCCAGCGCGACGACGTCGCACATCAGCTTGGTGTGCTCGTCGATCTGCGTCGGCAGACCGTCCTTCGGCCGGGCGAGTTCGACGTCCGGCGTGGAGGGGTCGGACTCCTCGCGGGCGCGGTCCTCCAGCCGAGCGAGCCGTTGCTCCACCTCGCGGACGCTGGTCGCGTACTCGTCGAGCTTCGCACGGTCGCCGCGGGAGACCTTGCCGGAGACGTCCTTCAACTGGTCGAGCACGTGGTCGAGCACGCTGAGCTGCGTCTTGCTCCCCTTGCTGTCGAACAGGCTGTCGAACGCGAGCGACGGGTAGAGTTCGGACGGCACCGGGCTGACGGGCGAGCTCCACGAGACGTGCGAGGCGTACATCATGCTGTAGCCCGACTCGTGGAAGCCGCTGACGGGCCGTTCGCAGGCGAGCACGAGGCTGGGGAGGACGGTCTCGCCGCCGAGTTTCCTGGCGAGCACCTGGTCGAAGCTGGTTGCCGCGCGAATCTCCCGGCCCCCCTTGGGCTGCACGCCGGAGAGGATGCCGGCCGCCCCCTTCGCGTGGCCGCCGACGACGTTGCCCGGGTGCCGGAGGCCGTTGACGACGTTGATCTTGGACTTCACGCCTTCCAGCGACGCGAGCCCTGGGCCGAGCTCCATTTCCTCGCCCAGGCCACGGCCCTTGGCCCACCACTCCG
Source organism: Planctomycetaceae bacterium (assembly GCA_028284885.1). Classification (GTDB taxonomy): domain Bacteria; phylum Planctomycetota; class Planctomycetia; order Planctomycetales; family Planctomycetaceae; genus JANQQW01. Next base: position 19,079 of record JANQQW010000087.1, read on the forward strand.
GCGGGTGGATGCCGTCGCCGAAGAACAGGCACGCGAACCGCTGCGGCGGCCCGGCCGCGGCCTCGGCGGGTGCGGCCGTCAGCCGGCTGGCGGACTCCAGCCACGGCAGGGCGACCGTGGCACCGAGGCCACGCAGAACGAGACGGCGGGAGATGCGGGGGGTGGTGTTCGACATGAAGGCTCCAGGCTCGAAGTTCGAGTCGTGGTGGGTGAGTGCAGTCTAGTCGTTCTCGCCGCGGCGGTGGCGGAACTGTCGGCTGCGGACGACGGTTTCGAAGGCGACGCCGAAGCGGTACTCGTTCGCCTCGAGGTTCGCCTCCATCTCCTCCAGCAGCGGTTGGTCGGACAGCAGCACCGAACGGCCGAGGGCGTAGCCGAGGAACTTGCGGCAGAACGTCCGGACGAAGTCCCGCTTCCGCTCCCGTTCGACGTACTCGATCAGCCCGGCGATCCCCTCGGCCGGTTCGCCGGTCGGCAGCGGGGCCGTGTCGTCGATCGCCCGGCCGGCGGCGTCCTTGGTTCGTGATCGGCCGATCGGGTCGAATCCCTCCAGTGCGAGGCCGAGGCCGTCGAAGTGGCGGTGGCACATATTGCAGGAGGCGTCGGCCGCGTGCTGGGCGAGTAGTTCGCGGATGGTCGCGGTCGCCGCCTTCTCGTTCGCCGGCAGTTCGGGCACGTCGGCGGGCGGCGGCGGGAAGGGCTGGCCGAGCAGGTGGTGCACCGTCCAGAAGCCCCGCTTCACCGGGCTCGTCCGCTCGCCGGCCGAGTTCTTCGTCAGCACGACCGCCATGCCGAACAACCCGCCGCGACCGCTCGCCCGCAGTCCGTCGACTCGCTGCCAGTCGTCGCCCGGCCGCTCGCTGCGTGCCTGTCGGAAGGCCCGTTCGACGTCGCCGCCGTAGTGGCGGGCGAGCCGCTCGTTCACGAAGGTGACGTCGGAGTCGAGCAGGTCGGTGATGGGGCGGTCCTCGGTGATCAGCCACGTCGCGAGACGGGTCGGTTCCTCGAACATGGCGGAACGGAGTTCGTCGTCGTAGCCGGGGAAGGCGGCCGCGTTGACGGGGTCCTTGTCGAGGAAGTCGCGGTACCGCAGCCACTGGCCGAGGAACTCGCGAGCGAACCGTCGGGCCCGCGGCGACCGCAGCATCCGCCGGGTCTCGGCGACGAGTTCCCGCTCGTCCTGCAGCCGACCCACGCGGGCCGCGTCACGCAGCTCGGCGTCCGGCACGGAGGACCACAGGAAGTGGCTCAACCGGCTGGCGAGCTCGTCGTTCGAGAGCGGCCGCTCGCCGGCACGGTCCGCGTCGCCCTGGTAACGGTAGAGGAAGTCGGGCGACATCAGCACGGCGGTCAGCGTGCCGCGCAGGGCCGGTTCCACCTCCTGCCCCTTCTCGCGAAGCGAGTCGTACAGGCCGCGGTACGACTCCCACTCGCCGGGCCGGAGGTCGCGGCCGAAGGCCCGAGCGGCGAACGCCTCCAGGTCGCGGAGCGCGTGCCGTTCGGCGGCGGCGAGACGCGTGCGGTGCGTCGCGAGTCCGTTGCGGACGTCCTCGAAGAAGCCGTGGACCACGCGATACTTGTCGTCGTCCGGGTTGACCGGCTTCGCCGTCCCCTCCTCCAACTTCACGCCGAGCTTCCCGAGGTAGACCCGCTCGAAGCGGTCGAGCATCTCGGGCGTAACGAGGGCCGGATCCTCGGGGCGGAGGAAGTCGAACCGCTCGTCCTGCAGCACGTGCCGTTCGGACCGCTCGAACCAGACGAACCCACGGAGCAGCGTCTCGGCGCTCGCGGTCGCGAAGTCGAGTTCGGCCCAGAGCTGGTCGAGTTCCCGCCGTTCCGGATCGCTCAGGACCTTCTCGACGAGCGGTCGGTCGTCGCGGAAGAACCCCTCGACGAGGTGGAACCCGGCCGCGAGGCCGCGGCGGTCGTCGACGTAGAAGAAGCGGTTCGGGAACGCATGGCAGAACGCCTCGGCCTGCCCGGCGAACGACTTCGCGAGGTCGCCGTCCCGGTCGACCAGCAGCGGCACGCGACCGGGGTCGTCCGGCAGCGTCTCGCCGAGGCCGTACTGCACGTGGACGGCCGCCTCGGGCGAGCGTTCGAGGTCGAGCCGCACGTCGACGAGGACGTGCCGGTCGTCGAGCGCTTCGAGCAGCTTGCCGTCGAGCGGGAGGGTGATCTCGGCCGGGGCACGGAGCACGCAGGAGTCGGAGGCGATCTCGCCGCCGGCGGGGTGCTTGCCGAACGCGAGTTTGCGGGCCACGTCAGGGGCGTGTCGTTCGAGCACGGACCGCAGTGTGACCTCGCCGCTCTTCTCCAGGTCCTTCTCGTTCCGCGCGCGGTTGCCGCTGCGGCTGACGACCGGGCGTTCGAGCAGGACGTACCCGCGGCCGGCTCCGGGGAACGCGGGGGCGACGCGGAGCCGCAGCGTCGGTTGCGGGTCCTTCTCCTTCTTGGGTGGGCGAACCCTGTCGAAGCGGACGAAGGCGCGGTCTTGGAAGCGGCCGGCGTCGTGCTTGTCCCGGTTGGCGGAGACCTTCGCTCGGAAGTCGAGGTGGCCGATCGGCCAGTTGCCGGCGTTCGACTTGACGAGGGCCTGCCGGGCGAAGCCGAGTCGCTCGCGGGCCCGCTCGACCGTGCGGGCGAAGTCGTCGAACTCGTTCGGGCGGCCCGTGCCCGCGGGGGCGGGCAGCGACTGCCACGCCTTCGCGACCTCGGCCACGTAACCGGTCGCGTCGTCACCGAGGCCGTCGAGCGCCGACCAGACGATCGCGAGATACCGCTCGCTCAGCTTCGACCGCCGGGCCCACGCCTCGATCGAGACGTTCTTCTCCTCGGCCGGTCGATGTCGGAACCGCCACGCGGCCTCGAGGTAGTCGGCCACGTCGACCTCTCGCTCGCGGTAGAAGTCGATGACGGCCTGCTCGGCGAGCTTCTTGCGTTCGTTGTAGGAGCCGACCGGGTACGGGGCGAAGCGGAGGCCGTCGGTCCGCAGGACGAGGTGCGAGGCGACGAGGTCGGCCGCCTCCAGCGACTTCTGCAGCAGGCTGGGCGACATGGCGAGCGCCTCGCCCGTGTTGTCGAACCCCTCGCCGCCGGCCGGGTCGGTCGGCCAGTTCGCCGTCGGCCGGACGTCGACGCCGGTCAGGTCGTGGATCGAGGCGTCGTACTCGGACCGGGAGAGCCGGCGGGCGGGGACGACGCCCGGGTCGCCGGCGTGCTTCTCGGCCTCGACGCGGAGGATCGCCTCGACGGCCGTCGTCAGGGTCCGTCGCTCCTCCAGCGTCGGCTGCCGTTCCTCGTCCGGCGGGGGCATCTCCCCTTCGCGGACGAACTCGACGATCGTCTCCCACTCGCGGAAGTCGGCCGCCACGTCGGCCGCGGACCGGTACTTCGTCACGTCCAACTCGCCCCGCGGCTTCTCCGGGTTGTGGCAGCGGACGCAGTGCTTGGCGAGGAACGGCGTGATCTCGTCGCGAAACCCGTCGGCGACGGCGAGGTTCGAGGCGAGCAGCAACGGCAGCAGGAGGGCAACAGGGGAACGCGTCACGATCGACTCCGGCGGGACTTCTCAGACGGTATTGTCCCCGATCCCCGGCCCGTTACGCCATCCTCGGCCCACGAAACGGGGCCTGCCGACGTGTCCGGGGCATTGTCTGGAAACTTTTTCACCCGACGACCGTCCCATCTGCTAAGGATCGGTGCGGCCGTGCGTCACCTGCGTGGGTGGGCCCGCTTCCCAGGGCGTGCCCGGTCCGAATTCACTCGGGAGAGGAACCGATGACGAGTCGCTCGACGAATCCGTGGCGTGTCCCGTTCTCGCTGGTCGCCACGTTGGGGCTGGCCCTGGTCCTCTCCGGGCCGGGCACCGGTCGAGCCGACGACCAACCCGCCGCCGGCGACGAGAAGCCCACGGCGGCCCGGGTCACCAGCCTGCCGGACGTGCCGCGGAACGTGCACGAGCTGATGCAGTCGCGGAAGTTCGCCGAGGCGGCCGAGGCGATCGAGGCGTTCCTGCAGCGGGCCCCCGTCGAACCGAACCGGGCTGCCTACCTGCACTACCTCCGCATTCGGGCCCTCGTGGAGGCGGGCCAGTTCGACGCGGCACTCGCGGCGTCGGACTCGTTCGAGAAGGCCGAGGGGAACGCCCAGACCGAGTGGGCGGCCCGTATTCGCTTCGCCCGGGCCGACGTCTTCTCCCGGCAGCGGAACTACCAGCGAGCGGGTGAGGTCTACCGGGCCGAGGCGGACCGGCTGCTCTCCGACGGCCGCCGGGACGAGCTGGCCGCGATCTCGCTGGAGTTCGCCGACCGCTACTTCGACGGGGTGCCGGCGAAGGACCCTTCCCAGGCGAAGAAGCCCGACTACGGCCGGGCCCGGACCTACTATCAGGAGGCCCTCACGCTCGAGCCCAGCCACGACGTCCGCCGACGGGTCGAGTTCCGTCTGGCCCGCTGCCAGCAGGAGCTGGGCGAACACCAAGGGGCTGTCGCCGCGTACCGGAAGTGGATCGAGACCTACAGCCCAGACATCGAGTCCGATGAAGAGCGTGAGCGGCAGCCGCTCGAGGCGGAGGCCCGCTACGAACTGGGTCGCACGCTGCTCGCGTTCGGTCAGCGGTACGAGGCCCGGCGGGTCTTCGAGGACTTCGTCGCCAGCGCGTTCTTCACCGAGGGGCACGAGGAGTTGAAGGCCCAGGCGGCCTACCGCATCGGCCTCACGCACGGGCTGCCGTCGCCCGGCAGCGAGGACTCGCTCGAACTCGGCATCACGGCCCACGAGCGGTTCGTGAAGGACTTCCCGGAGCACGAACTCGCCGCGAAGGCCGAGTTCGACGTGGCGACCGCCCTCGTCCAGTACGGCCGGTACGACGCCGCCGTCGCCCGGCTCGACTCGATCGTCGCGAACGAGAACTACGCCGACCGGCCGGAGGTCGCCCGGGCCCGTCGTCAGCTCGGACAGGTCTACCTGAACCAGAAGAAGTACGACGAGGCGATCACCGCGTGGAAGGCCTTCCTGGAGGCCCACCCGACCGACTCCGCCTGGGCCGAGGTCCAGCAGGGCATCGTGAACGCCGAGTACGGCAAGGCGGCCGACCTGCGAGGCGAGAAGCAGTACGCGAAGGCCCGGCAGGCGTGGGAGACCTTCCTCAACAAGTACCCGCTCGACGGCCGGGCCCCGCGCATCCTGCTGGAGTTCGGCCGCATGCCGTTCGAGCAGGCGGTCGCCCTCGTCGAGAAGGAACGTGAGGCGGCCGGGGCGAACGCCGACGAGAACTCCGTCTCCGACGAGTCCACGGCCCTGTTCGAGAAGGCGATCGCCGACTGGCGACGGCTCGTCCAGAAGTACCCGAACCACGGCGAGGCGTCCGAGGCGGCGTTCCGGGTGGCCGTCACGCTGGAGGACAAGCTCGGCCGGCTGGAGGAGGCGCTCGCCGCGTACGAGAAGGTGCAGGGGAACTTCCAACAGCAGGCCCGCCAGCGAATCGCCGACCTGACGGAGAAGAACCTCGAACTCGTCACGGAACGGAAGTTCCGCACGAACGAGAAGCCGACCGTCCGAGTCGTCACGCGGAACCTCGAGACGGTGACGGTGAAGACGTACCGGGTCGATCTCGCGGACTACTTCCGCAAGATGCAGACCGCGACGGGACTCGAGGGGCTCGACATCGCCCTCATCGACCCGGACGTGACGACCGAGCACGAGGTGGCCGACTACGAGAAGTACCGCCGCATCGTGAACCACGTGCCGGTCCCGCTCGACGGGCCGGGCGTGGTGGCGGTCACCGTCTCCGCCGGCGAGCTGGAGTCGACGACGATGGTCGTCGTCAGCGACCTCGACGTGATCACCAAGGCGAGCCGGAACGAGCTGTTCGTCTTCACCGAGAACACCCGCCAGCAGCAGGCGACCGAGGGGGTGAACGTCCTCGTCAGCGACTGCCACAAGGTCTTCGCCGAACTCGCCTCCGCGAAGGACGGCGTCGCCCGAGGCACGTTCGACGAACTGAAGACCTGCGACGAGCTGAAGGTCTTCGCCGAACACGACGGCCACGTCGCCTTCGCCACGGTCTCGCTGGAGGGACTCGAGTTCGCCGCCGGCCTCGCGCCGCGTGGCTACCTCTACACCGACCGACCGGTCTACCGGCCCGGCCAACTCGTCAACCTGAAGGGAATCGTCCGCCGCGTCGACGGCGACCGCTTCACGTTCGAGCCCGGCGAGACGTACCGGCTCGACGTCTACGACCCCCGCAGCCGCCGGCTGCACTCCCGCGAGGTGACGCTCGACGAGTTCGGCGCGGTCGACGACCGGTTCCTGCTCCCGTCGGCCGTCCCGAACGGCAACTGCCGCGTCCACCTGCACCAGCCGGGGGGCGACGTCTCCTTCGAGTCGACGTTCCAGGTCGCCACGTTCCGGCTGGAGCCGGTCCGCATCGAGGTCGAGACCGACCAGACCGTCTACTACCGCGGCGAGACGGTCGCCGGCACGATCACGCTCGCCTACCAGTACGGCACGCCGCTCGCCGGCAAGGCCGTCCAGTACCGCGTCGCCAACGGACCGTGGCGGAACGGCACGACGAACGACGACGGCAAGGTCGAGTTCACCGCCGAGACGCGGACGTTCCGCGAGTCGACGCCGGTCGGCATCGTCGTCCGCTACCCGGACCGCAACCTCGTCGGGACGAAGACGGTCTTCGTCGCCACCCGCGGCTTCGCGGTCGCCGCCAGCACGCTGCGGCCGGTCTACATCGCCGGGGAGACGTTCGACGTGACGGCCCGCGTGGCCGACCCGTCCGGCGAGGCGGTCGCCACCGACCTCGTGCTCGACGTGCTCGAACTCGTCGAACCCGGCAAGGGCAAGGAGGGCGAACGACGCGTTGCCCGGCACGCGCTGAAGTCCGACGACGAGGGGCAGGCGACCCACACGCTGCGGCTCGACGAGGCCGGCCGGTACCTGCTCCGCTTCACCGGGACCGACCGCTTCGGCAACGACGTCTCCGGCGGGACGGTCGTCTCCGTCTCGGGCGACGACGACACCGTGCGGCTCCGCATCCTCGCCGAGAAGCACCGCTACGAGGTGGGGGACGAGGCGACCGTGCAGCTGCACTGGCGGAACGCCCCGGCCCTCGCCCTCGTCACCTACGAGGGAGCCCGCATTCTGGGACACCGGCTCGTGCAGCTGAAGACCGGGGCCAACGAACTCGCCGTCCCGGTCGGGGCCGACCTCGCGCCGAACTTCGTGCTGGGCGTAGCCGTGATGGACACCGACAGCTTCCACCAGGCCCGCAGCGAGTTCCTCGTCCGCCGACGGCTGAAGGTCGAACTGAAGCCGAGTGCCGAGGAGCTCGAACCGGGCGCCGAACTCGAGGTCACGATCACCACGACCGACCCGCAGGGGAACCCGGTCCCGGCCGCCGTCTCGCTGGGCATGGTCGAACGGAGCCTGCTCGAACGGTTCGGCAGCGGCCGGCCCGTCGTCGAGACGTTCTTCGGCAACGGCCGACGACGCCCGGCCCTGCGAGCCGCCAGCTCCGTCGCCTTCGAGTACCGTCCGGAGACGCAGGGGATCAGCGAGTTCCTGCTCGCCGAGAACGCCCGCCGCAACTACGTCGAGCTGGAGAACGAGGTCCGCGAGCAGCTGGCCCGCGGCGACGTCGAACAGCTGCGCGATCTCGTCCGAATGCAGAAGCAGTCCCGTGTGCAGGTCGTGCGGGAACGTGTGGACGATCTGAACACGGAGTTCTCGCAGAACGGCAACGGCGTTCTGCAGGGCGAGCTCTTCTCCCGGTTCGGACGGCCCAGCGGTGAGTTCCGACTGGAGGCCGGAGGGCAAGTGCTCAGCGCGACCGAGGGGCTCGGAGTCATCGAACTCCCAGCGCTCTACGACGCTCGTGGACTCCAGTCCGGCTGGCGGAACCACGCGTTCGGCTTCGACAGCGACCGCGACGGTGTGGCGAACTCGCTCGACTTCTACTGGATGGAGCCGTCGATGCCGACGAGCGGCGGTGCCGGAGGGGGCAACCTCGCCGGCGGTCGCCTGATGTTCGGCGCTGGCGTCAACTCGGACTACGGCATGCCGCAGTCACAGCTCTCGGGCGGCGGGGTGACGTACAATTTCGAAACCGGCATCCGGCGCCAGCACGAGGCCTACCCGAACGGCGCCACCGTCAGCGGTCTGGTGGACCCGGGCTCGTTCGCGCAGGGCCAGACCGGCCAACACCAGCAGTGGCTGTACGCCGAGCGAGTCTCAAAGCGGAAGCTGCACCTCGGCGACCACGTCTTCACCGACGGACCAGTCGACTGGAAGATCGCCCGCGACCTCTCCGAGCACGACGGTACCGTTCTCGCGCTCAACGGTCGCGGCGAGTTCCTCGCCGTCAACGGCCTCACGGTCGACGAGCTCGAACGGCAGGGGGACGACCTGCAACTGCTCCCCAGCCAGTCCTCCGGCGAGACCGGCTACTGGAACCCCGGCACGATCACCGACGACAAGGGCCAGGCGACGCTGACGTTCCGGCTGCCGGAACGGTCCACCGTCTGGACGCTGCGTGCCGTGGGAACCACGAAGGAGACGCTGACGGGCGACGCGGCAACCGACGTGACGGCGGTCGAGAAGCTGTTCACCGAGGTCCGCACGCCGCTCGCGTTCCGCGAAGGGGACGAAGCCGAGATCCTCGTCGAGGTGCACGACTCCGTCTCGAAGAAGGACGCGAAGGTCGAGGTCGTCTTCAACGCGACGGTCGGCGACCGCAAGAGCAGCGTGACGAAGTCGTTCCAGGCCGCCGGGACCGAGGGAGGCGAGATTCGCGAGCTCGCGTTCCCGCTGACGGTCACGGCCGGCGACGAGGTCGAGTTCGAGGTCGTCGTGACGAGCGGCGACGAGACGTCGACCACGACTGAGACCGTCCCCGTGCTGCCGTACGGCCTGCCGGTCTTCGCCACCGCGAGCGGCACGGCCAACCAGACGACCCTCGCCTTCGTCGAACACGACGCCCGCAACCCGGTCGAGGGGTCGCGGCTGCGGATCGCCGTCGGGCCGGGTGTCGAACGGACGCTCGTCGACGCGGTGCTCGACCGCGGTGTCATCCACTGCGGCGTCTTCGTGGAGAACGGCTTCGCGAGGAACGTCTCGGACGTGATCGGCGGCGTGGCCGTGCTGGAGGCGGTGCGTGCCTCCCGCGACGAGGACGCCCCGGACCTGCGACTGCTGACCGACCGCATCGGTTCGCGGCTGGCCGCCCTCGTCGCCTCCCAGCGAGACGACGGCGGCTGGAGCTGGTCGGGCTCGCTGAACCACGGGTCCGACGTCCGAACCTCCGCGGACGCCCTCTGGGCACTCGCCGCGGCCCGGTCGGCCGGGTTCGCCGTCCCGAACGAAGCCGTGACGAACGCCGTGACCTTCCTGCAGTCCGCGTTCGCAAACACGCGTGACCGCGAGCGGCAGTCGCTCGTACTGCACGCTCTGTCCCGCGTCGAGGCGGCCACGTTCGCACAGGCGAACCGCCTGTTCCGCGAACGAGCGGACCTCTCGCCCGAGGCGGCGATCTCCGTCGCCCTCGCACTCGACGCACTCGAACGGGAGTCGATGGCGACCGAGCTCCTGCGGTCCGTCGAGATCCCCGAGACGGAGACCGACCCGCAGCGGCTCGCGTTGTACCTGCTCGCTCTCGAGGAACTGCTGCCCGGCGACGAGCGGACGGCGAAGGTCGCCGAGCGGCTGATGGCCGTCCGGCGGGGCACGCGGTGGACGCCGGAACGGGCGAACGGCCCGGCCGTCGCCGCCCTCGCCCGCTGGCACGCCAAGGCGGAACGCGTGAACGAGAAGTACGTGCTCAGCGTGTTCGTCAACGACAAGCTCGTCGAGAAGCTGGAGGTCGACCCGTTGAAAGACGGCAGCCGCACGCTCGACGTGGACCCGGCCTTCCTCGCCGGCAAGACGAAGCACCGCGTGAACCTGGACCTCGAGGGCCGCGGCACGTTCAGCTACTCCGCCGTGCTGGAGGGGTTCGTCCCGGCCGACAAGGTCGCCAGCACCACCGACGCCTGGAGCGTCGAGCGGATCTACGAACCGACGTTCCGCATGCTGGACGGCCGCGCCGTGCCACGCGGCTTCGGCATCGCCCGCAGCGGGACGAAGACGTTCCGCAACCCGCTGACGCAACTGCCGGTCGGCGAACGCGGGCACGTCACGCTGCAGTGCTACCGTCGCCGCCCCACGGCCGACGAGCCGCACGACTACCTCGTCGTCACCGAACCGGTCCCGGCCGGGGCGTCGGTGCCGGAGGACTCGATCTCTGGAGCGTTCGAGCGGTACGAGATCGTGCCGGGGGCGATTCGGTTCTTCGTGGGCCAGCGTGTCGGCCGGTTCGACCTGAAGTACGGGCTCGTGGGCTACGAACCGGGCGAGTACCGGGCCGTGCCGACGAGCGTCCGCAGCCACGACGTGCCCGACCGGATGGCCGTCTCGAAGCCGACGCCGCTGACGGTGCTCGCCCGCGGCGAGAAGTCGGTCGACGAGTACCGGCTCACGCCGCTCGAACTGTTCGAGTACGGCAAGCAGTACGTCGCGAAGGAGAACTTCGACGCGGCCTGGCGGCACCTGCAACCACTCTACGCCGAGTACGAACTCGACGCCGACCCGGCCCGCGAGCTGGTTCGAATGCTGTTCCGGTCCGCCCTCGCGCTCCAGAAGGACGGCGAGATCGTCGAGTTCTTCGAGATCCTCCGGCAACGGGACCCGTCCTACGTCATCGGCTACGAGGACGTGCTGCGGGTCGCGAAGGCGTACGCCGAGCTCGGCGAGTACGAGCGGAGCTACCTCGTCTACCGGGCGACCATCGAGGGCCGCTTCTCCCGCGAGGTGCAGATCGTCGGCTGGCTGGCCGACCAGGGCGAGTACCTGCGGTCGGTCGAGGTGATGGAGCGGCTGCTGCGGTCCTACCCGGCCGAGTCGTACATCGCGACCGCCACCTACGCCCTCTCTCAGGAGGTGTACGGCAAGGCGGGCGAGGCGGCCGACGACGCAAAGCTCCGCGAGGCGAAGGTCACGCGGGTCGCCCTGCTCGCGGCCAGCGTCCGCATGACCGACCACTTCCTGACTGCCTGGCCGAACGACCCGGCCGCCGACGAGGCGGCGTTCGCGCTGGCGAACACGCTGCTGGACCTCGAGCGGTACGAACTCGTCGTCGAGCGGGCCAGCGCGTTCGTCGAACGGTACCCGGAGAGCCGCATGCTCGACGGGTTCTGGTTCGTCGTCGGCTACGGCCAGTTCGCGCTCGGCAAGAGCAAGGAGGCCCTCGCGACGTGCGAGAAGGTCTCCAGCATGACGCGGATCGACCCGGCGACCGGACGTGAGGTGCCCGCCGACAACAAGTGGCAGGCGATCTACATCATGGGTCAGATTCACCACAGCCTGGGCGAGGCGGCCAAGGCGATTGGCGACTACGAGAAGGTAAAGGACCGCTTCGTCGACGCCGCCGAGGCGATCGCCTACTTCTCCCGCCGAGACCTCTCGCTGCCCGAGGTGACGACCGTCGCCCCGGGCGAGGCGACCAAGCCGGAACTCGCGTTCCGCAACGTCGCCAACGTCAGCGTGAAGGTCTACCGCATCGACCTCCTGAAGTTCGGGCTGCTGCAACGCGACCTGGCGAACATCACGTCGATCAACCTCGCCGGTATCCGCCCGTTCCACGACGCCACCGTGAAGCTGGGCGACGGCAAGGACTACCGGGACCGGACCGCCGAACTCGACCTGCCGCTGAAGGACGAGGGGGCCTACCTCGTCGTCTGCCGCGGCGACGACCTCTACACCAGCGGCCTCGTGCTCGTCTCGCCGCTCGAACTCGCGGTCGCCGAGGACACCACCTCCAAGCGGGTCCGCGTGACGGTGAAGGACCGCCGGGACGAGTCCTACCGGAAGGACGTGCACGTCAAGGTCATCGGCGCCTCGAACGAGGACTTCACCAGCGGCGACACCGACCTGCGGGGCGTCTTCCTCGCCGACGACATCCGCGGCACGGTGACCGTCATCGCCAAGGAGAAGGACGCGTTCTCCTTCTACCGCGGCCCGCTCCGCGAACTCGCGACGGTCGAAGACGAGGCCGACAAGGCGGCCGAGGGCGAGTACGGCGCGCCCGACAGCCCCGTGCAGGGCGGCAAGGACCTGCTGGAGAACCTCCGCGAGCAGAACGGCTTCAACAACTCCATCCAGCGGGGGAACTACCGCAAGCTGCTCGACAACGACGACAAGGGCGTGGAGGCCCAGAAGGCGTTGTAGGCCGACGGCGAACACGGTCGCCGGGAACGCCCGAGCCGTCCCCCGGTGGCTCGGGTGGACCAGCTACGTGGACCGCAGCGTCTCCTTGAACGCCTCGAGCAGGCGGCTCTGGAAGCGGTACGGGTTCCACGCCATCGCCACGGTCCGAGTGGGGGACGGGGAGCGGAACGACCGGTAGACGCGGCTCTCGGCGTGGTCGAGTTCACGGGCCATCGCCGGGATCAGCGAGACCCCGTGACCTAGCGAGACCATCTCCTGAACCGTCGCGAGCTGCGTCGTCCGGCCGACGGTGACCGGGTGGAACGACCGCTCGCGGCACAGCGTGAGCACGCTCTCGGAGAGGCAGTGCCCGCTCGCCAACAGCACGACCGGATACGGTTCCACGTCCTCCACGCCGATCCGCCGACGGGACGCCAACGGGTGCTCCGTCGGCAGCACGAGGAACAGTTCCTCCTCGAACAGCGTCTCCACCTCCAGGTGCCGGGCGGCGACCGGCCGGGCGAGGATCGCCACGTCCACCTCGCCGTCCATGGTCTGCTTCAGCAGGTTCTCCGTCACGTCCTCGACGACGACCAGCGACGCCCGCGGCTTCCGTTCGGCGAACGCTCCCAGCACCTTCGGCAGGAAGTAGGGGGCGATCGTCGGGATCGCCCCGATGCGGAGCGTCCCGGTCTCGCCGTCGTCCGCCAGCTCCTCGCGGGTGTCGTCGACGAGCGAGAGCACGCGAGCCGCCCGGGTGGCGAGCAGCCGGCCCGCGTCGGTGAGCACCACCCGCCGCGCCTGCCGTTCGAACAGCGGCTGTCCCAGCTCGGCCTCCAGCTTCCCGATCGCCCGGCTCAGCGACGGCTGCGTGACACGCAGTTCCTCCGCCGCCCGCGTGAAGTTCTCGAGTTCCGCCGCCCGCAGGAAGTAACGCAGCTGGGTGAACTCCACGACGCCCCTCCCGGGAACTCGGACACGGAAACGCGGAACTCCCCGCGACGATCGACGATCGCCGCGGGGAGCCTGACGGTCTTCTCGACTCGACGAACGCGTCAGTCGTCGAGGTCGAAGCGGTCGGCCTGCATCACCTTCGTCCACGCGGCGACGAAGTCGCGGACGAACCGCTCCTCGGAGTCGCTGCTCGCGTAGACCTCGGCGATCGCCCGCAGTTGCGAGTTCGAGCCGAAGACGAGGTCGACCGAGGTGGCCGTCCACTTCGGCTCGCCGGTCGCCCGGTCCCGCCCGACGTACTCGTGCTCGCCGGCGTCGGACTTCTCCCACTTCGTGTCCATGTCGAGCAGGTGGACGAAGAAGTCGTTCGTCAGCGTGCCGGGCTTCTCGGTGAGGACGCCGGCCTCGGAGTCGCCGACGTTCGTGCCGAGTGCCCGCATCCCGCCGACGAGCGCCGTCATCTCAGGCGCCGTCAGCGTGAGCAGCTGCGCCCGGTCGACCAGCATCTCCTCCGGCCGCCGGTCGGCCTCCTCGCCGTAGAAGTTGCGGAACCCGTCTGCCTTCGGCTCCAGCACGTCGAACGACGCGGCGTCGGTCGTCTCGGCGGTCGCGTCGGTGCGGCCCGGCTGGAAGGGGACGGTCACGTCGTGCCCGGCCTCCGCGGCGGCCTTCTCGATCGCCGCCGCTCCGCCGAGGACGATCACGTCCGCCAGCGAGACCTTCTTGCCCCCCTCGAGCGACTCGTTGAAGGCAGCGCGGACCGCCTCGAGTTCGTCGAGCACCTTGGCGAGCTCGGCCGGCTCGTTGACGGCCCAGCCCTTCTGGGGAGCGAGCCGCACGCGGGCCCCGTTCGCCCCGCCACGCATGTCGCTGCCGCGAAACGTCGAGGCGGACGCCCACGCCGTCTTCACGAGCTGCGAGACGGTGAGGTCGGTCGCGAGAATCTCCTTCTTCAGAGCCGCGACGTCACTCTCGTCGAGCAACGCGTGGTCGACGTCCGGCACCGGGTCCTGCCACGGTTGCGGCTCGGCGACCTCGGGGCCCAGCAGTCGGGAGACGGGTCCCATGTCGCGGTGCGTCAGCTTGTACCACGCCTTCGCGAAGGCCAGCTGGAACTCGTCGGGGTTCTCGTGGAACCGCTTCGTGATCTTGGCGTAGGCCGGGTCGCGTTTCAGGGCGATGTCCGTGGTGAACATCATCGGGGCGTGGGTCTCGGTCGGGTCGTGGGCGTCGGGCACGGTCCCAGCCCCCTCCCCGTTCTTCGGCCGCCACTGCCAGCCGCCGCCGGGCCCCTTGTAGGCCTCCCACTCGTAGCCGTAGAGGTTGTCGAGGTAGCCGTTGGACCACTGCGTCGGCGTGGAGGTCCACGCACCTTCGAGCCCGCTGGTGATGGTGTCGGCCCCCTTGCCGGTGCCGAACTTGTTGATCCAGCCGAAGCCCTGCCGCTCGAGCGGTGCAGCCTCCGGCTCGGGTCCGACGTTCCCCTCCGCCGGCGCGACGCCGTGGGCCTTGCCGAAGGTGTGCCCCCCGGCGATCAGGGCGACGGTCTCCTCGTCGTTCATGGCCATGTTGCCGAACGTGAGACGAATCGCCTGGGCCGAGAGCAGCGGGTCGGGCTCGCCGCCGACCCCCTGCGGGTTCACGTAGATCAACCCCATCTCGGTCGCGCCGAGCGGGTTCTGCAGCTTCCTGTCCTTCGCGAACCGCGAGCTCGCGACGAACTCGGTCTCGGGCCCCCAGAAGACGTCCTCCTGTGGCTCCCACACGTCGGCCCGGCCGCCGGCGAAGCCGAACGTCTCGAAGCCCATGTCCTCGAGGGCGACGTTGCCGGCGAGAATCATCAGGTCGGCCCAGGAGATCTTGTTGCCGTACTTCTGCTTGACGGGCCACAGCAGCCGACGGGCCTTGTCGAGGTTGGCGTTGTCCGGCCAGCTGTTGAGGGGGGCGAACCGCTGCGTGCCGTCGCTCGCCCCGCCACGGCCGTCCGCCACCCGGTAGGTGCCCGCACTGTGCCACGCCATGCGGATGAAGAAGGGCCCGTAGTGGCCGGAGTCGGCCGGCCACCAGTCCTGCGAGTCCGTCATCAGCACCCGGAGGTCCTTCTTGACGGCCGCGAGGTCGAGCTTCTCGAACTCCTTCGCGTAGTCGAAGTCTCCGCCGAGCGGGTTCGCCTTCCGAGAGTTCTGGTGCAGCACGCGGAGGTTCAACCGCACCGGCCACCAGTCGTGGTTCGAGTAGGAGTCCACGCCGGGCGTCTTTCCAGTCGCGTTCATCGGCTTCTGCTCCGTTCCGTTCTCGCTCGTGGCGGCGAACGAGGAGAAGCGGGCGAACAGCCCGGTGACGGGGCACGAGCCACTCCCCGTCCTCCCCTCGAAGTGGTGTCCTGGCGGAGTCTCCTGCCCGCTGGCCGGAAAAGCCAGCAGGGCGAGCGCCATCGCCGCGGCAACGGTCCCGTGTCGCTTGTCGATCTTCGTGGTCATGGCCTTCCTCGTTCCGATGGTGTCTCGACGTCGCGTCGGCGAACGCGATCCCTTCAGGTTGAGTATTGGCGCCCCGAAGGATGCGTCAAATGCACCACTCAAATACCAGCGATGCACGCAGAACATCGACAACCAAGAAGGCCGGCTCGCAGCGCAGCCGTAAACGACGACAGAGTATCGCCTTACATGCGCCGCCAAGATCAGGCGAGGATCTCGCGGATCACGTGGCCGTGTACGTCTGTCAGGCGGCGGTCGATGCCGTCGTGCCGGACGGTGAGCCGTTCGTGGTCGATCCCCAAGAGGTGCAGCATCGTCGCGTGCACGTCGTAGACCTGCGTGGGGTGCTCGCGGTCGAGCGGCTTGTAGCCCCACTCGTCCGACGGCCCGTGAGTGACGCCCCCCTTCACGCCGCCGCCGCAGAGCCAGTTGGTGAAGACGTACGGGTTGTGGTCGCGGCCCTTCTTCCCCTGCGTGCTCGGCATGCGGCCGAACTCGGTCGTCCACAGGATCAGCGTGTCCTCCAGCAGGCCGCGCTGCTTCAGGTCGCGAATCAGCGCGGCCGTCCCGACCGCCATCCCGCGGGCGAGCGGCCCGTGGTCCCGTTCGACGTCCTCGTGGCTGTCCCAGTTGCGGCGCGGGAAGCCGTTGTCGTTGCCGGACCAGACTTGCACGAAGCGAACGCCCCGCTCGAGCAGCCGCCGCGCGATGAGGCACTTGCGACCGAAGTACTCCGTCTCCTCCGGCACGTTGATCGTGCTCGGGTACGTCGCCCCGGCCCGGTCGAGGCCGTACGCCTCGAGCACGTGCTTCGGCTCGCCCGAGAGGTCGAGCGCCTCCGGCGCGCTCAGCTGCATGGCGGCCGCGAGTTCGTACGAACGAATCCGCGCTTCGAGCCGCGAGTCTCCCAACCGTTCCGTCGCGTGCCGACGGTTGAGCCGGTCGAGGAGGTCGAGCCCGTCCCGGTCCCCGTCGGGCGTCACGAAGTCGGCCCGGGCGCGGAGGTCCTCGATCGGGTTCTCGCGTTGCGGGAAGACGGCGGTCCCCTGCGAACTGGCGGGGAGGAAGGCCGAGTCCCAGTTCTTCGGCCCGTTGCTGGCGTAGCCTCGGTGGTCCGGCAGGACGACGAACGTGGGCAGGTTCTCGTTGTCGGTCCCGAGCGCGTACCCCACCCACGAACCGGCCCCGGGGAAGCCGGGCCGCTGGAACCCGGTCGCCTGCAGGTAGGTCGCCTGCGAGTGGACCCCGGTCTTGCCGACGACGTTGTGCACGAACGCCATGTCGTCCACGCAGTCGCCCAGCGGGGCGACCGGGTCGGACAGCCGCTTGCCGCACTCGCCGTACGGGGCGAAGCGGAACGGCGACTTCATCCACGGGCCGAGCCCGTTCTGGAACGCCTCGACGTGCTCGCCGAAGTCCGAGGGCTCCCCGTGGTGCTTCTCGAGGGCCGGCTTGTGGTCGAACAGGTCGACGTGGCTGGCCGCCCCCGCCATGAACAGGTGGACGACCCTTTTCGCCCGCGGCGGGTGGTGCGGAGCGGCCAACACCCCGCCCCGCGCGGCCTGCGCCTCGTCGGCGTGCAGCATCGCCGCGAGGGCGAGGCCGCCGAAGCCGGACGAAGCGTGTTGCAGAAGACGACGTCGGGAGATCACGGGACTTCTCAGTCGAGGTAGACGAACTCGTTCAGGTTGAACAGCAGACGGCAGAGGTTCGCCAACCCGTGCTCCTCCGCGTAGGCGGCCAGCTCGGACCGCTCCTGCTCCCCGGCACGCCGCTGGAGGACGAGTTGCACGGCCCGCTCGACCTGCCCGGCCGTCGTCGGCTCCTCCCGTTCGAGCCGAGCCGCGAACCGCCGGGACATCTCCAGGTTGAAGCGGTTGTTGAGCAGCGCGAGCGCCTGCAGGGAGGTCAACGTCTCGTTCCGCCGCGGCGTGCTCTGCGACGAGTCGGCGCAGTCGAGCGTGCTCATCCACGGGTTCGGCTGGGAGCGGACGACGAACCGGTAGACGCTGCGGCGGTGCGACGCCGGTTCGGCCGGGTCGAACCGGTGGTACTGGAAGTGGGGCGAGTGGGCCGTTTTCTCGAGCGCGAACAGAAAGTACCCCGGCCCGCCCATCCGGTCGTCGAGTGAGCCGCTGGCGGACAGGACGGAGTCCCGGATCTCCTCGGCCGACAGGCGACGCCGGTTCGCCCGCCACAGGAACCGGTTCTCGCCGTCGACCGCCGCGAACGCCTCGTCGTGCCGGGACGCCTGCCGGTAGGTGTCGCTGGTGACGACCAACCGGTGCAGCCGCTTGAGGGACTGCGTGTCCCGCAACTCGCAGGCGAGCCAGTCGAGCAGTTCCGGGTGCGAGGGTCGGGCTCCCATGTGCCCGAAGTCGTTCGGCGAGGCGACGAGTCCGGCTCCCAGGTGGTACTGCCAGACGCGGTTCGCCATCGTCCGCCAGACGAGTGGATGGTCCGGCCGGACGAGCCAGTCGGCGAGCGCGACCCGCCGTTCCCCCTCGTCGAGACTCGCGTCGAAGGCCGGCGCGTCGTCCGGTCCGAGCGGCAGTGCTCCGGGGACGACCGGCTCGCCGGGACGCGTCACGTCGCCGCGGTGCAGCAGGTGAATCGGCCGCAGCCGTCCCTCGGTCGGACGGAAACTCCCCTGCTTCGGGAAGTGGGTGGTGGCCGCGTAGACCTTCGCCCCGACCGGTAACGCCCGTAGCTCGGCCTGCGTCTCCGCGATCCGCTCGCGAAGGCGGGACCGCTCGGCGACGCGTTCCGGCGTCCCGGCCCGCGCCAGCCGCTCGTCGCGCTCTCGCGTCGCCGCGGCCAGTTGCTTCGCGGCGGCGGGATCGGCCGGGCGCGCCCAGAGGCCGTCGACCAGGTTGGTCCGTCGCCACCGCGGCGGGGCCTCGATCGAGTCGAGCGACCGGACGGTTGCCCCGGCGGCCACGTTGCCGCCGTCGCCGGCCGGGCCGAACACCTTCAGTTCCGCGAGCGCGAGGATGAAGTCGTCCTTCCGTTCCACGAGCTTGGTCGCGTGCACGCGGAGTCGTCGCACGCCCTGCAGCTCGACGTCGAAGGCGACGGGCGTCAGTCCCGGACCGGGTTCGTCGCGTGAACTCCGGTCGACGACGGTCGTCCACGCGGCGTCGGGTCCGACCGACCTGCTGACCTCGATCCGGTACCGGACGGGAAAGCCGAACCCGGCCCCGACGCCGGCGTACTCGTCGTGACAGGGATGCAGCACGACCTTCGACACGTCGACCGGCTGCGGGAACTCGAGGCCGACCCACTTCGCCACGTCGTTGCGTTTCTCGATCCGGGAGTGGTATCCGAACGCCGGCTCCTTGCGGACCTCGACCCGGCGACCGAGGGCGGCGATCTGCTTCTCGAGTTCGACGAGCCTCGGCCCCGCAGCGGCGGCAACCGCCCGTTCGACGGCGGCCAGTTCCTTCTGCGACGATGCGAGTTGCTGCTCCAACCGGCGACGTCGGGCCGGCACGTCGGGATCGAGGTCGTACGGTCGGTCGGCTCGGTCGAGTGCGGCGAAGACCGACTGCAGTCCGTAGTACTGCTCCTGGGTGATCGGGTCGAAGGGGTGGTCGTGGCAGCGGGCGCACTGGACGGTCACGCCGCAGAACGTGTTCAACACGTTCGAGACCATGTCGTCCCGGTCGAGGTTGCGGGCGACCTTGCCGTCGATCTTCGACTCGGGGACCTCGACGTGCCCGATGAAGTCCCACGGCCCGGCCGCGAGGAAGCCGAGCCCGAGCACGCCGTCCGGCTCGCCGGGAAAGAGGACGTCGCCGGCGACCTGCTCACGTACGAACCGCGCGTACGGCTTGTCCTCGTTGAGGCTCCGCACGACGTAGTCCCGGTACGGCCACGCATTCGCCCGCAGCTTGTCCTTGTCGTACCCGTGCGTGTCGGCGTACTTGACGACGTCGAGCCAGTGCCGCGCCCACCGCTCCCCGTACCGGGGCGAGGCGAGCAGCCGCTCGACGAGCCGCTCGTAGGCGTCGGGGGCCGGGTCGGCGACGAAGGCCGCGACCTCCTCCGGCGACGGCGGGAGACCGGTCAGGTCGTACTGCAGCCGGCGAATCAGCGTCCGGCGATCCGCCTCCGGCGACGGACCGAGGTCGTTCTGCCGCAACCTCCTCAGGACGAACGCATCGACCGGGTTGCGACCCCAGCCGTCGCCGACGCTGGGAACCTCGGGGCGTTTCAACGGCCGATACGACCACCAGTCGAACCGCGCTGCGAGCGAGGGTTCCAACGTGACCCCGTCCGGCCAGGTCGCCCCGGCGTCGATCCAGTCGCGGAGCACCTTGAGCTCGGCCGCCGAGAGCGGTTCGCCCCCCTTCGGCATCGCGGCCTTCCCGTCCGTCGGCGTCACCAGGTCGAGCAGGTGACTCTCCGCCGGCTTGCCGGGCTCGAGATAGCCGTCCGCGAAGGCCGTCCGCCTCGACTGCAGGGAGAAGTCCCCCTTCTCGTCCCCGTCGTTGTGACAGCCGAGGCACCGCCGCTCGAGGATCGGCACGACGTCCTTCTCGAAGGACGGCCCGGCCCACAGCGACACCGGGGTCGCGAACAGGATCGCGAGGAAGCTCGTCGGGCGATTCATGGCGGGACCCGCACGGGGGTTGTGTCACGCGAGTGTATCCCCGTCGCGAGCCCGTCGCACGTCTCTTCGCTGATCCGTCCCGGGCGGGGCGAGCGGGCCCCCTTCGACCGACCGTTGTGCGTGGATCCTTCGCGCGCGAAATCGTCTAGACAGCGTGCCGGGCCGGGCCTAGTATTCCGCCCCCTTCCAACGTTCGTTCCGAACAACCTTCCCTTTCAAGTCCATCCCGGAGTCGGTCGTGCCGCCGGAGAGTGCCGTAGGCTGGCGTGGTGTTGCCGCGCGCGGTCGTGGGCTCGTCTTCCCGCTCCTCATCGTGGCCTCGGTGCTCGTCATCGTGGTCCCGTTGCCGGCGGTGATGATGGACCTGCTGCTGGCCTGCAACGTCACCGTGGCCGTCGTCATCCTGCTGACGACCATCTACGTCAAGCGGCCGCTCGACTTCAGCGTCTTCCCCGCCGTGCTGCTGGGAACCACGCTCGCCCGGCTGGTGCTCAACGTCGCCAGCACGCGGCTCATCCTCTCGAACGGCGGCACGCAGGGTGTCTCGGCGGCCGGCGGCGTCATCGAGGCGTTCGGCCAGTTCGTCGCGGCCGGCAACATCGCCATCGGACTCATCCTGTTCGTGATCCTGGTGGCGATCCAGTTCCTCGTCATCACCAAGGGGGCCACGCGAATCTCCGAGGTCGCCGCCCGCTTCGCGCTCGACGGCATGCCGGGCAAGCAGATGGCGATCGACGCCGACCTCAACGCCGGACTCGTCACGGCCGAGGAGGCCAAGGCCCGACGCGAGGAGGTCGGACAGCAGGCCGACTTCTACGGGGCCATGGACGGTGCCAGCAAGTTCGTCCGCGGCGACAGCATCGCCAGCATCGTCATCACGCTGGTCAACATCGTCGGCGGCCTGTACGTCGGCATGGTCCAGAACGGCATGACGATCACCGAGGCGGGCACCGTCTTCACCACGCTCACCATCGGCGACGGACTCGTCACGCAGGTCCCGGCCTTCCTCATCTCGATGGCGGCCGGCATCATCGCCACCCGCGAGTCGGGCGACTCCAACCTCTCGAAGGACGTCGTCGAGCAGACCTTCGCCCACCCGGACGCCCTGTTCCTCGCGGCCGCCTTCCTCGTCGCCCTCTCGGCCACGGGGCTGCCGGTCGCCCCCATGATCGCCCTCGGCCTCGCCTGCGTCGTCACGGGCTTCGTGCTGAAGAACGGGCAGAAGGAGGCCGCCGTCCGGAAGGACCAGGAGACGAAGCAGCAGGAGGTCCAGGAG
Organism: Planctomycetaceae bacterium; assembly: GCA_028284885.1. Taxonomy (GTDB): domain Bacteria; phylum Planctomycetota; class Planctomycetia; order Planctomycetales; family Planctomycetaceae; genus JANQQW01. Next base: position 40,653 of record JANQQW010000087.1, read on the forward strand.
GCCGCCAAGCCGGAACCCAAGCCCGAGGACCGGCTGCTCGTCGACCCGCTCGAGCTCGAGCTCGGCTATCGACTCATCCGGCTCGCCGACCCCAGCAGCGGCGGCGACCTGCTCGACCGCGTGACCCGCATCCGGCACAAGGTCGCCCAGGAGATCGGCCTGATCCTGCCGAAGGTCCGCATCCGCGACAACATCCGCATCGACGAACGCAGCTACCAGATCAAGATTCGCGACGTCCCGGTCGCGTGGGGCGAGGCCTTCGTCGGCGGCTTTCTCGCCATCGACACCGGCGCCACCAACGGCCCGGTCCCCGGCATCGAGACCGTCGAGCCGGCCTTCGGCCGCAAGGCCTACTGGATCGAGGAGGCCCAGAAGGAGCGGGCCGAGATCGCCGGCTACAGCGTCGTCGAGCCGTCCGCCGTGCTCGCCACCCACCTCGTCGAAGTCGTCCGCGACCACAGTGCCGAACTGCTCACACGGCAGCAGGTGCACGCCCTGCTCGACCACCTCAGGGACCAGTCGCCGAAGGTCGTCGAGGAACTCGTGCCCGACCTGATGCGTCCGGCCCAGGTTCACCAGGTGCTCGCCAACCTGCTCCGCGAACGGGTGCCGATCCGCGACCTCGAGTCGATCCTCGAGACGCTCGGCACGTACGCCGGCCGCACGCAGGACCTGACGATCCTCACGGAGTACGCCCGCCACGGACTCGCCCGCGCGATCTGCCGGCAGTACCGCGACAAGAACCGCGTGCTGCACGTCGTCACGCTCGACGCGGCACTCGAGGAGGTGCTCGCCGCGGGCATCGAGTTCGGCGAGACGGGCATGATCGTCAAGCTCTCGCCGCAGGTCTCCGAGAGCGTCACCCGCAGCATCGCCGAGCAGGTCAAGAAGCTGGTCGAACGGGGTCATCCGCCGGTCGTCCTGTGCAACCCGCAGATTCGTGCCGGCCTCCGGCAGATCACGGCCGCCGCCCTGCCGAAGCTCGCCGTCGTCAGCCTGAACGAAGTCACCCGCGACACCGACGCCGAGGCCCTCGGCCACGTCTCGACGGAGGCGCCGCAGGCGGCTTGAGTCAAGAGTCCAGAGTCGAGAGTCAAGAGCCGGAAAGCACCGAGATGGCGTTTCGATTCGAGAAACTGGCGGTGTGGCAGCAGGCGATCGACTTCGCGTCGCTCGTCTACGAGGTGACACGCAGTTTCCCGGGTGACGAGCGATTCGGGCTCACCAACCAGATGCGACGTGCCGCAGTCTCGGTCTCCTCGAACATCGCCGAGGGGAGCGGGCGGCGATCCGATCGCGACTTCTCCCGGTTCGTCGAGATCGCGTACAGCTCTGGACTCGAAGTCGTCTCGCAGGCATCCGTGGCACGCAACCAGGGCTTTCTCGACGATCACGGTCACCAACGGATCTACAACTCGGCCGACGAACTGAGCCGCATGCTCAGCGGCCTCCAATCCAGCCTCGAGAGTTGATCCAACAATTCTCTGGCTCTTGACTCTCGACCCTAGACTCTTGACTCGAACATGAGCGATATCAAGACCTTCCGCGCCGACTCGATGAACGAGGCCCTCGCGCTGGTGCGTGAGGAGCTCGGGCACGACGCGGTCATCCTGCACACGAAGCAGGTCGAGCAGAAGCGGCGGATGCCGTGGTCGCGGAAGCGGACCGAGGTCGAGATCACCGCGGGCGTCGGCGTGAAC
>JANQQW010000113.1 GCA_028284885.1 Planctomycetaceae bacterium
GAGCATGGGACTCGTCATGTCCCGGATTCTCAACGAGGAACCGGCCCCGGCGAACACGCTGCGGCCCGACGTCGATCCGGAACTGGAGGCGATCTGCCAGCGGATGCTCTCGAAGCCGGCGAACGAGCGGTACGCCTCGCTCGCCGACGTGGCGACCGCCCTGAACGACTGGCTGCAGCACGACAAGGACCGCAAGTCAGCCGGCGGCGACCCGAGTGAGACGGCCCCGTTCGTCCACCCCGGCGAGTCCGGGATCGACCCCGAGCAGGAGGGGACGGGTCGCGTCACCCGCATCGAGCAGGAGGACGCCGAACAAGAGGCCCCGCCGAGTCCGAAACGGAAGAAGCGGAAACGCCGCCCGCAGCCGACGCCACCCCCGGAACCGGTCGTACCGCCGAGTTCGTCGAAGCCCCCGTGGGTCTGGATCGCCGGCGGCCTCGGCGGCGCGGTCCTGCTGGTCCTCGGCCTCGTGTTCCTCCTCCGCACGCCGTACGGCACGCTGAAGGTCACGGTCGACGACCCCCGTCTCACCGTTCTCGTCGAAGGCGAGGACGACCCGAAGATCACGATCACGGACCAGAAGTGGAACGGCCGCCGCAAGGCCGGCAAACACCGCCTCAGCGTGATGCTCGGCGAGACCCCGCTCCCGCTCGGCAAGGAGACGACGATCTCCCTCGACGGGGAACAGCGGAAGGTCAAGCTCGACGTCTCCGGCGTCACGCTCTCGGGGAGCGAGTTCGAGATTGCGCGAAACGGCGAGACGGCCGTGACGATCGCGCTGATCGAACGTGGAGTTTCCGGGACGGGTTCGAACGTGCCCGAGCCAGCCCGGCCCGTTACGACGGAGCCGTCCGGTGAGGTGCCCGTGTTCGTTGCCGGCGGCTGGGCGTATGGCGCCCCTCGAATGGTACCGATCTCGTACGTCGAGGACATCCAGGCCGATTGGAACGAGCATGGGCCGTCAACCGATCGGACCGAGACGACACTGGTCTTCGGGGGGCCTCTCTCAGAGTTGTACGTCTCCGAACGACCCAATGCAAACTCCGCGTGGGGCAAGGCGAAGCGAGTTGAAGGCCTCGAACTTGAGGGAATCGCGAAGTGGAAACCGCAACTCTCCCAAGATGGACGAACCCTCGTATTCGCCGCGGGCCCGCGACTGAACCGCTCGTCCCACCTCTGCGTCAGCCGGCGTTCCGACCGTGGTTCGGCCTGGTCTCCAGCGGAGCGTGTGAAGGGTACGGAAGACCATCATCTGATCGGGGTCACCGATGGGGGAAACCGCATCATCACAGGACTCCCGGACCGTTCAGGACTCGTCGCCGTGGACTGGGACGGTGAAACGAAGACGTGGGGTGAACCGACGGAGTGGCGGTCGCACGGAGTGTCCCACTGGGCAAAGGAGAGCCACCTCACCGCGGACGAGAACACGATCGTCTGCTGCATTCCGCGACTCAGTCCCATCGAAACTTGGCAACTCTACGTGCAGGACCGTGAGCCGGGCACAGGGATCTGGCGCGAGCGGGTTAGCCTCACTCCGGTGGTTTCGAACCTGCACTACATGACTCGGCCCTTCGTCGCCGACGACGGTCGGACCATCTACTTCGGGCGAAATCGGTACGGGCGAAGAACGAGGGGTGACATTTGGGCCATCCGGAGGTGGCGAGTCGACGAGGATGCCGCCGCCCGAGCCGTCGGGGATCATGCCCTCGAATTCGACGGAGAAGACGATCGAGTCGAAATCTCGACGCTTCCCGACTCCACCTCGAAACAGTCCACGATCGAAGCTCGTGTGCGTGTCGGTACGAAGGGGGGAGTCGTCTTCCGACACGAAGACTTCATCGACCACGGTATCGACAACCGCAAGAGCGTCGCTCTTGAGGCCGGGCCTTCTGGCATTACCGGGACGGTGTTCGACGAGAAGGGCAAAGGAACTGCCATACGCTTCAGCGGCGAACTGGACCCCGATCGGGTCTACCACGTCGCACTCTGCGTGGACGGCGGTTCGCTTCGTCTCTACCTCAACGGCAGTCCGGTCGGCGACCTTGTCAGTGTAGCGAAGCCACCGGGTTGGAGCCGCCAGCCAGCCGCGATCGGCGGCGTGGTTGACGCTCCAGAAGACGGTCGTGAGAGGTTCCTCACCGGAACGCTTGACGAACTCCGAGTCTCCACGACTGCCCGTTACACCGAGCCGTTCGAGCCTGCCTTCCGCCTCCGGGCGGACAAGCAGACGCTTGCGCTCTACCACTTCGACGCGGGCCGGGGCGACACTCTCGTCGACTCCAGTGGCAACGGGCACCACGGCAAGATCGTGGGGGCGAAGTGGGTGCGCGTCGACGAGGAGGATGCGGACACGCCGTTCTCGTTCCCCGAGCGCCTCGACGACCTCGCGGTCGGCGACTGGCAGCCGCTGGCGACGAAGCCCGAGGATCTCGTGTTGGAGACCAACTTCGGCGCGACCTTGAAGAACGGTGCCGTCGAACTCGCCGCGCCGGAGGGGCGGGTCGACGGGCGGGTCGTGTTCGAGAAGGTCCGCGGCAAGCGGATCATCGTGCGGGCCGACGTCGAGCGGCTCGTCGGTCACACGGCCGGTCTCGCCTTCGAGGGGAAACGCCGGGACTACAACGTCCACGGGGCCAAGAACCGGAACGCCTTCACGCTCGGCTATCGCGTCCAGGAGGTGAAGCAGGAGGAACAGTCGTTCGAGCCACCGGCTCCGGCGACGACGTCCGGCTCCCACAACCTCGCGCTGGCCGTGGTCGACGGCCATGCCGCCGTGTACCTCGACGGCCGGCTCGTGATGCACCGCGACGACTGCGAGGACTGGGCCTGGACGCCGATGCTCAGCAACTTCAACTGGGAGGGTAAGGAGCCCGCGAAGGCCGTCTACCGCAACCTGCGCGTGATGGTGCTCGACGGAATCGACGGGACGACGTCAGCAGGGGACGAAGAGGCCGACCACGCCCTCGAGTTCGACGGCGAGGACGACCTCGTCTCGATCCCGTCGCTCGACTACGACGGCGGGCCGTACACGGTCGAGGCGTGGATTCGACCGGCCGAGCGTCATCAACGAGCGCGGATCGTCTATCACGGCGGCAAGTCCACCATGGGTCGGATCAGCTTGTTCTACGGCAAGGCCCAGCACTACCGGAAGTCGGACAAGCTGTACGAGATGAACTGGCACGCGCTCCCCGAGGCGGAGAGGCAGGCCGGGCGTTGGCAAGTCTTCGGGAAGGAGTCCCACGTGGCCGGGACGTGGGACGGCCGGGTGGGGCAGCTGTACGTCGACGGCGAGCCGGTCGACCTGGAGTGGGCGACCAACGTCGTCGGCGTTCCGGCGACGCTCCACACGTTCATCGGCGGCGGAGGGCTGGACAACCACTTCGCCGGCACGATCGACGAAGTTCGCATCTCGAAGGTCGTACGGTACGACGCGGCCTTCGAACCGAGCCGTCGCTTCGAGCCGGACGCGAACACGCTGGCCCTGTACCACTTCGACGAGGGCCGCGGCGACACGCTGGTGGACGCGAGCGGCAACGGTCACCACGGCCGCATCGTGGGGGCGAAGTGGGTACGGGCGGGCGACTCGGGGAGCAAGGAGCGTGTCAACCTGGTGCCGCTCCCGGACGGGCCGCCGGGGGAGGTGCGAGTGGTCGATCGCGGTACGGACAAGGCGGAGCGGGCGTTGTTCTCGCCCGACGGCCGGTGGTTGCTGACCGTCGTGCGCGATCCGGAAGCGGGTGCCGTGTGCCGGTTGTGGTCGGTCGATGACGCTCGGGAGGTGGCCGTGCTTCCCGGCTGGACGCACGCGGTGGCCTGGTTCCCGGACGGGAAACGGTTCGTGCGGACGCGGCTGGGGCAGCGACTCAGCGTGCACTCGGTCGACGATCCGCGGACCGCCGTGAAGGAGTGGAAGACGCCGCAGGAGGAGGTCGCCGTCACGCTCGACGTCTCGCCGGACGGCCGGCGGGTGGCGGTCGGGGCGTGGGACCAGACCGTCACGGTCTGGGACGTGGCATCCGGTGAGTTGCTGAATCGACCCCGAGTCGACGTCAAGCGGATCGACACCGTCACTTTCTCGCCGGACGGCTCCCGCGTTCTCGCGTACTGTCCCGCTCAAGACGACCTCAACGCGTCGCTGACGGTGTGGGACGCCGAGTCGGGCAAGCTCCTGCGGAAGACGACCGTGTACCCGGAGAAGGGCCTAGGTGGGGCCGAGTACGCGGCCTTCTCGGCCGACGGGCGGTGTCTGCTGACCAACCGTTGGAGCGGCGAGGGCCTACGCGTCACGGATGTCGCGACCGGCGAGGTGACCAGCCGTTGGGACGTCGGTGCGAAACCGACGGCGAGAGCGATCTCGCACCGCGGCGGTTTCGCGCTGTCGGGGCACGAGGACGGGACGGTCCGGCTGTGGAGCGTCGGAGGTCACGAACTGCTTCAGAGCTTCGACGGGCACACGGACGTCGTCCGGCACGTCGGCTTCTCCCCCGACCTTCGGTTCGCCGTCTCGGCGTCGCAGGACGGCACGACGCGGATCTGGCGACTGCCGAGGTTGAACGAGGAGCCGTTCGGAGAGGTCTCGCAGTTCGCCGTCGATCTCCTGTCGCGAATCGACGTCGAGAAGCACGCCGTGAAGGGGGCTTGGCGAAGGACGGAGGCCGGGCTGGTGACACCGGCCGAGTGGACGTCGCGGACTCGGATTCCGTACGAGCCGCCGGAGGAGTACGCGGTCGATCTCGACGTCGTGCAACCGGCGGGGAGGCAACCCGGCATGGTGGGCGTGGGGCTCGTGGTCGGTGGCCGACAGGTGCTCGTCGCGTTGGACGCCTTTCCCGGTCTCGAGTCGCCCGGACGAAGCGGGCTGCAGCAGATCGACGGCAAACCGCTGCTCGAGGGGGAGGTGACGCGAACAGGGTTCGTGATGACGCCCGGTCGGTCACACGCGATCCGTTGTCGTGTGACCCGTGGTGAGAAGCCCGGCGAGTACCGTGTCCTCGTCACGGTCGACGGCAGGTCGGTAGTCGACTGGACCGGCGCTGCCTCTCGGCTGTCGAACGACGAGCGGTTCGAGGTTGGGGACCCACAGTCGCTGTTCCTGACGAGCGGCGACGCGGGGGTGACGATTACGCGCTTGCAACTTCGCGATCCGTCCGTTCAAACCTCAGCGGCCGACCTGATCGCATCCGGCGATTGGGAGTGGTCGGAGCCGGAGAACCTCGGGCCGGCGGTGAACACGGCGGGGCGCGAGTTCACGGCGGCCATCTCCGACGACGAGCGGACGCTGGTGGTGATGAAGTACGGAGCCAACGGGCAAGGGGGCTGGGGTGACCTGTGGTGTTCGATCCGGGACTCCAAGGACGACCCTTGGCCCGCGCCGGTGAACATGGCGTCGATCAACACGCCGCGGGGCAACGAGGTGAATCCACAGCTCTCGGCCGACGGAACCGAGCTGATCTACAACTGGAACACCGCGAAGTACCTGGTCACACGCGAGCCCGGCTCGACGACGTGGGGGAATCGGCAGCTGGCACTGACGGCACGGCAGCCCGCGGGGGCGTACATCAACCTGCTTCCGACAACGGATCGGTTGGCTGGCGTCTACGCCCTGAAGATGCCCAACGGCAAGAGGGACCTGTTCTTCGTCGAACGTCGTTCGCTCGACGACGAGTGGGGCGAACCGGTGTCGCTGGGGCCGGGCGTGAACTCCGAGGACAACGAGCCGGTCGGCTCGATGAGCGACGACCGGAGGCTGGTCGTGTTCATTCGCAGCGCCGGCCAGGCCCCGTCGGCCGACCTCTGGATGTCGTACCGTACCTCCGAGGACGCTCCGTGGTCGGAGGCACGGCGGCTGCCGATCAGCACCGACGAGTATCGCGAGGCGGAGGTGAGACTGAGTCCGAACGGGCGGGTGCTCGCCTTCACCTCGGACCGCCCCGGCGGGCAGGGGGGGCTCGACGTGTACGTCTCCCGGCTCGTGCCGAAGAAGTTGACGGGCGGGGATCCTGCCCTTCAGCAGCCGCGGGTGACGTTCACCGGTCATGCGGGGACGGTTCGGGACGTGGCGTTCACACCGGACGGGAAGACGCTTGTCACGTCGAGCTACGACAAGACGATCCGACTGTGGGACTTGGCAACCGGGCGCGAGGTGGTCGCGTTGCAGGATGAGGACTTCGTCTACTCGGTGGATGTCTCGAAGGACGGGAGGTGGCTCGTCTCGGCGGGAAAGACCGGGGCGTGTCGACTGTGGGATCTCGGAGGGCGACAGCACGTCCGTGATCTCTTCGACCAGTCCGGGCTCCTGTACACGGCCGAGTTCTCGCCCGACGGGAAGTTCGTCGGCTCGGGAACCTCGAACGGCAAGACGTACGTGACCGCGCTGTTGGACGACGACGCGACCAGGCAGGTTGATCTCCGCAGCGAGGGAGTGCGAGCGGTTCGGTTCTCGCCGAACGGCCGACGGCTGCTGTCGATCGGCTACACCGGCGACGTCGTTCTCGTCGATCCGGTCGTCGGCGGGGCCGCGAAGGTTCTCGGAGCCGTCGACGAGGCCCGCGGCACGGACCTGCACTGGTCGTCGGACGACACGGCGTTCACGTCGAGCGACGACCTCGTGTTGCGGGAGTGGGACGTCGAGAAGCCGACGTCGCGGGAGGTGTTGCGGGTCGAGGGGCCGCGGTTCGACGGGTTCGTTCTCCTGGCCGACGGCAAGCACGTGGCGGTCGTTTCGACGGAGGGGCAGGTGCAGGTGCACGAGCTCGCGTCCGGTCGGATCGTGCGGCGACTCGTCGGGTTCACGGGGATGCCGATGGCCGTGGCGGTCTCGCCGGATGGCAGGACGCTCGCGGCCGCGTGTCGTGATCGCACGGTTCGCTCGTGGGACGTGTCCGAGTTCGCGGCGGAGAGTCGCTGACGACGTTCGAGAGGAGTGGAGTCGATGACACCGGAGACCGTCGACGCCGTCGTGCGGCTGCTTCGCGAGCTTCTCTTCGAGCCTGGTCCGCCAGGTCCGTGGGTGATCGACGGTGGGGAGCCGGGGTTGATCGGTGTGCTGGAGCGGTTGTCGGCGGCGGAGGCGTTGCGGGAGCCGGGGCCGGGGCGGATGTCGGTCGCCGCTCATGCGGCTCACGTCACGTACTCGCTGTCGCTGCTGAACCGCTGGGCGAACGGCGAGCCGAACCCGTTCGCGACGGCGGACTGGGCCGGCAGCTGGCAGCCCGGCGCCCTCGACGACGCGAGTTGGCAGGAGCGGCTCGACGCGCTGCGTTCCGAGGCAACGGCGTGGATCGAGGCGGTTCAACGGCCCCGCGAGTGGGACGAGATCGCACTCACCGGCACGCTGGCGAGCGTGTCCCACGTCGCCTATCACTTGGGGGCCGTCAAGCAGTTGGTGCTGCTCGACTGACCGGTCGTCGTGGAGAGGGTCGCCATGTCCGAACGCCTGCTACCCGACTACGATTCCGTCGTCGACCAACTCGGCATCGACGATCCGGAGGGACTTCGCTCGTACGTCAAACCGGCGATGTACGCCTGCCTGAACAGTGCACCGGACGAGCCGCCGCTAGGAGCGTCGCGGTTCGGCGGGTTGCCGGACCTGCCCGCCGAACTCGCGTGGCCGGAGTGCGATGCCGGGCCGATCCCGTTCGTCGCCCAGGTCAACCTGTCCGGTCTTCCGTCGTCTCTCGGCCGCGAACTGTTGCCGGAGCGTGGCATGCTCTACTTCTTCTACGGATGCCCCGAGGGCGACCTGTTGTTCCCCGGCGAGGAGGACGAGGTTGGCGGGGGCGTCCGCGTTCTCTTCGCAGAGACCGCAGACGACTTGTCGCGAGCGGAACTGCCCGACGGCCTCGACGACGAGTACGGCATGATGGAGGAGTCGCACGTCCTGCAGTTCTACGGCTGCAACACGTTCGTCGACCGGGAACACCCGGTCTGGCAACGGTACGGTCACGAGTTCGGCCCGGACCTGCCGGAGTTGAGCGTTCCCTGGGGTGACGACTCTCCGCACTTCCAGGTGCTCGGCCATCCTCACGCCATGCAGTCTTCGGTCTGCGGGTACGTCACGGACGAACCGCTGAGCGGTGACCCGGAACGGCGGCGGGATCAGGTTGACTGGATGCTCGGGTTGGAGACCCTGTTCCAGGCCATCGACGCCGTCGGCGACTGCTCGCTGTACTTCATGATCCATCGCGACGACCTGCTGGCCCGAAGATGGGATGCGTTTCGATGGACACTCCAGTGCACGTGAGGAGTCGGTCAGGCCTCGGGTGAAGCCGTGGACCGAGGGCGGATTCCCGGCGTAGAATTTGAGACTGGCCATTCGGCCTCGTCCCACGCCCTTTCGGCAGGCACCCGTTGAGCGACTCCGACCAGAATCCCCTCGACGCACTCGCGGAGGAGTTCGCCCGCCGACGGCGGCAGGGGGAGAATCCGCGGGTCGCGGAGTTCGCCGAGCAGATGCCCGGTCAGCGGGAGGAGATCGAGGACCTGCTGCCGGTCGTGTCGCTGCTCGAGGGCTGGCTGGAGGAGGACGAGGAAGACGTCGCCCCGGTGACGGGGACGACCGACCTGGCGCTCAAGGTCTTCGGCGACTACTACGTCGTCCGGGAGATCGGCCGGGGCGGCATGGGGGTCGTCTTCGAGGCCCGACAGCTCTCGCTCGACCGACGCGTCGCGGTCAAGGTGCTCCCCGAACGGCTGCTCGGGTCCGAACGGCACGTCGTCCGGTTCCAGCGGGAGGCCCAGTCGGCGGCCCGGCTGCACCACGTCAACATCGTGCCGGTGTTCGGTGTGGGAACGCAGGGCCGCACGCACTACTACGTGATGCAGTACATCGACGGGTTCGGCCTCGACCAGGTCGTTCTCGAGCTCCGTCGGCAGCGCGAGGACTCCGGCCTGCAGGTCGAACTGCTCGAGCCGGACGAGACGCTGACCGGGACGGCCGGGCAGTTGTGGTCGGCCGACTTCACCACGCGAAGGCTACGGATTCGGGGGAAGGACGACGGGGCGCTCGACCACGTGCTGCAGCAGGCAGAGTGGATCCGCGGCGAGGACGGCCGGTTCTGGTGCAACGTGGCCGGCATCGGCATGCAGGTGGCCGCCGCCCTGCAGTTCGCCCACGACGAAGGCGTGCTGCACCGGGACGTGAAGCCGTCCAACCTGCTGCTCGACGGCGAGGGCAAGGTCTGGGTGACCGACTTCGGACTCGCCAAGGTGCTCGACAAGGGGGACCTCACCGGCTCCAGCGAGGCGATCGGCACGCTGCGGTACATGGCGCCGGAGCAGCTCTCCGGCCAGTACTCCGGCGAGTCCGACGTGTACGGCATCGGGGCGACGCTGTACGAGCTGCTGACGCTGCAGCCGGTGATCACGGAGGACGCGCGAATCGCCCAGATGCGGCAGATCGCCGAGGAGACGCCCGTCCCGCCGCGGCAGATCGACCCGACGATCCCCCGGGATCTCGAGACGATCGTCATGAAGGCGGTCGCGAAGGACCCGAAGGACCGGTACACCACGCCGGGGGCGCTCGCCGAGGACCTGCGGTGCTTCCTGTACGGCGAGCCGATCTCCGCGCGACCGCTGAGCCGCGTGGTGCGGTTCTGGCGGTGGTGCCAGCAGCACCGGACGATCGCCCGGCTCGGCTTCGGCTACGTGCTGCTCACGCTCGCGTTCCTCGTGGCACTGCTCGTCAACACGCTGCGAATGCAGACGGCGATGCACTGGGTGGAGGACGAACGGGACTCGGCCCATCAGACGGCCGAGTCCCTGCGTCGCGAGATTCGTGTCCTCCGCGAGGAGCGGCTACGGAGCCGGCAGCCGGCGACGAACGGTTCCGCGGCGACGCCCTCGGTCGACGACGAGGCGGCCGACCCTTCCTCGCCTACGGAACGATGAAGACGAGTCCGGTGGCGGCGGCTGCCTGGAACGCAGCCCCTCGCCAGCTGCGACGCAGCGTGCCCTGGTGGATGCACGGGACCGAGTCGCCCGGGCGGTAGTGGCCCAGCACGTACTGCCGCTCGCAGAACCGCTCGCTGCCGAAGCGGTACGGCAGGATCAGGATGTTGCCGTAGAACCGTCCCGCCTCGACGACGGGCTGGATCCACTTGCCGTGGTGCAGGCCGTACCGCTCGGAATTGGGGTTCTCGAAGTACAGTGGCTGGTGGAAGGAGCCGGTGGAGTCCCAGTAGCAGGACTGCAGCAGCCACGGGCGGGTGGTGCCGACGCCGTGGACGAACTGACCCTCGTAGGCGAGTTCCACGGCGTCGCTGTCGGCCCAACGTTCGGCGGCGAACTTGGCGAGATCCTCGTCCTGCACGGCGATGTCGAGGCTGATCTGCTGGACGCTGCGGCGACCGAACCGGGCGGACCGCTCGGGAGCGGTCTCCGGAACCGGGGCGGGCAGCTGTTCGGACGGTCCGGCCGCCGGCGGGGCGGGAGCGGGGTCGTCGTCGAAGGCGAGCCGTTCCGGCGGAGCGTCCAGGTCGAAGCGAGGATCGACGCGGCCGGCAGCCAGGGTGAGTCGGCGTTCCTCCGCCGACGGAGCCGTGAACTCGGCCGGATCGACCAACCGGGACCGCCGGGAGGGGGTGTTCGACGAGACCGTGTTGCCGATCGAGCGGGTGTCGTCCGCCGTCGGCGTGTTGGAGGCGACGACTGCCGGCGCGGGTTCGGCGACCGGGGCGACCGGGACGTCGCCGAAGTCGGCGAGCAGCGTCTCCATCAGGTTTCGGGTCTCGGCCGGTCCGTTCTTCGCGGCGCTCGCGAGGGCGGCCTTCGCCCGACCGCGGTGCTTCGGACCGGTCTCGCCCAGCGCGAAGGCAGCCTGCACGGCCACGCCGGTCTCGGGGTTCTCGAGTTCGTTCGCCAGCACGACGACCGGGGCGAGGTCGTCCGGCGAGATGCGGAGCAACGCCTCGGCGGCCTGCACCCGGACGATCGGCGACCAGGAGGCGAGCGCGGCTCGAAGCTGGGGGGCGGCCGAGGCGGCGGCGGGACCGAGGTCCCCGAGCTGGCTGGCCGCTCGCCCACGGAGCGAGGCGTCGTCGGAAGCCAAACCGGCCGAACAGGCGTCGATCAGCGGGGCGACGTCCCCGTCGATCCGCCAGAGAGCCCGGCCGACCGCCATGCGGGCGAAGACCGGGTCGAGCTCGGCGACCTCGCGGAGCGCGGGCAACGCCTGCTTCGCCGCGGGACCCAGGCGGGCCAGTTCGTGGGCGATCTGCTCCCGTTCGACGGGGCTTGGCGTCGCGATCAACTGCAGCGACAGCACGGAGACCGGATCGACACGGTCGAGGGCGGAGTCGGCGGGGGCCGTGACTCGGGTTCCGGCCGTCCCCCCCGCGGTGGCCCGCGGCTGGATCGTCGGCGTCTGGGCGAAGGCGGAACCCGGGAGCATCGCCCCGAAGAGCAGTGCAGGCAACGTCTTGCGTGCCAGCTTCGCCAGCGGTCCGAGCGACCAAAGGGGCGAGATGAGGTGACGGGGCATGTCGTCGACTCCGTGAACGAGATCCGGACGGCTCCATCCGCCCGGCGCGCGTGATCCGCACGGTTCATCGACGCACGACGACCCTCACTCTCAGAACTCCGCGGACCACCATGACGACCCGCACGGCAGGGACGACCGGCACGGCAGGAACGCACCAGCCAGCTTCGCCAGATTCCCAATCCTGTGGATGCCTCGACGCAACTGCGTTCCTACCGAAATCCTACAGTCGCCAAGTGCCTCGTTGACACGGGGAAACGTGGCGGCGGATACTCGTTGGCTCGTGTTCTCGGTGAAAGCCGGGGACGTTCGGACGAGGGGAACGTTCGTTCGCGCATCCGGAGCGCGTGCGGGCGTCGTTCGGACACGGTCTCTGGGTGCGCAGAGGGGGATGCACCAGAATGCTGTTGAACTACTGGTTGAAGAACCTCTTCCGTCGCGGTCGTTCCAGCGGCGGGAAGGCGAAGCGGGACCGCAAGTCCGAGTACGTCCCGCTCTCGACCATGCGGCTCGAGGAACGGATCGTCCTGAACGCCGCCCCGGTCGTGACGACCGAGGAGGTGGTGCAGCTCGCGGCCGAGGCCGAGGTCTCGGACAACGTCGAGCAGTACGACGTGGGCGCCCAGCAGGCCCAGGCCGCCGGCTCCCCCGCCGACGTCGGCCCGGATCTCGCCGAAGCCGGAACGCAGGACGTCTTCGAGGCTGGTCATCAGGGCCAGGACCTCAACAGTCTCGGTGACGCCTTCTTCGACGCCGCGTTCGACGTCGAGGCGAAGGCCGAGGCCGAGCAGGCCGACGTGACGGACTCCCCCGTCGTCGCGTCGTCCGTCCGCGAGGTCGTCTTCGTCGACTCCCGCGTCGAGGACGCCGGAACGCTCACCGAGGGCGTGCGAGACGGCGTCGAGGTCGTGGTCCTGGACCCCTCCCGGGACGGTCTCGAGCAGATCGCCGAGCACCTCTCGCAGTACGACGAACTCGATGCGGTCCATGTCGTCTCTCACGGTGACAGCGGCGAACTGCAGCTCGGGTCGTCGACGATCACGAACGAGAACCTCGCCGAGTACGCGAGCGAGTTGGAGACGATCGGCAACGCGCTCGACGCGGACGGCGACCTCCTCTTCTATGGCTGCAACGTCGGCGAGGGGGCCCGCGGGGCGGAGTTCCTGAACGCCGTCGCCGAGGCGACCGACGCCGACGTGGCCGCCTCCGAGGACTTGACCGGCTCGGCCGAGCTCGGCGGCGACTGGGACCTGGAGGCGACGACCGGACAGGTCGACGTCGATCTCGCGTTCTCCACCGCGGCCACGGATAACTACGCCCACGTCCTCAACAACCCCGAGGAGTACCAGGCGGACGGGAACGAGGTGGTCGTCAACACGACGACCGCCGGCAACCAGCTCTTCGACTCCACGACCGGCAGCGACCGTGTCGTCACCGGGTTGAACGACGGTGGCTACGCCGTCGTGTGGAACGACTTCGGATCCGGTATCCGGGCTCGCGTGTTCGACGCGGACGGAACCGCGAGGACGGGCGAACTGACCGTCAGCACGGCGAACACGGTGGCGAGCCCCACGGTCGTCGGCACGTCGAGCGGCGGCTTCGCGGTCGCGTGGCAGAGCACCAGTACTGGGGCTCTGTCGTTTCGCGGCTTCGACGCGAACGGAAACGCCGGGGCGGAGCAGGTTTCGGCCGAGGTCGTGTCGCTCAACAACGGTTTGGCGATCGCGGAGTCCTCGGCCGCGCCTGGCCTGTTCGCCGCGTTCTACGTGTCGCAGGGCGGACAGATCACGGTCGGTACGTTCAACCTGAACAGCAACGCGGTCACCGCGAACTCGACCACCATCGCCACCGCGACCGGCGTCGAGGCGACCGCGATCGCGAACGGCAACTTCGCGGTCGCGTACCAGACGGCGGCGACAAGCTCCACGGTCCACCTCGCCACCGTTCAGGCAGACGGCACGGTGCTCGACACCGTGACCGTCAACAACTCCGGCGTCGGCGAGACGGACCACGAGAGCCCGAGCGTTGCCACCCTCGAGGACGGCGAGGTCGTCGTCGCGTGGCACGGGACCGCGGTCGCCAGCGGCGACGTCTACGCCCAGCGGTTCTCCGTCGACGGCACCGGCAACATCACCCGCGAGACGATCGACGGCACGCTGACCGACACCCGCGTCGTCTCCGGCACGGCGACGACCGACATTCGCGACCCGCAGAACGACCCCCAGGGAGCCGTGCAGGGCATCCAGCGGCGGGCGACCGTCACCGGTACGAACGACGGCGGGTTCGTCGTTCTCTGGGAGAGCGAGGCTCAGGACGCGAACGACAACTCCGGCCAGTTCGGCGTCTTCGGCCAACGCTTCGACGCCAGCGGCAACTTCGTGAACCTCGCCGGAACCGTCGTCGCCGATGGCAGCGGCGAGTTCCAAATCCACACGACCGACGGCAACGACCAGACCTCCCCCGGCGTGGCCGCCCGGTCGAACGGCACGGACGACCTCGGCTTCGTCACCGTCTGGACGGGCGACGGCAACGGCAAGGACGTCTTCGCCCAACGCTTCGCCCCGCCCCCGGCCCCGTTCACGTTCGAGATCGACGGGTCGAACAACCTCACGATCACCGACACGGCCGGCAACGCCGACCTGTGGACGCTCACGATCGACGACCAGGGAACCGCGGGCGACCCGTCCGACGACGAGATCGTCCTCTCCGTGACCAACGGCGGCGAACTTCAGCGAACGCTCGTCTCGAACGTCTCCGGCGGCACGGTCAACGTGAACGCCGGCGACGGGAACGACACGCTGACCGTCGACACCTCGATCGCCGCCGCCGGGCTGAACGTCGTCTACGCAGGCGGCGGCCAGACCGGCAGCCCCGGCGACGCCCTCGACGTCACCGGTACGGCGACCGACGTCACCTTCACCTTCACCAACGCCAGCGACGGCAGCGTCGTCCTCGGCAGCACCACCTTCGTCACCTACACCGGCCTCGAACCGGTCACCAGCAGCATCGCGGCCGACAACGTCACGCTCACCTACTCGGACACCGGCGAGACGATCGTCGTCACCGACGCCTCGACGCCGACGGTCGGCCAGACGATCGTCACCTCGACGGCCGGCGAGACGCTCACCTTCGTCAACCCGACCGGCACGCTGACGATCAACCCCGGCGACACGAACGCCAACACCGTCACGGTGAACGGCCTCGGCGGTGCGAACGGCACGGCCTTCGGCGCGAACCTCGACGTCAACGGCGGCACGGGCGGCGACAGCGTCACGTTCGACGGTTCCACCACGTTTGCCGCAGACAAGTCGCTCACCGTCGACGCCGCGACGATCGTGATCGGCGACGGCAGCGCTGTGGACGGTCGCTCGGACCTCGCCGTCTCCGGAGCGGGCGGCTTGTCGTTCAACGCGCTCCAGCAAGTTCACGTCAGGTCGGACGCCAAGTTGACGGCGGTCGACGGCAATGTCGTGCTGCGGGGCAATGCCGGACCTGTTCCCCCCACGCCGACCGGCGGCATCACCGGCGTCAATCTCGATGGAGACATCGAGATCGTGTCCAACGGCACCGGGGGCGTTGAACTCGCCGGCCGGGGGAACACCGGGGCCGCGGTGTTGATCCAGGCGAACGTGACGGCGAACACCGGCGACATCGTCGTCGACGGGACGAGCCTGAACAGCCATGGCGTCTTCATCAGCGGAGACGTCTCCGGTGACGGCGACATCATGGTGACCGGGCGGGGGAGCGGGACCGGAGCCGGTGTCCAGATTCGGGACGCGAGGCGTTTGAGTTCGTCCGGAAACGATGCCACGGTCACCGTCACCGGGACCGCCGGCGGCACCGGAGCGGGAATCCGGGTCGACAGCAGCTCCCTCGGCTTCGGCGATGGTGGCGAGATCTCGTCGACTGGAAACGGCGGCGACGTCGTGCTGATCGCCGACAGGATCGACCTCCGAGTCAGCGGTGCCGGCGCCGCACAGAGTGCCTCCGTGACGGCGGACGACACGGTCACGATCCGCCAGGCGACGAACGGCGTCGACGTCGACCTCGGTGGTGCCGACGTCACGACCGCCGGGTCCGAGACGCTCGGCATCACGGCCGAGGAGTTCGGCGTGATCACGGCCGGCACGATCGTGATCGGCGACTCCAACACCGGCGACGTCGACGTCACGGCCTCGATCACCGCCGACGCCAACACGAATCTCACGATCAACAGCGGCCAGACGATCACCGTGGGCGACGGAGCGGCCGACCTCGACAGCGAGTTCGTCAACACGTCCGGCACCGGTGAACTGAGGATTCTGGCCGAACGGAACGTCGTGCTCGACGGGGGGGCGATCCTGACGACGGTCGACGGCGGCGTTACCGTCGAGGGCAACGCTGACGGGAGCGTGACCACCGGCGACTTCCACGGCGTCCACTTCACCGGTGGCGACATCGGGACGACGGGGACAGGGAACGTCGTGGTCCGCGGGCAGGGCGGGGACGGCGCCAACGCAAAGGGCATTCGCGTCGCCGCGGGCGACGTCGTCAGCACGAACACCGCCAGCGGTTCGATCTCCCTCTTCGGCACGGGTGGGACCGGGAACGGGACCGACGACACGACCGGCGTCGAGATACGGGGTTCGCAGAGCAACGTTCTCTCCCAGGGCACGGGCACGGTCACGATCGAGGGGACGGGCGGCGGCAGCGGCAGCTCGTCCGGTGTCGTGGTCGCCGCGGGGGGGAGCATCGACTCGACCGGAAGCGGGTCGCTCTCGATCACCGGCGAGGCCGGTACCGGGACCAGCGGGTTCGACCTCGAGATCCTCAGCACCGGTGAGGTCGACACCGCCTCCGGGAGCGGGGACGTCGAATTCGTCGCCAACTCGGCCAACCTCGACGGCACGGCCGTCGTCGACGCCGGGGCGAACACGGTCACGATTCGCCAGCGGACGAACCCGACCGCGATCGACCTCGGTGGGGGCGACGCGGCGGGCACACTCGGCCTCTCGGCGGCCGAGATCTCCAGGATCGCCGCCGGCACGCTCGCCATCGGCGACGCGAACACCGGCGACATCACCTTTACTGCCGCCATCAACCTTGCGGACGTGGCCGCGGATGCGGACACGCTCACGCTCGTCAGCGGCGGCAAAGTCCTCGACTCCTTTACCGGGACCGAGATCACGGTCCAGAACCTCTCGATCACGGCCGAGGAGATCGGTGACGGCTCCGCGGGCTCGCTCGAGGGTTTGACGACCGGGACGGTCACGCTGGTCAGCAACGGTGTCGGGAACGACGGCGGCATCGCCTACTCTGAGCTCGGACCACTCAGCACGTCGCGGATCAGCTACACGACCGACGCCGCCACGTCGCAACAGAACTTCCTCCTCGTCGACACCACGGCCGGCGTCCTCACCGTCGACGGGAACTTCGGATCGGCCAACGACGACCTGCTGCTCATCGCCAGAGGTAGCGGCGACGCCGTCGTCCAGACGTCCGGCACGATCTCCGCCAACGATCTCGACGTTCGTACCGAGAACGGCGACATCGGTACTGCAGCCAACGCCGTCCAGGTGCGGGCCGCCGGGACCCTCGCCGTCTCCGCGACGGGCAGCGACGTCTTCGTCACGTCCGACCAGAACCTGACCGTCGACGACGTCACCACGGCCGCCGGGCAGGACACCGTCGAACTGAGCACGACCGGGACGGCCAACCTGACGCTGCAGGTCGTCACCGCGGACTTCGTCGACGTCGCGACGGACGACTTCGACCTCTCCACCGAGAACGGCACGCTGACGATCCAGGGCGACGCCCTCTCGATTCGCACGCTCGACCTCGTCAACTCCGGCAGCGGCAGCACGCTCGTCTCGTCGAACGTCGCCACGACCGCCGGCGTGACCGTCGACACGAACGCCGGCGGGGCGACCGTCAGCGGCGTCCTCTCCGGGGCAAGCGGGCTCCAGAAGCTCGGCACCGGCCGGCTCACGCTCAGCGGAACGAACACCTACACGGGCGACACCGACGTCGACGGCGGCGAACTGCGGGTCGACGGCGAGATCGGGAACGGCGTTGCGGCGGGCAGCCTGGGAACGGTGGGGATCGACGGCGGAACCGCGCTCTCGGGATCCGGTCTCGTCAACGCCATCGTCAGCGGGGCGAGCGGATCGACCATCACCGCGACCGCCGGGAACTTCCGGTTGGGGAACTCGGGGGCCAACGCCTTCGCCACGGCTGGAACCCTCGAGGTCGGCACCTTCCAGGTCACCCTGCTCGACTCGAACGTCGCCCTCCTCGGCACGTCGACGACCATTGGCGGTGGCACGCTCGCCGCGGCCAACGGCGTCAGCCTCGCCAGCACGGACACCATCAGCGGCAACGGCACCGTGGCCGCCAGCGTGTCCGCGAACACCGGCACCGTCACGGCCAACGGAGGCAACCTGACGCTCGGCGACGGTACCGACAACGGCGGCTTCTCTCAGAGCACGAACGGGCAGGTCAACGCGAACGGCAACACCGTCACGCTGCTCGACGCCAACGGCGCCACGACCGGCAGTGTCGCCCTGGGTGGCGGCACGCTGAGGACCGAGAACGCCGCGTCCGCCCTGCAGTCGACGACGATCGCCGGCACGCTCACGGGCAACGGCAGCGTCGACGGCACGGCGATCGTCAACGGGACGGCCGCCCCGGGCAGCAGCCCCGGCACGCAGACCTTCGACAGCCTCGACCTGAACGGCACCTTCGCCGCCGAGGTCGAGGACGACGATCCGAACGGCGCCACGGCCGGGACCGACCACGACCAGATCGTCGTTCTCACCGGCGGCACGGTCGACGTCACCGACGCCACGCTCGACGTCGACACCACGACCTCCACCCAGATCGAGTCGGGTGACGTCTACGTCCTGATCGACAACCAGACCGGCTCGGCCGTCTCGGGCAACTTCGCCGGCCTCGTCGTCGACGGCACGGTCGTCGATATCAACACCGTCGGCAACGGCAACGGCCTGCTCGACGACGGCGAGGTCATCAGCACGAATTTCGGTGGAACGGGCCTGACCGCCGTCGTCGACTACGACGGGGGCGACGGCAACGACCTGACCATCTCGCTCGTCAACATCGTCAGCCAGGACTTCGTCCGCGTCACGTTCCAGGACCAGGGCGACGCCGACCCGGCGAACGACGTGTTCCTCATCGAGACGGCCGACAACGCCTCGTTCACCGGGGCGACCTCCGTCGAGGTGGCCGTCGCCGAGGCGAACGAGAACGGACTCGTGCTCCGCGGTCAGGAGGGCCAGACGGACACGTTCATCGTCGACACCGACGACTACGCCGGCTTCACCAGCACCATCACGATCGTCGGCGGTGAGGACCCGGCGGCGTCGCCGACCGAGAACGACTCGCTGGTGATCAACGGTGCCGACGCCGTCGACGCGGTCACGCACACGTTCACCGGGGCGGAGGACGGTACGGTCCTCGTCGATCCGGCGACGGGCGGCAACTTCACCATCGCCTACTCGGAGCTGGAGCCGGTCACGGACAACCTCGTCGCCGGCACGCGAACCTTCACGTTCAACGCCGGGGACGAGACGATCTCCCTCGTCGACGACGGCGGGCAGCTGACGATCGACTCCGACGTCGGCGGCGAGGCGGTCACGTTCACGCAGCCGACCGATGCGATCGTGATCAACGCCGGCAGTGGTGACGACACCGTCGACATCGGCTCGACGACCGGGTCGCTTAACAACCTGTCGGTCGACCTCACGATCAGCGGCGACGCCGGGACCGACACGGTCAACCTGCTGAACTCGATCGCTTTCGCGACCGGCGAGAGTCTCGTCGTCAACTCGGAGACGATCAACGTCGGCGACGGTGCCGCGTCGACCGCGACCGCGACGCTCACGACGCAGGGGACCGGGGCGATCACGCTGAACGCGGGGACGAACGTGGTCGTCGACGACGACGGCACGCTCTCCGTCGTCGACGGCAACCTCGACATCGACGGGGCCAACTCGACCGCCGCCGGCGTCGAGATCGGAGGAGTCGCCGAGTCCACGGGCAGTGGTGCGATTCAGATCGGCGGCGCGGGCAATGCGGACGGAGTCGTCGTCCTGACGAGCGGGACCGTTCGCTCCACCGGCACCGGCACGGTCACAGTCAACGGAACGTCGAACGTCGGTCAGCAGGGGGTCGACGTCGAGGGCACGATCAGCTCTGCAAGTGGTGCGATCGACGTCGACGGGACCGGGGGGACCGACAACAGCAACCAGAACGTCGGCGTGTTCGTCACCGCCGGGTCGATTACGGGCGACGGTGACGTCACGATCGACGGCACCGGCCGCGGCACCGGACCGGACGCGTTCGGTGTGTTCGTCGGATCTGGGACGTCCGTCACTTCCAACGGGGGAGAGGTCCGGATCACGGGAACGGGATCCTCCACCGGAGCCGCTCCGGTGATCGACGTCGGGATCGCCGGGCAGGTCGTCGCGAGCGGATCCGGTGCCTCCGCGACCGTCGTCGGTGACAGCATGGCCCTGACCAGTGGCACCGTGGACGCCGGGACGAACAACGTCACGCTGCGGCAGCGAACGAACGGCACGGCGATCGACCTGGGTTCGACGACCGACAACCAGGCGAACACGCTCGAACTCTCCGACGCCGAGTTCGACACGATCACCGCCGGGACGCTGGTGATCGGCGACGCGAACAGCGGCACGGTGACCGTCACCGACCCGGCCCTCTCGGTCGGCACGAACCTGACCGTCAACAGCGGCGGCGGCGTCGTCGACGACGGGACGGGCGTCCTGGGCGTCACCGGCAACCTCGTCCTCAACGCCAACGGGGACGTCGGCACGAACAACACGACGGGCCGGCTCGACGTGTCCGTCTCCGGCACGACGTCCGTCGCCGCGACCGGCAGCGACGTCTTCATGACGTCCGCGTCCGCGTTGAACGTCGTCTCGCTGACGACCGCGGTCGGAGCCGACACGGTCGACGTCGCCACGACTGGCACAGCGGCGCTGACGATCACGATCCCGGACACCGGGTTCGACACCACGACCGTCGACGACAACGTCACGTTCTCGACCGTCGACGGCGCGCTCACGGTCGCCGTCGACGACCAGAACGCGAACAACGCGGACAACACGCTCACCCCGGCGACGCTGACGCTCGTCACCAGTGGTTCCGGCGTCCTCGACGTCACCGCCGACGCGACGCTCGCCCCGAGCGGCCTGCTGACCGTGAACGTCGCGGCCGACGGCACCGTCGACGGCCTCGTGAACGGCACCGGCGGGCTGACGAAGCTCGGCATGGCCCAGTTGACCCTCGCGAACGGCGGCAACACCTACACCGGCACCACGACGATCACCGCCGGCACGCTCTCCGTCTCGGAGGACGCCAATCTCGGAACGGCCCCCGGCACCGCCACTCCGGGAAGTCTGGTGATCGACTCCAACGGCACGCTCCAGACGACTGCAACGTTCACGCTGAACGCGAATCGTGGCATCGCCCTCGGCCCGGCGGCCGGGACCGGCTCCGGGACGATCGAGGTCGCCACCGGCACCACGCTCACCTACGCGGGAGTCGCGGACGACAACGCGAGCGGCACCGGCGGCCTCGGCAAGACCGGTGACGGCACGCTCGAACTCGACGGTGCGAACACCTTCGACGGCGCGACCGACGTCGATGCCGGCACGCTCACCGGCGACGGCTCCGTCACCGGGCCGCTCAACGTCAACAACACCTCCACGCTCGCCCCAGGGTCCACGACCGACGTCGGCACGTTCGACTCCGGCGGCGTCACCTTCGCCAGCGGCACGACCTACGACGTCGAGATCGACG
>JANQQW010000115.1 GCA_028284885.1 Planctomycetaceae bacterium
CCGCGGACACGGCGACCACCGGTGAGGAGGCAGCCGACGAGGAGCGGCCGGAGAACCCGTTCCCCAGCGACATCACCGTCCCGGACGGCATCCTCGACGGCGGAGCCGCCTGGCTCAACTGCGGCGGGCCCATCCGCATGAAGGACCTCCGCGGCAAGATCGTCATCCTCGACTTCTGGACCTACTGCTGCATCAACTGCATCCACGTCCTCCCGGACCTCAAGCGGATCGAACGCGAGTTCCCAGAGGAGGTCGTCGTCATCGGCGTCCACTCGGCGAAGTTCGACAACGAGAAGGAGACCGGGAACATCCGCCGCGCCGTCCAGCGGTACGAGATCGAACACCCGGTGGTGAACGACTCGCGAATGCTCATCTGGCGGAAGTTCGGGGCCCGGGCGTGGCCCACCATCGCCGTCGTCGATCCCGAGGGCAAGTTCCTCGGCGCCCTCTCCGGCGAGGGGAACGGGGACCGGCTCGTCGAGATCTGCAAAGAGCTGATCGAGTACCACGACGCCGTCGGTACGCTCGACCGCACGCCGATCAAGTTTGAGCTCGAAGCCGACAAGCTGAAGCCCACGCCGATGAAGTTCCCCGGCAAGGTGCTCGCCGACGAGACCGGCGGCCGGCTGTTCGTCGCCGACACGAACCACAACCGCATCGTCGTCGCCTCGCTCGACGGCAAGCTGCTCGAGACGATCGGCAGCGGCACCATCGGCTGGAAGGACGGCGGCTTCGACGAGGCCCGCTTCGACCACCCGCACGGAATGGCGCTCGTCGGCACGAGGCTGTACGTCGCCGACACCGAGAACCACCTGATCCGCGTCGTCGACCTCGAGAAGAAGACCGTCGAGACGCTCGCCGGCACCGGCGAACAGGACCGCCTTCGCACGTTCGGCGGCAAGCTGAAGACGACCGCCCTCAACAGTCCCTGGGACCTCGCCGAGATCGACGGCACGCTGTACGTCGCGATGGCCGGCCCGCACCAGCTCTGGAGCCACGAACTCGGCAGCGACCGCATCGCCGTCTTCTCCGGCACGGGCCGCGAGGACGTGAACGACGGGCCGCTCGACGAGGCGAACTACGCCCAGCCCTCCGGCTTCGCCACCGACGGCCGGGCCCTGTACGTCACCGACAGCGAGGGTTCGGCCATCCGCCGCGTCCCGCTGGACCCCGAGTCGAAGGAGGAGGTGACCACGCTCGTCGGCACGCACGACCTGCCTCGCGGCGCGGCGCTCTTCGAGTTCGGCGACGAGGACGGCGTGGGCGACGCCGCCCGGCTGCAACACCCCATCGGCATCGCCATCGACGGCGACGCGCTGTACGTCGCCGACGCCTACAACCACAAGATCAAGAAGCTGACCCGCGTCGTCGAGGACGGGAAGCCGACCGGCGAGTGGCGGTCCGACACCTGGCTGGGCGACGGCAAGTCCGGCACCGAACTCGAGCCGCCCCGCTTCGCCGAACCGCACGGCCTCTCGGTCGCCCGCGGCAGGATGTACGTCGCCGACACGAACAACAGCCGCGTCCTCGCGGTCGACCTCGCCACGAAGAAGACGACCGAGTTCGTCGTCGCCGGGCTGAAGCCGCCGAAGATCGAGAAGGAGCCGGTGGACGACACCGACTTCGCCGAGGGGAAGCCGTTCGTCGGCATCGCCCCGCAGACGGTCGGCAGCGGCAAGACGCTCGACTTCGCCGTGACGATGTCCGTCCCCGACGGCTTCAAGTGGAACGAGGACTTCCCGGTCCGCTACCAGATCCGCGCGGACGCCGACCAGACGCTGGTTCCGGCCGACCAGCTGGGCAAGCGGCTCGCGCCCGAGGTCGTCGAGAAGACGGCCCGCATCGCCGTCCCACTCGCCGCGAAGACCGGCTCGGCCGACCTGCAGGTCGCCGTCAGCTACGGCTACTGCAGCTCGACGGGCGGCATCTGCAAGGTGAAGACCCTCCGCTTCCGCGTCCCGGTCGAGGTGACCGCCGACGGCGCCCGCAAGCCGATCGTGCTGGCGGAGCCGAAGCCCCCGACGCCCCAGGCCGGCGAGTAGCACACTGTCCAAGCGCGCGGCACTCGGGTACGCTCGGGCGGAACTCGACCCGCTCGCCCGGAGACTCGCCGTGAGACCGTCACCCCTCGTTGCCGTGCTCGTCTGTTGTCTGTTCGGTTGCGGCGACTCGGACTCCGGACCCGACACGCTCGTGAGCGGCGGGTACGACGACGCCGCCATGGAGAAGGCAATCGAACGGGCCCGCGGCGAGGTCGACGTGTTCATCGCCGAGTTGGAGAACCCGACGGGCGTCGACCACGCCGTGAAGGCGCCGGTCGAGGACGGTGGGCAGGTCGAGCACTTCTGGCTGACGGACGTCGTCTACGAGGACGGCCGCTTCACCGGACGGATCGGCAACGACCCCGGAATCGTCGGCAACGTCTCCTTCGGCCAGGAGTGGACCGTCGCCAAGGACGAGATCTCCGACTGGATGTACCTGAAGGACGAGAAGATCCACGGCAACTACACGATGCGGCCGCTGCTGGAGACGCTGCCCCCCGAAGAGGCCGCCCAGATGCGGGCGATGCTCGCCGATCCCTGAGTTTCGGCGCCGGTCTCGTAGCCGCTGCGGCGACCCTGCAGGTTCGCCGTCTCAGACCTCGAGGACGATCGTCACGTTGCCGGACTCGGGGTCCTCGGTCAGCTCCTTGATCTCGCCGAGCTGGGCCGCCTTCTGCTTCAGGGCCTCGGCCGTCACGCGGTTGACGACCCCGCCGAGCTCCCTCTGGACGTCGCCGAGGTGCTGCTCGAGCCGGTCGGTCACCCTCTGCTGCAGCTCGTCGGAGGCCTTCTCGCCGCTCGACTCGAGTGCCTTCTTCGCCTCCTCGCGGAGCGTCCGCTCGAGGCGTCGTCGTTCGGCCTCGGGGGTCTCGTCGTAGACGGTGGCCGACCGCTCCGACTCGACGGTGACCTCCCCGTTCTCCTCGGAGCGGACGACGACCGACCCGTCGCAGGTGTCGACGACGACCGTCACGCCGTCCTCGGTCCGGACCATCCCCTCGTCGGTCTCCTCGAACCCGAGGGCCTCCAGCTCGGCGACCAGCAGCGCGGCCGTCGCCTCGGGCGGGAGGATCTCGAGGATCTCGAGCCGCGTGGCGACGTGGTCGCTGGCGCGGAGGATCCTCGTCGTCGACTCGCTCACTCGAATTCGGTACGCACGACTCATGGGTGGGCTCTCCTCCTCCGCGGGACCGCCGGTCGGGACATTCTACGCACGTGGACACGATCCGGGCGAACGGGTTCCCCGGATCGCCTCGCCGAGCCCGCAAGAGCGCATCTCACGAACGTGTGGCGGTCGTTGATCGAGGATTTGACGACCAAACGTCGTTCGAGTCGCTGCACGGAGCCCGGATCGGGTCTAACCGCGGGTCGTCACGCCGGTTGCTCGGCGGATCTTGGCGAGTCGGCGGATGTGCATGGCGGCCTCGCGGCGGGACAGCTGCTTCCGCTGCGTCGCGTCGCGGGCGTCCCGGAGCACGTCCTTCACGCGGTCGAGCGACACCTCCAGCCGGCGCGCGATCGGTCCCAGCAGCCGGTCGGTCCGGCCCGCACTCCCCTTGCCGAGGCCGACCTCGGCGAGCAGCTGGTTGTAGTAGGCCCGCAGGGCTCCGGCCCCGTCGCCGTTCTGGTGGACGAGCATGCCCATCGCGTCGCTGTGTCCCACCACGTCCTTCTGCGGCGGCAGGCGGGGCGGGAGCACGGGGCCGAACCGCTCGCTGCCCCACCACGCGAACAGCAGCGTGCCGATCATCAGCTGCACCGTCAGCGGCCGGAGTTCGCGGTCGAACAACACCCCCACCATCTTCGGCGTGCTCGACTCGTTCAGCGACTCGTCGAACACGACGAGCGACCCGAGGCCGGCGGTCTCCAGCAGCCGGTGACCGAAGACGCCGCCGTCCCCCGCGAGCAGCTGGTAGTTCGTGAAGGGCTCGTCGGTCGCGACGACGACGATCCGCCCGGTGCCGTACACGATCCGCACGGCCTGCACGGACCCGTCGACCGTCAGCAGCGTCTCGACGTTCTCGTCCTCCACCTCGATCTCGGCGGAGGTCCTCCACGTCAGCCGGTCGAGGTCCTGCTCGAACGGCGAGGCGAACTCGCCCAGCACGTCGACGTCGGCCTGTTCGACCGTGATCCCGATCCGCGGCAGCGTCAGCGACTCCGGTTCCTCCTCGCCGACGACGGCGACGCGGCGGAAGGCGTCGTACGAGACAGCGTACACGAGGTTGCCGTCGTAGTCGGCCACCCAGTCCAGCAGCGCGGACCACTCCTCGTCGGTCGGCTCCCGGGACGGCCCCAGCAGGCACAGCGTCTCGCCGAAGTGCCCCTCGCAGAACGACTCGATCGACTCGAGGTTCCGCGTCGAGGAGTCGGTCAGGTCGTCCACCATCAGGTAGAACGCCTTCTTCCCCTCCTCCCCCACGCTGAAGGTGTTGTTCGTGTTCCCGCTGGGGACCGCGGGGAACCAGAAGTGCAGACCGATCAGCCCGACGAGGGCGAGCGGCCACAGCAGCCGCCAACGGTTCCGGGGCGTGCGCATCAGCGGGCTCCCGGACGCGTGCGGCGGGTCGGGAGCGGGGCGCGGAAGCCGTCGTCGTACGCCGACTGGGCCGCGTCGAAGTGCTCTCGCATCGCCTCGCGGCGGCCGTACTCGAGCGGTTCGTACAGGGCGACCATCGCGCGGAACGCCTTCTGCGAGGTCTTCGCCCGGGAGAGGGCCGTCGCGTAGCTGCGGAACGTGAGGCCGCGGCGGAACCGGAGCAGGCCGTTCTGTTCGGTGAAGCTCATCGCCCCGAGCAGCAGTTGGGCGACCGCCTCGCGGAACCGGCCGTTCGCGGCGAACTCCTTCGCCTTGCGGACGTAGACGTCCGACTCGACGTCGCCGGGAGCGACGTCCGGTTCGATCTCGCCGTCGAGCGCGGCGGCCCGCACGGGCTTCGTGGCGACCTCCTCGGGGGCCTCCCGCTCGAAGAGGCCCCGCACGAC
>JANQQW010000118.1 GCA_028284885.1 Planctomycetaceae bacterium
GTTGCTGCTGGAGGTGATGCAGCCGAGCGAGGGGTGGCGGCTGGAGCCCGAGGTGGACGAGAAGCGGCTGGGCCACCTGACCCGAGCCGTCGCCGCCAACGGCGAGGAGCCGCTCGACGTGGAGTACGTCCTCGCCACCGAACCGGAGCGGAGCCATCACGGGACGCTGTCCGTTCTCGCAGAGCGGGTGCAGACCAGCGAGGAGGGCAGCGTGCTCGAAGTGCACGTCGACCTCCAGGGCGAGGAGCTGCCGGTCACGCGGTACGGGGCCGAGGTGCGGGCCCGCATCGACTGCGGCGAGAAGTCGCTGGGCTACGTCCTGTTCGGCGACGTCGTCGAGTTCGTCCGCCGCCACCTGTGGTGGTGAGTCGGGCGGCCCGCTGGAAAGCCCGCGAGAGCGGCGGTATTCTCGGGCGTCCGCGACGGATGACCCGCCTCATCGCCCTGCCTCGCTCGGAGAAGCACCGTGACGCGCTCTTGGAAGACGACCCTCCTCGTGACCTTCGTGCTGCTCCCCCTGCTGGGCTGCAGCGGCTGCGGTGGCGGCGGCGGCCAGACCGGTGAGAACGGCGACGGCGGCAGCTCGACCGACTCGCCCGACTTCGTCAGCGTCGGCACCGCCCCACAGGGAGGAGCCCTGTACAACTTCGGCTCCGCGATCGCCCAGGCCCTCAACGACGGCAAGGAGGCGGGAGGCTGGCGGAAGGCGAACGGCGAGGCGACCGCCGGGTCCCTCGAGAACCTCCGTCGGCTCGCCAGCGACGAGATTCAGATCGGCATGGCCAACTCCTCGATCGCCTACTTCGCCGTCCGCGGCGAGGGCGAGTTCGAGGAGACGTACGACGTGAAGTGCATGATGACGACCTTCCCGCTCGTCGCCTGCTTTGTCACCCAGGCCGACTCGGGCATCGAGTCGATCGCGGACCTCAAGGGGAAGAAGGTCGTCCTCGGCCCGCCGGGAGCCGGCTTCGAGCACTTCGTCCGGCCGATCCTCGAGGAGCACGGGCTGACGGTCGGGGACCTCTCCGTCAGCTACGCGTCCTTCCCCGACTCCGCCGGCCAGCTGCAGGACGGTTCGATCGACGCCACGTTCCTCGGCGGCGCACTCAAGGCCTCCTCGATCACCTCGGCGGCGACCGCCACCGACATCCGGCTCATCCCCTACGACGCCGACGCCGTCGCCAAGCTCGTCGAGAAGTACCCCTCCTACAACGAGGTCACCGTCCCCGCCGGCACCTACAAGGGACAAGACGTGGACTACGCCAGCCTGAACGTCGGCTCGACCGTGCTGCTCGTCCGCTCGGACGCCAACGAGACCTTCGTCTACAACGCGACCAAGGCGATCTACGACGGCCGCGCGAAGATTCCCGGCGGGCCGGGCAAGTTCGTCAACGACAAGAACGTCTGGCGGAACGTCGGCGTCGACTTCCACCCCGGAGCCGTGAAGTACTACGAGGAGATCGGCATCTGGCCGAAGGCGGACGGCGAGGAGACGACGACCGAGGAGTCCGAGAGCGACGACACCGAGACGTCCGAGTCCGAGACGGAAATGCCCGAGACCGAGGAGACGGAGGCCGAGGAGTCCACGACGGAGGAGATCGGCGCCGAGGGTGAGAGCGGCGAATGATCGAGACGATTCGCCGCCACAGCGTCTCGGTGCTGGCGACGGCCCTGTCCCTGTTCACCGTCTACGAGGTGAGCTACGGGCTGCTGCCGCCCACGTCGCAGCTCGCGGTCTTCGCGCTGCTTGGCCTGTCGCTGTGCCTGTTGATGTACCCGGTGGCCAAGCCGCTGAAGGACGTGACGGCCCTCCGCGTGGTCGATTTCCTGCTGGTGGGGGTCGTCGTCTTCTGCTGCGGGTACGTCGTCTGGGAGGGGAACGCGCTCGCCGAACGGGGCGGCCGGTTCACGTCGTTCGACGTGTTCGTGGCGGTCACGGGGACCGTTCTCGTCCTCGAGGCAACACGGCGGTCGATCGGGCTCGCCCTCCCGATCCTCGCGGGCGTCTTCCTGCTCTACGGCATGTTCGGCCCGCAGTTGCCGGACCTGCTGCTGCCGCACCGCGGGTACGACTTCCAGCGGCTCGCCGCGCAGTCGTTCCTCGGGTCGTTGGGCGTGTTCGGCATCGCCATGCGGGTGATGTTCACCTACGTGTTCCTGTTCGTCGTGTTCGGGGCGTTCCTCGAGATGAGCGGCGCGACCGGCTACATCATCGACTTCGCCGAGAAGGTGTTCGGCCGGAGTGCCGGCGGGCCGGCGAAGGTCTCGGTGATGGGGAGCGGTCTGATGGGCTCGCTCTCGGGGTCCGCCGTCGCGAACGCGGTGACGACCGGGACGTTCACCATCCCGATGATGCGGAACGCCGGCTTCTCGCCGCCGGTCGCCGCGGGCATCACGGCCGCCGCCGCGTCCGGCGGCGCGCTCGTCCCGCCCGTCATGGGGGCCGGGGCGTACATGATGCTCGAACTCGTCGAGCCGCAGGTCAGCTTCCTGCAGATCATGAAGGCGGCCATCGTCCCGGCCGTGCTGTACTACCTGTCGATCCTGCTGATCGTGCACTTCTACGCGAAAAAGGTCGGCTCACCGGCCGTCCTCGCCGAGAACGCCGCCGCCGCCGAGAAGAAGTCGCTGCTGAAGTACGAGGGTCTCGTCTTCTTCGGAGCGCTCGGCACGCTCATCCTGTTCCTGCTGATCGGCTTCACGCCGTTCCGGGCGGTGACCTACTCGCTCGAGGTGATCCTCGTCCTGACGATCCTCAGCCCGAAGATCGACGTCACCCGGGCGAACCGCGTCACGGCCCTCGCGGCCCTCGTCGTGATCACCGGCGTGGTCGCGCTCGTCCGCACCACGACGGGACACCTCGTCATCCTGAACGACGCCGAGGTCGCCGAGTTGGGAGTCGGGCAGTGGCTCGTCCGCCTCGTGGCCGTGGCGTTCCAGTCCGACCAGAAGTTCACGCTGGCCCAGTGGACGACCTGGGCCGACGCCGCCATCCCCGGCATGGTGCTGCTGCTGCTCGCCGGACTGACCCAGAAGGCGTGGCGGGGCATGATCCACCAGGCCTTCACGAAGTCTGCGAACGCGGGGGTCTCGCTCGTCTCGGCGAGTGCCTGCGTCGGGATCATCATCGGCGTCGTCAGCCTGACCGGTGCCGGGACCGCCTTCCCGGCCCAGATCGTCCCGCTCGCCGAGCAGAGCCTGTTCCTCGCCCTCGTGGCCATCATGCTCTGCTCGATCGTGCTCGGCATGGGGCTGCCGTCCGCCGTCTGCTACCTGCTGATGGCGACGCTCATCGGGCCGGTGCTCAACCAGCTCGGCGTCATCCCGCTCGCCGCCCACCTCTTCATCTTCTATTTCGGGATGATGTCGATGGTGACGCCGCCGGTCGCGCTCGCGGCCTACGCGAGCGCGTCGATCGCCGACGCCAAGATCATGCCGACCGGCATGGCCGCCTTCCGCTTCTCGCTCGTCGGCTTCACGCTGCCGTTCATGTTCGTCTACCGGCCGGAGCTGCTGCTGCTCTCGAACCTGCCGGTCGTCGAGCCGGCGTTCGTCCGGGCGGAGAACGTCGCCGCGGACCAGCCGGCCGACGTCACGGCAAAGGTCGGCAGGTACGGGCAGCCGTCGGCGAACGTCGCCCTCACCCTCGTGCCCGCCGGCGGCTCGTCCGAGTCGATCGAGATCGAGACGACCGACCGCGGCACCTTCCGCAGCACCCTGTCGCCCGGCGCCTACGACGTGTCGCTCGTCCGGTCGAACGGCCCTGCCCGCCTCGGCCGCATCGTCTACGACCCGACCGCCGCGCCCGGCGACAGGGTGCTGCGGAAGGTGCCGCGGTCGGTCGTCTCGATCTCGATCGACT
>JANQQW010000122.1 GCA_028284885.1 Planctomycetaceae bacterium
AGGCATCGACGGTGTGGCTGCCCGGGGCGCGGGTCCGCCGGACGTTCAGCCTTCGAACGAAGCGCGTGCCGGAGCGCCAAGACGCCCGAGCGCCCGCGACGGAAACCCCGGCCGGGTGGGGGGTTCCCGCGAATGCCACGACGACCGGCCGATCCCCCAGGCGTGGCTCCGAGGCATCATCCCAACGAGTGATGTTGCCTTCCCGCAACGCGTCGATGCTCGGATCGGCGAGGAGTGCACGAGACCACTGTCCTCCTCCGCTGCGGAGTGCTGCCGTCAGAAGCGGCGAGACTGTGGGGGAGAGGGCCGGGGAGAGGAGGCAAGAGGGACGGCTCGGAGATCGCCGCCGGATTTCGGTTTCACCCGGAATCCCGTGATCTCCGCCGCGCACCACATCGTACTCGGGAACAGCGCCGTCGACCTCGGAAACGAGCGAAGGGAAGTCGAGTTGTCCGTCACAGCCTGGCTCAACGTGTTCGCCGTCGGCACGTTCCTCGCGGTCGTGGCGAGACCGGTCGTCGACGGCGATTGGACGTCCGGGGGGCTGCTGGTGTTCTTGGGTGCGATCTCCCTATTGATGACGCTCGCCAGCGAGACCTTCGCGGAGATCTCCGCCGAGACGTGGACGGCGGGCGTCGGAGACCGGTCGGCCACACTGGTGCGGATCGGGGGATTCGTCGGCCTCGGGCTCGCGTGCTACCTCGCATGGTTCGGATCGGGTGGGATGGCCGCATGGCGGTAGGGTGGCCCGCCGGTGGGCAGTTGGTATCATCGAACTCGCTGGATGCGACGGCTGCGATCACGACGGCTGCGCTCTCCGCGTCCTGCTCCTCGACGAACCACACCAATCGGAGAAGCATCGATGACTCAGAGGACCACCCGCCGTGACTTCGTGAAGACCTCCGCCGCGCTCGGTACGGCGTGGTGGGTCGCCGGTCGTCCGGGCCTCGCCCAGGACTCCGCGGCCGCCAGCGAGAAGATGCAGGTCGCCTGCGTCGGCGTGGGCGGCAAGGGGGACAGCGACACCAAGAACGCCGGCCGCTTCAACGAGATCATCGCCGTCTGCGACGTCGACGAGAACCGGCTGAACAAGCAGGCCGCCCGCTTCCCGGACGCCAAGAAGTTCGTCGACTTCCGCGAGATGTTCGACCAGCTCGGCGACAAGATCGACATCTGCACGGTCAGCACGCCGGACCACACGCACGCCGCGGCCACCGCCATGGCCCTCAACCACGGCGCCCACTGCTACACGCAGAAGCCGCTGACCTGGTCCGTCGACGAGGCCCGCTTCCTCCGCAAGCTGGCCGCCGAGAAGGGCGTCGCCACCCAGATGGGCAACCAGGGAACGGCCAACGCCGCCCTACGTGAAGCGGTCGAGGTCATTCAGTCCGGCGGGCTGGGCGAGGTCCGCGAGGTCCACGTCTGGACGAACCGACCGGTCTGGCCGCAGGGGCTCGGTCGCCCCAAGGAGGCTCAGGAGGCCCCCAAGGGCTTCAACTGGGACCTCTGGCTCGGCCCGGCCGCTGAGCGTCCCTACCACTCCGCCTACGCTCCGTTCCGCTGGCGCGGCTGGCTCGACTTCGGCACCGGAGCCCTCGGTGACATGGCCTGCCACACGGTCAACATGCCGGCCATGGCGCTCAACCTGTTCGGCCCCGAGTCCGTCGTCGCCGAGCACACCGGCCTCGTCGAGAACGAGACGTTCCCCAAGTCCTCGACGATCACCTTCCAGTTCCCCGAGCGCGAGAACCCGCACGGCGGCACGTTCCCCGCCTGCAAGCTCTACTGGTACGACGGCGGACGCAAGCCGGTCGAGATGCTCCAGAAGCACGGCCTCAAGCAGACCGGCAGCGGCTGCATCGTCATCGGCGAGAAGACCTCCATCCTCTCCGGCGACGACTACTGCGGGAAGTACAGCTTCGTGATCGGCGAGAAGGCCAAGATTCCGGAGCGGTGGCTGCCCCGCACCGGCAGCCACGAGGGCGAGTTCGCCGAGTACTGCAAGGACCCCTCGAACGAGGAGAAGAAGGCCCTCTCCAACTTCGACTACGCCGGCCGTCTCACCCAGACCATCCTGCTCGGCAACACGGCCCTCCGCATGGGCAGCGGCACCGTGCTGAAGTGGGACGACGAGAAGGGCAAGTTCGACAACGCCGAGGCCAACAAGTTCCTCGGCC
This sequence comes from Planctomycetaceae bacterium, assembly GCA_028284885.1. Lineage (GTDB taxonomy): Bacteria > Planctomycetota > Planctomycetia > Planctomycetales > Planctomycetaceae > JANQQW01. The sequence continues at coordinate 2,178 of JANQQW010000122.1, forward strand.
GCGAGTACCGCGAGGGCTGGACCCTCGGCTGATCGCCGCCGTCGAGAACGCCGACACCCCGACCCCGGCCCGCTCCTCGGCGGACCGGGGTTCTTTCTTCCACGAGACCGACCACCGGGACCCACTCCATGCGCTTCGCCTCGCTCCTGACCCTGCTCGCCGTCACCCCCGCACTCGCCGACGACGCCCCGGCCAACCCCCACGCCCGCTGGGAGTCGGCGATCGAGAAGTTCGAACAGGCGGACGCGAAGAACCCGCCGGAGAAAGGAGGCGTGCTGTTCGTCGGCAGTTCGAGCATCCGCCTGTGGAAGCTCGACGAGTCGTTCCCGAAGCTGGGCGCGGCCAACCGGGGCTTCGGCGGGTCGGAGATCGCCGACTCGACACACTTCGCGGATCGCATCGTGACGAAACACGAGCCGAGGGTCGTCGTGCTCTACGCGGGCGACAACGACGTCGCGAAGGGGAAGTCGCCCGAGCGGGTGCACGGCGACTTCAACGCCTTCGTGAAGACCGTGCACGCCGAACTGCCCGAGACACGGATCGTCTACGTCGCCATCAAGCCCAGCATCAAGCGGTGGTCGCTCGTCGGAAAGATGCGACGGGCGAACGCGCTGATCGCGAAGGAGTGCGAGAAGGACGACCGGCTCGCCTTCGTCGACGTCGACCGCCCGATGCTGGGCGACGACGGCAAGCCGCGCGCGGAGCTGTTCCTCGCAGACGGGCTGCACCTCAACGAGAAGGGTTACGCCCTCTGGACGAAGCTCGTCCGGCCGCACCTCTCGGCAACCGAGTAGCCGCGGAACCGCGAGAGCGGACGCCCCTCCCAAACCACCCAACCGGAACGACCGGAACGATCCGCGCCGCTTCGCACGGCAGGACCGGGAACCGCTTCAAGCCGGTGACTCTTCGGGACCGATGCAACCGGAGAACGCGCACCGGGGTGCGCGGTGCGCGCGTCCGTTGGAGCGAGCGATGTCCGGCATCACGAGCGGAGTTGGCCTCGCCAGCGGCGTCAACATCAGCGGGCTCGTCGACGCCATCGTCAACGCGCAGCGGGGGCCGATCGACCTGCTGACCGCCCGGAAGGACGGCCTCACCGCCGTTCAGACCGGACTGAAGACGGTCGAGGCGTTCGTCCTCGGCATCAAGTCGGCCGCGCAGTCGCCCGGCGAGTCGTCCGTCGTGGACGCCGTCGCCGTGAGCAACACCGACGACAGTCAGCTCGTCGTCTCCGCCGGCAGCTCGGCCACGGAGGGAACACACTTCTTCCGGACCGTGCGGACCGCCTCCACGCACGCGCTCCTCTCGAAGGGTTTCGCGAACGCCGACACGCAGACGATCGGGGCCGGGACCCTCGTCCTCTCCAGCGGCGGCGAGGTCACCTCCTCCACGCCGCTCGACCTGCTGAACGGCGGCGTCGGGATCGGCCGCGGGACGATCCGCATCACCGACCGGGACGGCAACTCGGCCGACGTCGACCTCTCCACCGCCTACGACGTCGACGACGTGCTCGACGCCGTCAACGGCGTCGCCGGCCTGAACGTCACGGCCGTCGCCGACGGCGACAGGCTCGAGCTGACCGACAGCTCCAGCGGCGGCGGCACGTTCAGCGTGATCGACCTCTCCGGTGGCAGCACGGCGGCCGACCTCGGCATCGCCGCCTCGACCACCGCCGCGACGATCACCGGGAGCAGCGTCTACTCCCTGACGGAGGACTTCACGCTCGAGCTCCTCAACGACGGCAACACGATCCGCCGGACGAGCGGCGGCGAGGACGTCCGCATCACGCTCACCGACGACACGATCATCGAGGTCAACCTCGACGACGCGGCGACGCTCGGTGACGTGATCGACGCGATCAACGACCACGAGGACAACGGCGGGCTCGTCGTCGCCGCCCTCGTCGACGGGGCCCTGCAGCTCACGGACGCCTCCGGCGGTGGCGGGTCGAGCAGCTTCACGGTCGAGGACGTCAACAACGCCGACGTCGTCGAGGCGCTCGGACTCGGGAACGCCGAGTCGGGCGGCGTCATCACGGGCGACAAGCTGCTCGCCGGGCTGAACAGCGTGCTGCTGAGGAACCTCAACGGCGGCAGCGGGATCGGCGAGCTC
>JANQQW010000129.1 GCA_028284885.1 Planctomycetaceae bacterium
CCGCGGAACCGGTCACGACCGGATCGACCCAGCCGCGAAACCGTGCGGCCGAGAGCGCTTCGAGCACCGTCGGTTCGGCACCGCCGATTGCCACGACGGAGACCGGTGCGTCCAACTCGTCGGCCGCGGCGTAGAGTTCGTCGAATCCGAGCATCTTCGTCTCCGCTCTCTTGCCTTCTTCTCGCGAGGACAAGGCCGGGCGGCGGGCCACGGGGTTTCCCGCGCTCAACCCCGAACGACCGCCGTGCCCCTCTCCCTAACCCTCTCCCCCCGGGGGAGAGGGAACCGAGGTCACTCACCCCGCCATTCGGGCGGGCGTTTCTCGAGGAAGGCCGTCATGCCCTCCTGAGCGTCGTGGCGTTGGACGTTGTCGGTCATCACGTCGACGGCTCGCTCGTACGCGGACGGCTCGTCGAGGGCGAGCTGGTCGTAGAAGGCCCGTTTGCCCATGGAGAGGACGAGCGGGCTCGACGCCTTGACCGTGTCGCAGAGTTCTCCGATCACGCCGTCGAGCTCGGCCTCGTCGACGACGCGGTTCACGAGCCCGGCCTCGTAGGCTCGCTGCGCCGTGATCGGCTGGCCGGTCAGCAGCATCTCCATGGCGACCTTCGGGGCGATGCTCCGCACCAGCGGGACCATCGGCGTGGTGCAGAAGAGGCCGATCTTCACGCCGGGCGTGGCGAAGCGGGCGTTGGTCTCCGCGACGACGAGGTCGCACGCGGCGACGAGTTGGCACCCGGCCGCCGTGGCGAGACCGCGGACCTTGGCGATCACCGGCTGCGGCAGCCGTCGCAGCTTCTGCATCACCCGCGAGCAGGTCTCGAACAGCTCGCGGTACTCCTCCTCGGACCGGCCGGGCATCTCGCCGAGGTCGTGGCCGGAGGAGAAGACGGGGCCGTTCGCCGAGAGCACGACGACCCGCACCAACGAGTCCTCGGCCACGCGGTTCAGCTCCCCGTCGAGGTGGTCGAGCAGGGCCAGCGAGAGGGCGTTCCGGCGTTCGGGCCGGTTCAGGGCGAGCTCGGCGACGCCGTCGTTCGTCTGCACGAACAACAGGGGCTGGACCGGCTGAGTGTCGTCGACGGGGGTCGTTCCGGACATCGTTTGCTCCACGAAGGTCCGCCGACGATAGCCGCATCGCCGCCGTTCCAACAGCAACGTGGGCCAGTTGCCGTCTGGGCCGGTTAGGATCGCGACGGGCCACGTCACGACACACGCGTAACCGAGATGCCGATGGGCGAGTTCCTGTTGACCACGAGCCGGCTCGGCCTTCGCGAGATGACGATGGACGACCTCGACTTCATGGCGACCATGCTTGGCGACCAGGAGGTCACGCGTTTCTATCCGAAGGCCTACTCGCGCGAGGAGGCGGTCGAGTGGATCGAGCGGCAGCGCGGCCGCTACCTACGCGACGGGCACGGGCTGTGGTTGGTGGTCGAGCGGGAGGCGGGAGCGCCCGTCGGGCAGGCGGGACTCGTCGTCCAGCAGCTGGACGACGGCCCCGAACTGGAGATCGGCTACATGATCCATCGCCACTTCTGGCGGCGTGGACTCGCCTCCGAGGCGGCGCTCGCCGTTCGCGACCACGCCTTCGCCAACCAGCCCGTCGAACGCGTCGTCTCACTCGTCCGCCCGGAGAACGTCCCTTCCCAGCGAACGGCCCTCCGAATAGGCATGAAGCCCGAGCGGACGACCTTCCACCACGGCCTCCCCCATCTCGTCTTCTCCGTCTCCCGGGAGCACGCCACCACGAGTCGCGAGGGGTGACGCCCGGCCGCTGTTTCGGCAGGATGTCCAGTACGTCACTCAAGGAACCCAGCCATGCGCCGTTCGCTCCCACTCGCGATTCCCGTGGTCGTTCTCCTCGTTCTCGGCACGACCTACGGCGACGAACCGAAGATCGTCGACGACGCCGGCCTGTTCCCGAAGGACGCACGCCTCGAGGAACTCTGGAACGACGGTGAGTTCACCGAGGGGGTCGCCGTCGCCGCGGACGGCACGGTCTTCTTCAGCGACATCGCCTTCAAGGTGGAGAACCCCGGCCGCGTGATGACGTTCGACCCGGGGACTGGCAAGGTGAGCGTGCACTGCGAGGACAGCGGCAAGAGCAACGGCCTCTTCTTCGCGCCCGACGGCCGGCTGCTCGCCGCGTGCGGAGCGAACGCCGGAGCCCGCGGGGTCTGCGAGATCACGCCGGACGGGAAGTTGAGGAAGCTGTTCGAGCGGTGGAACGGCAAGCGGTTCAACGCTCCGAACGACCTCGTCGTCCTCGCCGACGGCACGATCTTCGTCTCCGACCCGAAGTACGTCGGGCCCGAGCCGATGGAGATCGACCACATGAGCGTCTACCGCATCGCGACCGACGGGACCGTCACGCGGGCGACGACCGACGTCGAGAAGCCCAACGGCGTGAACGTCTCGCCCGACGGCCGCACGCTGTACGTCGCCGAGACGAACAACGGCTCGACCGACGTGACGAAGCAGGACCCGACGACGAAGAAGGGGCGCATGACGTTGAACGCGTTCCCGATCCGGAAACACGGCACGCTCGGCGAGAAGCGGGTGCTCGTCGACTTCGGCAAGGCGACCGGAGTGGACGGGATGACGGTCGACTCGAAGGGCCGGATCTACGCCGCCGTGCGGGACGCCGACCGGTTCGGCGTGCGGGTCTTCTCGCCGGACGGGAAGGAACTCGCCTACCTGCCGACGCCCGCCCTGCCGACCAACTGCTGCTTCGGCCGCGGCAAGACGTCGAACGTGCTCTACGTGACGGCCGGGATCGGGCTGTACCGGATCCGCACGAACGTCACCGGGTCGCATCCGACGGCGGACTGAGCCACGCGAGAACGCCGGCGGGTTGGTTGAGGTCCGCGTGGCGGCGCGCGAACATGCAGGTGTCCGAGAACCGCGTGGAGACCTGGTCGTGGCACGACGATACGAAACCGTGGAAGCGGGCGACGTCCGCCGACTGAACCGCCTGTTGGCCGCAGGCTGGGAGTCGGTCCGCGAGACGCCCGTCGGCGACGGCCGGCTGGTCGTGCTGCTCGAACGGGACGGCGGTCCGCCACGGAGCGGGGCGAAGCTGGCCGGCATGCCGTGGGACGTGCTCGAGGCCTGCCCGCTGTTCGACGGCTTCGACCGGGACGAGCTCACGGCGTTCGTCGAGGTGTGCGAGCTGACGACCTGCCCGACCGGGTCGAACCTGTTCGAGGCGGGCGACGGGACGGCCGCGCTCTACGTCCTGCTCGAGGGCCGGGTCGACGTCGTCTTTCCGGAGCTCCGCGGCGAGAGCATGGCCGTCGAGGGCTTCGCCCCGCCGAGCTTCTTCGGCGAGAGCACCTTCTTCCACCCGGCCGACCACCACGCGACGGCCACCTGCACGGAGGAGTCCCGCGTGCTCGTCCTCGAACGGGACACGTTCGACGAGTTGATGCAGGAGAGCCCGGACTCCGCCCGCAAGCTGGGCCTGAACGCCGCCGGCACGCTCGCCCAACGCCTGCAGAGTGCCGACGCCTGGGTCTGGGAACTCCTCGACGAGATCGACAGCGTCCACATCGCCCGCAGCTGGCGCCGGTTCCGCGACCGCATTCTGCGACGTTAGAGCAGGCTGCTCGGTCAACACGAAAGCAGCCCGGCGTCGTTGGAGACACCGGGCTTCGATGCCGTGCCGCGCGCTTCTCGCCCTGTCACGCAGTCGACACGGCCGGCGAAGCCGCAAGCTGGGCTCCGTCGGATGCGGGTTACGGGAGCTCGACCGGCAGACCGTCGTTCCGTGAACCGAGATTGTGGTACAGGCCGGAGTCGATGTTCTCGCTCAGGAAGCGGACAGCACCGTCGCCGAAGACGAACTGGGCTCCACCGGTGTGCTGGCTGCCGAACGACGCGTCCGACTCGTCACCGGCTTGCCGGTTGACGAAGAACGCACCGCCGGTGAGCCGGGAAATCGCTCCGTGCTCCCTGAAGCCGTTGCAGCAGCTTGCATCGTTGTTGCCGCCGATCCAGATGGGGAACCTGGCGCTCGCGGCGTTCGAGCGGGTGACGTTGGCGGACTCCGACACCTCGCCGACCATGATCGTGTTGCTCGTCCCGTCGGTGACGTCGCGGAACTTCACGAAGACGATCCGACTCGGGTTGTCGTCGTTGCTGTGACACAGCATGCCGTCCTGCTCGGTCCCTTCCAGATTCTGCCCGTTCCACTCGTTGGTCTCGGACCCGGCGTTCCCGCAGTAGTTCGCCTTGCCCCAGCCGTCGTCGTCGAACTCGGGAAGAACGTCGGACGGGCAGGTGTAGACGGACAGGAACGTCTGGCCGGCCACGGTCGCGTCCGCATTGAACACGTTGGGGTCGCGGCCCGCTTCACAGTCTCCGACGTTCGTGCCGGTCGTGCACGCGGTGATGTCCGACTGCGTGTTGACGACGACGACGCCGTTGTTCGTCATCTGCTCGTAAACCGTAGACTGCTCGAGCATTGGAAGGATATTGACACGCCAGCCGATCCGGTCGGAGTCGTTGTCGAAGCCGCCGGGGGGCAGGTTGCCGTAGGTGTCGTGAAAGTTGTGCAGGGCCACGCCGATCTGTTTCAGGTTGCTCTTGCAGGACGATCGGCGGGCCGCCTCGCGAGCCTGCTGAACGGCTGGCAGCAGCAGGGCGATGAGAATCGCGATGATGGCGATCACGACCAGCAGTTCGATCAGCGTGAAGCCAACCCGGGAACGACAAGCGTTACGGTGCATGACAGGGTCTTTCCGCGGAGGGAGTCGTCCGAGTCCAGGAACGAACGACCAAGGTGGTGGGAGGCGAGCAACTCGCCGAGAACCATCGAGTGTACGAGCGCAACCGACTCTGCGGTAGGGTCGACCCGATGAAATACGTCGCCGAAGCCGCTACAGCAGGTTGCTCGCCAGCTCGGACAGCTCTGACCGTTCGCCCTTCTCCAGCGTCACGTGGGCGTAGAGCGGTTGGTTCCGCATGCGGTTGATGACGTAGGAGAGGCCGTTCGAGCGGCTGTCGAGGTAGGGGTGGTCGATCTGCTGGACGTCGCCGGTGAGGACGATCTTCGTCCCCTCGCCGGCACGCGTGATGATCGTCTTGATCTCGTGCGGCGTGAGGTTCTGGGCCTCGTCGACGATGAAGAACAGCCGTTGCAGGCTGCGGCCGCGGATGTAGGCGAGCGGCGTGATCTCCAGCTTCTGCTGCTCGAGCATCTCCTGGATCTTGCCGGCCGAGTCCGGGTTCTGGTGCCGGATGACGGTGAGGTTGTCGTACAGCGGTTGCATGTACGGGTCGAGCTTCTGAGACACGTCGCCCGGGAGGTAGCCGATGTCCCGGTTCGAGAGCGGGACGACCGGGCGGGCGAGCAGCACCTGCCGGTACTTCGAGCGGCACTCGAGCGCCGCGGCGAGGGCGAGCAGCGTCTTGCCGGAGCCCGCCTTGCCGGCGATGGTGACGAGCTTCACGTCGTCGTCGGTGAGCGCCTGCAGGGCGAACGACTGCTCGGCGTTCCGTGGCGAGATGCCGAAGCAGGCGGACTTGGTGATCCGCTGGTAGCTGTCCTCTTCGGCGTGGTAGGTGGCGAGGACCGACTTGCTGCCGTTCCGGAGAATGAAGTTCTCGTTGCTGAGCGGCGTCTCGACGAGCGGAACCTCGTCGCGGGGAACGCAGCCGTCGGCGTAGAAGCTGTCGACGAGTTCGCTGGGGACGCCGGTGACGAGCCGCTTGCCGGTGTAGAGGTCGTCGACGTTGGCCACCTGGTCGGTCTGGTAGTCCTGGGCGTGCACGCCGAGGGACTTCGCCTTCATCCGCAGGTTGGTGTCCTTCGTGACGAGGATCACCGGGCGTTCGCGTTCGAGCTCGCTGAGCTGCAGGGCCGTGTTGAGAATGCGGTGGTCGGGGGAGTCCTGCAGGAAGGCACCGCGAAGGCGGTCGCAGTCGGCTCCGAGCACGACCCGCAGGCTGCCACGGCCGTCGCCGAGGGAGCAGCCCTCGTCCGAGAGGATGTCGCCGGTCAGCTCGTCGATCTGCCGGAGGAACTGCCTCGCCTGGAAGTGGATGTCCTCACTTCCCTTCTTGAAGCGGTCGAGTTCCTCGAGGACGGTGATCGGGACCACCACGTCGTGCTCGTCGAACTCGAAGACGCATCCGGCGTCGTGGAGGATGACGTTGGTGTCCAGAACGAACAGCTTGACGCAGAGCGTCCTTGCTTCGTCGATCATCCATCCCTCCGAAGGTGGTGGAGGCCGGACGTCGTGTCCGACCCTTCGATCGTTGCGACGCCGGCATCATCCCGCGGTGTCGACGACGGGTCAAGAACGATAACGGCCGATCGGGCGTCTCGTTCGTGAAGAATCGAAGAGCTTCTCGGCGCGGCGACGGAGTCGACTCAACCGTCGTCGGCCACTTGCTGTCCGAAAGCGACTACGCCTTGGACTGACGCCAGCGGTTGAATGCGACGACCGACCAGACCGACTCGACGCCTGCAAACGGCCACGACTCGATGAGTGCCGCGTACGCCGCGGAACTGAGACAGGCCCCCGCGAACGCCAGCGTGTAGACCGGGGCCCGTGACTCGAGCGCGTAGAAGGCGACCATGGCGGACACGGAAACGAACCCGAAAATCTCGGTGAGCATGAGTGCCTGTTCGTCTTGTCGGGGAGTGGGGAAGGACCGACCTCGGAGTGGAACACGGAGGCGAATTGTAGGGCGACTGGTTGACAGTCGCATCCACGTGACGCGGGGCTCGGCTCTGGTGACGAAGGTGCCCCGTTCGCCCAGCGCCCAACTTGGCATCGTCCGGACCTACCCGCCGCCGATGGCCGGGAGGAAGTGGACCTCGGCCTCGGGTCCGACCTTCTGCAGAAGCCCCATCGCGGAGGCCTCGCCGTCCACGACGACCGCGAGCCCCGGCTTCAGAGAGTCCCCCTGCCGCAACCGCCCGGCCGCCCCGGGGAACCGCGCGTCGAGCGCCTCGATCACCGCCACCACCGTACCGCCCTCGACGTCGACCTCGGCGAGGCCGTCGGTCAGGTCGCGGAGGGACGGGGGGACGAAGACGCGGGGCATACTGCGGTGTCCGATCGACGTCGAGGTGAGCACGAAGGTTTCGGGCCACGGTTGGAACGACGGCCACCTCCGCGATCCTGGCGGAACGTAGAGATGGTAGCACGAGTTGTCGGTTCGGCTCGGTCGCTCAGTTCGTGTCGTGGACGGCGTAGATCGAGAGGCGGCCGGTCTCCGTCGAGTCCGAGGCTCCCCATGTCGCCAGGAACCCGTTCTTGACCGCGTCATTGGACTTCGTCCGCAGTTCGCCGCCACCGGACGTGTACTGGTAGCACTGGTTCTTGTGCTCGAACGCGACGGCGAGCCAGTAGTCGCCGGGGGCCAGGAACGTGTCGGGGACCGTCAGCGTTGTCCAGTCCATCGACGAGGCGGTCCGTTCCGCAGCAGACTCGGCGAGAAGCGTATCGGGCTCGCCACCGCTGTCGTCGTACACGGCAACTCGGAAGTCCTTGTTGTGGTGCCCACCGGTGTAGGCCGCGATGCCGGAGATCGTGACCGGATCGAGAACCGTGAACCGGGTGGCGACCTGAACGTCGTGGGTCGACGTCTGCTGGTTGGCGTAGACGTGCGGGAAGCCGACGTGCGCGGTGAGAGTAGGCGGTGCGAAGCTCTCGGTCGCGAACTGGAGATCGAACACCTGGACGTCGCCGAGCAAGGTGGCCGTCGTCCCGCCGTTGTAGGCCACCGTCAGCGGGTCGCCGGGCGTGCCGGACCAAGCGTATCGAATGGACTCGTCCTCACCGTCGCCGTCGCGGTCGGGGACCACGAACGCGACCGAAGTACTCGTTCGTTCGGTGAAGTACTTGGCCTGTGCGAGGTCGGACTGCAGCACCGACAGGACTTCGCCTTGCTCGGCCCGGTCACGGTCGTCGAAATCGGGATCGAGCGCGGCCGTGGCGAGCAGGAGTGTCGACGCGAGGCCCGTCATGAGGATCGCAGCAGCGCCCATCGAGACCAGGACCTCGACGAGCGTGTAGCCCGGTCTCCTGTCGCAGTGAGCATCCCTCAACGGTGTGGCCCTCGAGGCGTGGGGCTGACCGACGGTAGTCGCGTCGTCCCGACTCCCATCGACCACGCTCCCCGAACTCAGCCTGCCAGAGGCGTCGGTTTCGTGGCTCGGCAGGATCGGCCGGCGGGCGATGCGCGTCGTGCGGGACAACGCGGGGGGAAATCCTTCGCGTTCGCCGCGATCCGCCGAGGCTGGACCGACGAACGAGTTCGACGGCGCTTCGGGAGGCGGCGATCGCGCTCGCTCACTTCTTCAGAATCTCGGCGAGCACGCGGGGCGGCGACATCGGCAGTTGCTGCATTCGCACGCCGACGGCTTGGTGGACGGCGTTGGCGATGGCGGCCGGGGGCGGGCAGATGGGGACCTCGCCGACGCCGCGGACGCCGTACGGGTGGTTGGGGTCCGGCACCTCCACGATGATCGTCTCGATCATCGGCACGTCGTAACAGGTGGGAATGCGGTAGTCGAGGAAGGTCGCGTTCCGCATGCTCCCCTCACCGTCGTACCAGTACTCTTCGTTGAGGGCCCAGCCGATGCCCTGGACGGCTCCGCCCTGCATCTGGCCTTCCACGTAGTCCGGGTGGATGGCCGTGCCGGCGTCCTGGGCGACGGTGTAGCGGAGAATCTGGACCTTGCCGGTGTCCGGATCGACCTCGACGTCGACGCAGTGGGTGCCGAACGCGCCGCTCTGGTTGACGCCGCTGCAGGTGCCGCTGCCGATGACCGGGCCGCCGGTCGTGTTGAGTCGCTCGGCGATCTCGTCGAAGTGCAGGTTCTCGCCGTTCGGCCCGTGGGCGGCACCGTCGGAGTAGGTGACGTCGTCGGCCGAGCAGCCCCAGACGAGGGCGGCCCGTTCGACGAGTTGGGCCATCACGTCCTTGGCCGCCTCCACGGCCGCGATGCCGGTGGCGAAGGTGACGCGGCTGCCGCCGGTGACGTCGGTGTAGCCGACGCTGTCCGTGTCGACGACGGCCGGCTTGACGGCTTCGGCCGTGATGCCGAGCGTCTCGGCGAACTGCATGGCAATGCTGGTCCGCGTGCCGCCGATGTCGGTCGAGCCCTCGACGAGGGAGACGGTGCCGTCGAGGTTGACGGTGGCGGAGACGGACGAGTTGAGGCCGGCGTTGAACCAGAACCCGGTCGCGATGCCGCGGCCACGGTTCGGACCTTCGAGCGGCGAGTTGTAGTGCTCGGACTGCTTGATCGCCTCGACGGTCTCCACCATTCCGATGCGGTTGTAGACCGGCCCGTCGACGCGGCGGGTCCCCTCCTCGGCCGCGTTCATCAGACGGAACTCGGCGGGGTCGATGCCGAGTTTCGCCGCGAGTTCGTCCATCACGGTGTCGACGGCGAAGCAGGCGTTCGTGCTGCCCGGGGCCCGGTAGGCATTGGTGCGGGGCTTGTTGACGCAGACGTCGAAGCCCTCGACACGGGCGGTCGGAAAGTCGTAGCAGGAGAAGATGCACATGCATCCGGGGCCGACGGGCGAGCCGGGATACGCCCCGGCCTCGTAGGCGAGGTAGGCGTCGCCGGCGACCAGCTTGCCCTCCTCGGAGACGCCGAGCTTCACCCGGATGTACGAGCCCGGCGTGGGGCCGGTCGCCTCGAAGACGTCGGCCCGGTCCATGACGAGCTTCACCGGCCGCCCGGACTTCCGCGAGAGCAGCACGGCGACCGGCTGCAGATAGACCGAGATCTTCCCGCCGAAGCCACCGCCGATCTCCATCGGCACGACCTTCACGTCGCTGACCGGGATGCGGAGCAGCTCGGCCGTCTGCTGGCGGACGGTGAAGCTGCCCTGGGTGCTGGTGTAGACGGTCACCTTACCGTCGGCGTTCCAGACGGCGGTCGCGTTGTGCGGTTCGATGTAGCCCTGGTGGACGGTCGCGGTGTGGAACTCGCGTTCGACGACGAGGTGGGCCGTCTCGAAGGCCTCCGCGGCGTTCCCCTTCTCGAAGAGGATGTGCTTGGCGACGTTCGTCGGCTTGGCGTCGTCACCCGGGTCGGCCCCGCCGACGGACTGCGTGCGGACGTCGTCGTTGAGGACCGGGGCGGTCGGCTCCATCGCCTGCCGGACGTCGAGCACGGGCTCCAGCAGCTCGTACTCGACCTCGATCAGCTTGACCGCCTCACGGGCCGTGTGGACGTCGTCCGCGGCGACGGCGGCGACGGCGTGGCCCTTGTAGAGCACCTTGTCGCCGGCGAGGACGTTCGTCGCGAGGTGCCGCATGTTGACGGCCCCCTCGCCCAGTTCGACCATGCGGTCGCCGTGGTCCGGCAGGTCGGCCGACGTGACGACGGCCCGCACACCGGGGACCGCTTCGGCCTTCGAGGTGTCGATGTTCTTGACGGTCGCGTGGGCGTACGGGCTGCGGAGCATGGCGGCGTGCAGCATGCCGGTCAGCCTCACGTCGGCCCCGTACTGGGCGCGACCGGTCACCTTGTCGACGCCGTCGTGCCGGACGGGTCGCGTGCCGATGACCTTGTAGGCGGGCTTCTCGGTGCTGCGGAGGTCGGCGGTGGCCATGAGCGTTTCTCTGCGAGGATCAGCGGGATTGGTTGGCGGCCTTGGCCGCTCGGCGACGCATCAGTTCGTCCTTGGTGACGAGCCGGTCCCGATATCGGCCCTCGGTCTCCCGCAGCCGCTCGAAGAGCCGACCCAAGTCGTTTCCACACTCGGCGAACAACTTCTCCCTTGCACGCCGAACTTCGGCAACGATCGGATCGTTGATCACGTCATGTCCTCCTCGAACACCTCGAGCATGTACTCCGGAGTGCACACGATCGGCGTTTGCAGACCGAACTCTTCGTTCAGCGTCCGGAGACGTCGAAGCACGCGAACGTTCGCCAAGTGCTTCATGTTCCACGTCAGAAGGTAGTCCATCTCGTAGTGCACCGCGAACGCGAAGTGTGGGACGTCCACGACCGCGCGGCCGGTCAGACCGAGCCTGGCTGCGTACTCCATGGAGAGGTCGTCCACCTCCACGACATTCGGCAGCACGTCCAAGCCGACGATCGAGTTCAAGCGGAGGCCGGAGTACGCCGGATCACCATCCTCGATCTCTCGAAGGACGAATGGCGACACGAACAACTCGAATTGCGGTCCAAGATCGTTCCACCAGTCGTGCGTCAGCTGCTGACGGGCCGCGACGATCAGGTCGCGACTCGGGTTCGCGACGAGATAGCTCGGAACGGAACTGTCGACGTAGACGCTTGCCACGAAGTCGATCCCTCCCTTGCGGCGTTCAGGCGTCCGCGGTCTGCCGTTTCTCCGCGGCCGCCTGCACGGCGCGGACGATCTTGTCGTACCCGGTGCAGCGGCAGAGGTTGCCGGCGAGGTGGAAGCGGATCTCGTCCTCGGTCGGCTCGGGAATCTCGTCGAGCAGCGACTCGGCCTGCACGATGAAGCCGGGCGTGCAGACGCCGCACTGCAGGGCCGCACACTCGAGGAAGGCGTTCTGCACCTCGTCGAGGTGGCTCCCCTCGGCGACGCCCTCGATCGTGCGAAGCTCGGCCCCCTCGCACTCGACGGCGAGCACGAGACAGCTGACGACCGACTCGCCGTTCAGGAGGACGGTGCACGCCCCGCAGTTCCCGTTGGAGCAGCCCTCCTTGGTGCCCGTCATGTCGAGGCCGTCGCGGAGCGCCTCGAGGAGCGTCCACCGCGGCTCGCAGAGGAACTCCGTCGGCGTGCCGTTGATCGTGCAGGAGACGATGCGTTTGGGCATGGTGTGGTGTCGAAGAGTGAGAGATGAGAGCTTCTTGCTGACCGCTGTGAGCCGATCGCTGACCGCTCGATTCAGTGGCCCGGTCGGTAGTCGAGTTGCTCGCCGCGGGCGCGGGTGACGGCGGCCTTCACGACGCGTTCCACGAGCACGCCGGTGACGTGAACGCGGTAGTCGACCGTGCCCCGCATGTCGTCGATCGGCTTGGCGATCGCCTTGGCGGCCTCGGCGGCGGCCTTGACCGTGTCGTCGTTCACCGGCTGGCCGACGAGGGCGTTGCTCGCCTCCTCGGCGAAGAGCGGGGTCGCCGCGACCGCTCCGAGGGAGACGCGAGCCGCCGTGAACGTCTCGCCGGACTCGTCGAGAGCGACCGACGCCCCGACGCCGACGACGGCGATGTCCATCTCGTTCCGCGGGATGAAGCGACGGTAGTGGCTGCCGCCGTGGGCCGGGCGGCCGGGGAAGCGGAACTCGACGAGCAACTCGCCCGGTTCGAGGGCGTTCTTGCCGGGGCCGGTGCAGAACTCCTCGACCGGCAACTCGCGGGTGCCGTTCGGGCCGGAGAGGACGCAGACGGCCCCGAGGGCGACGAGGGCCGGGGTCGAGTCGGCCGCCGGACCGGAGTTGCACAGGTTCCCGCCGATGCTGGCCCGGTTCTGGATCTGCACGCCGCCGATGATGCCGGAGCTGTCGGCGATGGCCGAGTACCGCTCCCGGATGCCGGCGTGCTGGGCGACCTTCCGGCAGGGCACGGCCGCCCCGATGCGAAGGCCGTCGTCGTTCAGCTCGAGGACGTTCAGCTCGTCGATCTTCTTCACGTCGACGAGCAGGTCCGGTTCGAGCCGGCCGCAGCGAACGTGGTCGATGAGGTCGGTCCCTCCGGCGAGCGGTTTGGCGGACCCGTTGTGCTTCGCGAGCAGGGCCACCGCGTCGGCCAGCGACGTGGGGGCCTGGTAGTCGAAGTCGCGCATGGAACGTGGTTCGTCCGACGTGAGGGCGGATCGTGAAGTGAGGTGATCATCGTCCGCGACTTCCCGAGCCGCAAGCGTCCGGTTTTCACACGGACGGGACGGACGGAAATCACGGAGACAGGGGAGGTACGGAGAGAAACCACGAAAGACACGAACCACACGAAAGACTCGCAGCGGCAGCCACACGTCTCCGAATGTCTCGAACACGTTTTCGTGTCTTTCGTGTGTTTCGTGGTTCCACACCAAAGCCCCGCGCGCTCGACGACGTTGACAGCGTCTCCGCCACGCCGGAGCCTGTCGGCTGCTCGCCACGAACGACGGAACCGCCATGCTTTCGACGATCGATCTCGTCGTGCTCGCCTGCTACCTCGCCGGCGTCGTAGGGTTCGGCTGCTGGTTCGCGCGGACGAGCGGGACCACCGAGGAGTTCACGGCCGCCGGGCGGTCGCTGCCGGGCTGGGCGGTCGGGCTCTCCATCTTCGGCACCTACGTCAGCAGCATCAGCTTCCTCGCGAACCCGGGCAAGAGCTTCGCCGGGAACTGGAACCCGTTCGTCTTCGGCCTCTCGCTGCCGCTCGCCGCGTGGATCGCGACGCGGTGGTTCGTCCCGTTCTACCGCTCGACGGGCGAGGTCTCCGCCTACCAGCACCTGGAACGCCGGTTCGGTCCGTGGGCCCGGACGTACGCCGTCGTCTGCTACCTGCTCACGCAGCTCGCGCGAATGGGGACGATCCTCTACCTCGTCGCCCTCGCCCTGCTGCCGCTGACGGGGTGGGACGTCCGTGTGACGATCGTCGTGACGGGCGTGCTCGTCACGTTGTACACGCTGCTCGGCGGAATCGAGGCCGTCATCTGGACCGACGTCGTGCAGAGCCTCGTCCTCACCGTCGGCATGCTGGTCTGCGTGGTGGTGCTGCTGCTCCACGTGCCGGGCGGAGCGGACGAGTTCCTCGTGACGAGTTGGCAGGCCGGGCGGTTCTCGCTGGGGAGCTTCGGCGGGTCGCTGACGGAGTCGACCTTCTGGGTCGTGCTGTTCTACGGGCTGTTCGTCAACCTGCAGAACTTCGGCATCGACCAGAGTTACGTGCAGCGGTACGCGACCGCGAAGAGCGAGCAGGACGCGACCCGCAGCGTCTGGCTGGGGGCCCTTCTGTACCTGCCGATCTCGGCCGTGCTGTTCTTCGTCGGCACGGCTCTCGCCTCGTTCTACGCGGGGGAGTTCGGCACGTTGCCGCAGGCCGAAGCCGGGGGCGTGAAGGCCGACGCCGTCTTCCCGCACTTCATCGCCACGGAACTCCCGCCGGGCGTGACGGGCCTGTTGATCGCGGCCGTCTGTGCCGCGGCGATGAGCAGCGTCGACTCGTCGCTCAACTGCTCGGCCACGCTCACACGGTACGACCTCTACGGCCGCTTCGTGAACGGGCAGCCGACGGAACGGCAGTCGATGCGCGTCCTCTACGCCGCGACGCTCTTCTGGGGCGTGCTGGGAACGACGGCCGCGCTCGCCATGACCCGCGTGAAGTCCGCGCTCGACGCGTGGTGGAACCTGGCCGGCATCTTCAGCGGCGGCATGCTGGGCCTGTTCCTGCTCGGCCTGCTGGCCCGCCGGGCGGGGAACGTCGCGGGCGGCGTCGGCGTGGTGGCCGGCGTCACGTTCATCGCCTGGGCCTCGCTGACGAAACTCGCCACGGACGAGAACGCCTGGTTCGCCAACCGACTGCACGGCAACCTGACCATCGTCCTCGGCACCACGACGATCCTCCTCGTCGGCTTCCTCGTCTCGCTCGCCGTGCCACGGGGTGAAGAACGGCCCGACGAAACGGAGAGGGCGTCGTGATGGTGATGATGCAGATGTTGGAGGTTACGACGTTCCGCCCGTCGACGACGACGATCCCGACGACATTCCGTCTCGCCCGGCAAACCCCGCCAGCCACCACCGCGTCGCCAAAGCGCACTCCAACGCTCTCCTCCATTCCTAGAGAGCGACTTGGTTGCCCCACGGGCACCCCGACTTCGGGAGCAGAACAATGGTCGCTCTACCATCGTTGACCGGACAAGTCGCCTGCACACCGTAGTTGCCCAAGACGGCGACACGTGTTCCCCTTGCCGCTTGCTCGCGCGCCGAGATGGGCGTATCTTGTCAGTCAAGGACTGCAGCCAGCCGAGCAGGACCCCGTCAGGGCGATGTCGACAACGACCCGGAGTTCGGTCAACGACCGCGATCCTGAGGATGACGAGATCGCCTTCTCTCGAGTCCCGGCGCTTAGTCTGTGGGATACGCCGAACCCGGACCGAGACTGGACCCCAACAGCTCCGGCGTCGCCCAAGCCATCCCCGCCCCCTGCGAGCAACACGGTTTCACCGGCCCGGGAGATCTCGGGGAGTCAGGTTCGCAACTCCGGTTTCGCGCCGGCGCTAGGTCCACGGCTTGACGCGAGTTCACTCCGCGGCCGTGACGAGTTTCTCTCGTTCGACGAGTTCGTCTCGATGCCGGCCTTCGAGGTGATGCGTCGCGGTCTCCGTCGTCGGCTGGACCTCGGTTCGGTCGTCCTCCGGCGATACGAGCCGGGGGAAGTCGTGTTCGTACAGGGCGAATCGGGTTCGACGATCTTCTACGTGCTCACCGACGAAGACCTAGTCGCGCTTCGCGAGCATCAGTGCGAGGTGGCATACGCGGGCGAACCGTCGACGACCGAACAACCGGGTAGACAGCGAGAACAACTGTTGGCGGAGCGCGACCTCGCCCTTGGACGGATCGACGATCGCGATCAAGGCGACGGCCAGGGGGCACCGGCCACGGCACTGTTGCGTTCCGGACGAGAACTGCGGCGCTCGTCGTCGGTCGGGGACTCGCTTCGTCACCTGGGGGAGTGGATCCGCTCGACGTTCTGGCGGGAGGAGCCGACCGGACCAAGGCCTGCGAACGCCCGCGTGATTCCCGTCGACTCCGGAACGTCGATCGACTCGGACACCATGCGGGGGGACATTCGCGCGGGCGAACTCTTCGGTGAGTCGAACAGCTTCCACGACCTGCCCCGGTCGGTCACGGTAGTCGTGAACGAGCCGTGCTACATGGTGGAGATGCTGAGCAGCGTCTACGACCGGCTGACCGAGAATGCGGAGTTCCGAAGGCGGCAGTGGGAGACGTACCGGGTGCGTCGACTCGGCGCGCAGTTCCGAGCCATGCGGCCGTTCCGAGCGCTTACCGATGAGCAACTGGACTGGTTGCTGGATCCGGACCGAAACCGAGTGGAGTTCGTCTCGATCGACTCGGGGGACGTGATCTTCGAGGAAGGGCAGCCGTCGGACGGTGTGTACGTCGTTCACCGGGGGCTGGTGAAGGTCGTGGAGAACCTGCGTTGTCGGCTCGTGATCGAGGACTTCAACGTCGAGGCGACGAGCAGCTTCGACAAGACGGCTGTGGTTCCGGACGACGCGCGGTTCGAGCGGTTGTTCGACGAACTCTCCGACCTGATGGTGACCGCGACCGCGCGGATTGCCGAGGACAAGCGGGCATACGAGGAAGCCAAGGAGGCCGAACGCGAGAGGCGAACGAAACTCGTCTCGGAGGCTGTGAGCAGGGGCGAAAGACCTCCATCCTTCCCACCCGTCCTGACCGTCCCTCCGCGCTGGATGCCGGGGAGGGCGCGACTGGCGATCTTGCTAGCCGAGTTGGTGCGTGAACGGCTCCGCGACTCTTGCGAAGTTCCCTCCGAGGAACTGGACTTGGGCAAGTTGCCCAGTCCCGACGACATCGAAGCCCGCAAGGCGATCGTGGCGGCCCTGAACGCGTTCATCACGGCGGAGAAGGGAACGGCCTTCGCGACTCGGCGCGACTCCGGCGCCCGACGTCGTTGGGACTCTGCCAGGGAGATCACCCGAGAGGTGCCGGACCCGATCCTGGACGATCTCTTCCTCCGAATGAGCAGCGACACCCGGTGCTGGTCGCAGGCCGACATCTGGTTGGTACAGCGACGTCTGCTCGAGATCCTGCTGCCAAAGTCGATGCCGAGACGGATTGGTGAAGTTGACAGGCGGCGCGTCCTCGCCTACCCGCGCGCAGGGGAGTTGGTCGGCTTGGAGTGTGTGTCCGGGGAGATCGAGGGAGTCACGAAGCAGGAAACCCGTCAGGTGACATGTGTTGCCTACGACCACCCGGACAGCCCCGACGGGCTGACGACGATGCCGGACCACGAGAGGGGGTACTTCCCACAGGTCGAACTCGTTAGAATTCCGCTGCACGTCGTCCAAACGCTCCTGGACGCGAGTCCGCCGTTCGTCGCGGAGATCCAAGAGACTGCCGAACGCGGGCGAAGTGCCAACGCTCAGTCGAGCCGAACCGTTCCGGTGCAGTCGCAGCCGGAGGTCGAGACCCTTGGCTTGATGCAGGGCGAGGAACTGATGCTGATCGACCTCGACAGCTGCACGCGGTGCAACGTCTGTGTGGAGGCGTGCATTGCCTCGCACGACGACGGTCGCACGCGTCTCTATCTCGACGGGCCAAGGTGGATGAACTACCTGGTCCCGACCACCTGTAGAAGTTGTGTGGATCCGGTCTGCATGATCGGGTGCCCTGTTGGATCGATGAGCAGGGGCGAGCGGGGTGAAATCGTCATCGAGCCATGGTGCATCGGCTGTAAACTGTGTGCCGACCAGTGCCCCTACGGGGCAATCCAGATGGAGTCGGCTCTGGACGCAGATGCCGATCGGATCGAACGCCACGCTCGCGGTGTGTTCGAGGGGTTTGCTCGAGACTCCCCGCAGATCGACTTGCTCATCCCCAAGCAAGTTGCCGTCGTTTGCGATCTGTGCGCCTCGTCGTCACACGGTCTGGGTCCGGCCTGCGTCTACGCGTGCCCGCACGAGTCTGCCTTGCGCGTGAATGCGCTGGACGAACTCCAACAGGTCTTCGACGTCCGGTCCAAGTGAGTCGCGGCGCTCTGTCATCGCGCGTCTTCGCCCCCGCCAGCACTCGGCGGACGCTCAACCTCCCGCCGTCTGTCCCCGTGCGGGTCGTTCTCCCGCAGCCAGTCCGTGACCTTCATCGTGTTGGGATGCTCCGATCCCAAGGTCTCCGTCCAAATGTCGTGTACCGTCCAGGCGTGGTCCGTGGCCTCCGACCAGTTCCCGACCTCCCATGCGAAGTAGGCCAGAATACTGTAGTTCTCGGCCACTCTCGGATGGTTCTCGCCGTAGAAGGTCGCGTCGATGGACGTGGCCCGCTCCATCAGCCGCCGGGCCTCGCCCTGCTCGTGCAGCTCCCACTGGACCAAGGCCATGCAGGCGTAACACATGGCACGCTCAGGGTGGTCCTCCGGAATCGAACGCTCTGCGATCTCGACGGCCTTCCGCATGTGGCGATGGGCCTCTTGTTCGTTGCGAGCTTCCTTCTCGAACATGGCCAGGCTCGAGTACCAGACGACCATCTCCGGTCGGTTGCCGCCGTACGACCTCTCCCCGATGTCGACGGCGTCACTCAACAGTCGCCTGGCCTCGTCCAGATTCGCCAGCGCCCTCTCGATCCAACCGAGGATCGAGTATCTCACCGCGAGGATCGGGGCGTCCGCACCGGACTCCTTCCGGTCGATCGCGATGGCGTCCTCCAGCAGAGACTTGGCCTTCGGGTACTGTCCAGTGTCGAGTTCGACGAGGCCCAGGTTCGAGCTGACAGACGCCACCTTCCCGTGCTCCTCGCCGAACACCGTCTTGGCGACGCCCATCGCCCGTGTCGAGGCCCTTCGCGCCTCGTCGTAGCGACCCAGTTTTCGGCAGGCACGCGCACATCGATCGAGATTCCACCGGATCGACTCCGTGTTCGCCGTGTACTCCTCGGCGCGGTCGGCCACGGTCATCGCGTGTGACATCATCCTCGCCGCCGGCCCCCACGTGTCGGGAGAGTTCTGCTCGTAGGGGATGGCCGCACGAACGGTCCGCGCTGCGCGCTCTACCCAGGCAGCGTGGTCCCCTTCGCGGATGCCGTCACGGACGACCACTTGGACGAGGCGGTGGACCGAGAGTACGCCGTCGTCGATGCTCACCAGGGAGAACTGCCTCAGAGTCTGCACGACGTCGTCGAACTCGAATTCGTCGGAGAGCACCTTCGCGAGCTTCGGCGGGAGGGCGTTCGGTGCAGCTGCGACGATGTCTCTGGCGAGACCGTCCGGCGCGAGGAAGGCGCAGAGGCGGAGCACGTCGACGCCGATGCCGATCTCCTTACGCGACAACTCCCACGCCGTCCGCACGGTCTTCTGATGGTCGCTGGGGGGGACCTCCCTCTTCCAGAGCCTCTCCCGCTGCCCCCGGAACCGCTCGAGGTAGTCCGGCAGGCCGATGCCGGTTGCGTTGACGTACCCGGCCGCCTGCGCAAGAGCCAACGGCAAGTCGCCCAGCAGGTCGGTCAAGTCATCGGCCGACGGTTCCGCTCTTCCGACGGTCTTCTCGAGGAAGGCGAGCGACTCCGGCCGTGACCACGTGCCGACCGGCAGGCGCTCGGCGGGGGGCCAGATGCCGTGCCGGGACGTGATCAACACCTGCCCGTCGCCACGCGTGGGCCGGAAGGGCGCAATCGTCTCCGGTTTCTCGACGTTGTCGAACACGAGCAGCCACCGCGACCGTTGTTCGAGCGTTCGCCGGACGTTCTCGGCGACGACGTCGAGATGGGTCCCGTCGGGGTGCTTCAGGTCGAGCCGGGAGGCGAGTTCGACGAAGTCGGTGGCCGGGTCGGTCTCGGAGTCGATCCACCAGACGAGGTCGAACTCGTCCGCGAACGTGTGGCAGTACCACAGGGCGAGCTGCGTCTTGCCGACGCCCCCCATCCCCTGGATGGCCTGCGTGACGGCCGCCGACCCGCCGTCCGCCAGCCGCTCCCGCAACGCCTCCTGCAACTCGACGCGAACCGTGTAGTTCACGCTGAGGCCCGGCACGTTCCAGATCTGCGCCTCCTGCCGCGGCGTTGCCGGCGGAGTGGCGGACTCGTCCTGGAGTTCCTCCGCGAGTTCGACGACCCGCTGCTCGAACGTCGTGTCGTCGACGTCGAACAGATCCTTGTAGACCCGCGGCCCATAGAGCCGCTTGACCTGGCAGTCGGCTACGCGGGTGATGAGGAGCCTTCGCTGGCGGCCGTCCGGGTCCGCCGTGTAGGCGGCCCGCATCTCGCCCATAGTGAACTTGGACTCGAAGTACGCCGGGGATACGACCGACAGCGTGCGGCGGCACTTGTCGAGCCCGACCTCCATCCGCTCGACGAAGTCGTGCCCGGTCTTGAAGTCCGAGTCCTGCATGTAGACGACGAGCCCGTTGTCCCGCAGGAGCGTGGCGATCCGGACGGCGACGTCGGCATCGCAGCCGGCCCGGCTGATGAAGACGTCGTACTGGTACTCGTCGTCCACGACCCGCTCGCCCCACTTGTCCACGTGTGCGCCGAGTGCAGTCTCCGAAACCGTTCCCGCGAGATCCAGTCGGGGTGAACGCGTCGTTGACGGACGACACGAATGCTTGCCGAAACCCGCCAGTATCCGTGAAATCCGTGGTTCCTTTCCGAGGCTGGGCGAGAGAACCGCATGAAGATCACGAACGTTCGGGCCTGTCAGCCAATTGCGGAGAACTCGCCGGGCGACTGGCGGACGTCGTTGGGGCAGACTCTCGTGGCCGTGGACACGGACGTCGGGGTGACCGGGTACGGCGTGGGGGGTGGCGGGGCGGCCGGGACTCACGTGGTGGAGACCGTGTTGCGGGACCTGCTGCTCGGCGAGAGTCCCGAGCCGGTCGAGGCGCTCTGGGAGCGGATGTACGCGGCGACGCTGGCGTTCGGGCGGAAGGGGATTGCCGTGATGGCGGTCAGCGGCGTCGATCTCGCCTTGTGGGACCTGCGGGGGAAGCTGGCGGGCGAGCCGGTGGCGAAGCTGCTGGGCGGGGCGGTCGGCGAGCCGATTCCGACCTACGGCACCTTCTGGAGCGACCTCACGCCGGAGATGGTCGGCGAGCACACGGCCTTCAAGCTGCACGTCGAACACCGCGGCGACGGCGACCGGATCGACGGCATCGTCCGGGCAGTCGAGCAGGCCTGGGCGCTGTTGGGGCCGGAGACCGGGTTGATGCTGGACGCGTGGATGCGGTGGGACGAGGCGACGACGTTGGCGGTCGCGGAGGCGGTCGAGCCGCTCGGGGTCGGGTGGATCGAGGAACCGCTCTCGCCGGACGACCTCGACGGGTATGCGCGGATCGTCGAGCGGTGTGCGATCCCGATCGCCGGCGGCGAGCACGAGTTCACGGCGGCCGCGTTCCGTCCGTTGATCGAGCGCGGGCTGCACGCCGTGCTGCAGCCGGACGTCTGCTGGTGCGGCGGGATGACGGAACTGGTGAAGATCTACGAGATGGCGAACGCGGCCGGTGTGCGGGTCTGTCCGCACCGCGGCTGCGAGGTGTGGGGCCTGCACGCGATCGCGGCCCTGGATCAGCAGCCGCTCGCGGAGTCCGGACGGCCGTGGATGACGTGGGTCGGGGGACAGCCGGCGGTCGAGGCTGGTAGCATCACGCTCTCGGACCGGCCGGGCTTCGGCGTCGAGATCGACGAGGCGAACCTGCCCGGCGTGTGAATCGAACCGCGAGTGCTCCGCATGCGACGTCCTGCCTCCCCCCCAACCCGACGGCCCCGCCGTCGGGCCCGCCGACAGAGTCGGCGGCTTGGACTCCTCGTGCTCGCTCCCCTTGCGCTCGCGTTCGTCGGCTGCGGGAGCGGCAGTGGGGGGGCCGGCATCTCGGAGTCGACGGCGCCGCCGGTGGAGACGGTGACGCCGGACGTCGACGAGATGACGCCGTCGCGGCTGCGGGAACTGCTGGGCGACGACCGGGTCGTCATCGCGACGGAGGGGGGCGAGATCAAGAAGGTCTCGCTCTACGGCACCCGGATCGACGACCTCTCGCCGCTGGCCGGTCTGGAGCTCGACACGCTCGAACTGACCGGCTGCCCGATCGACGACATCAGCGTGCTGAAGGGGATGCCGCTCGAGGACCTGAAGCTGCGCGAGACGAAGGTGACGGATCTCTCGCCGCTCGCCGAGATGCCGCTGAAGTACCTCGACCTGATCGACACGCCCGTGACCGACGTCTCGGTGGTGAAGACGCTGGACCTCGAAATCCTGTGGCTGCGGGGCAGCAAGGTCCGCGACCTGACGCCGCTCGCCGCGCAGAGGCTGACGAGCCTGGACGTGCAGGACACGGAGATCGAGAACCTCGCCGTCGTCCCGCGGATCGAGGGGCTCGAGCGGCTGAACATCGTGGGAACGAACGTGACCGACCTGTCGCCGCTGGCGGGGCTGGAGCTGAAGCGGCTGCTGTTCACGCCGTCGAAGATCGAGACGGGGCTCGACGTCGTCCGGAACATGACCTCGCTGGACGAGCTCGACGTGATGTTCCGCGAGCCACGCCGGATGCGGCCGCTGGAGTTCTGGCTGAAGTACGACCGCGGCGAGTTCGGGACGCCCGACGAACGGCCCGAGCCCGAGACCGAGGATTGAGGGACGCCGAAGCCGGGCACCGCGCGATCCTGCGTTGACGCTCGAATCGGCGTTCCCTAGTGTCCGCCGAGACCGGCCCGCCCGATGGTGGTCGGCGTCCGCGCGTCTCGCACCAGGTTTTGTGGCCATGCCCGCACTCGTTCCCCCGCACGGTGGACTCTCCGCCCCCGTCGACCGCACCGTTCCCGAGGCCGAGTTGGCCGACTTCCAGGCCAAGGCGGCCGACTTGCCGAAGGTCCCGGTCTCCGCGGCCGACCTGTCGACCGTCTACCGCATTGCCGACGGCACGCTGAGCCCGCTGACCGGGCCGATGACCGAGGCCCAGTGGAACACGGTGCTCGACGAGTCGGTCGTCGAGTCGAACGGGTCGAAGTACGCGTGGACGATTCCGCTCGCCTTCCCGGTGACGAGCGATCTCGCCGGCACGCTGTCGGCCGGGACGACGGTTGCCCTCGTCGGCCCCGACGGAAGCGTCGTCGCGACGCTCGACGTGAGCAGCGTCTACGAGTGGAACAAGCCGCGGTACGTCAAGAGCGTGTACGGCACCGAGCGGACCGACCACCCCGGGGCCGACATGGCCCTGAAGCTCGACGCTGACAAGACGCACCTGATCGGCGGCGAGCTTCGTGCCCTGCCGCAGCCGAAGAACGCGTCCTTCGGACAGTACGTGAAGTCGCCAGCCGAGGTGCGGGCGATCATCGAGGAGAAGGGCTGGGACGCGTGCGTCGCCTTCCAGACCCGGAACCCCCTCCACCGGGCCCACGAGTACGCCCTCGTCTACGCCCTCGAAGTTCTGCTGAAAGAAGGAAAGAACGCCGGGGCCGTGCTGAACCCGCTGATTGGCGAGACGAAGGGGGACGACGTCTCCGCCGAGATCCGGATGGAGACGTACGAGAAGCTGATCGCCGACCGCGGCATGGGCGAGGGAGACAGCGACCCCGAGCTGTGGGGCCCCCGCGGCGAGGAGGTGCCCGACCGCGTTCTGCTGTTGGGCCTCGACATCAAGATGTTCTACGGCGGCCCGAAGGAGGCGGTGATGCACGCCATCTACCGCCAGAACATGGGCTACTCGCACATTGTCATCGGCCGGAAGCACGCCGACGCCCCGTACGCCGACGGCACGGCCATCTGGGGCGACTTCGACGCCCACGAGATCTTCGACAACCTCGCCGGCGACCTCGTCATCCAGCCGGTGAAGGTCGGCTTCGCCGCCTACTACGAGTCGCTGGGTCGCGTGGACCTGATGGAGAACCACCCGGACGAGAAGCCGGTCTTCATCTCCGGCAAGCAGGTCCGCGCGACTCTGCAGCAAGGCGAACAGGTCGATCCCCGCATCATGCGACCGAGCACCTCGGAGATTCTCTCGGCCGCGATGAAGCAGGGGTGAAAGAGGTCGAGAGTCAAGAGTCAAGAGTCGAGAGTCTAGAGCCAGAAGCAGGCATTGGCGGGCGCGGAGACACGATCGCAGCCGCAAGCCATGCGACGACGAGTCCAGAACCAGCGCAGTGAGCCGCCACGACGGCGGCGAACGAAGCTGCGTGAACGAAGCCGTGTTTGGTCGTCAGGGTGACGACCAAACACGAGCAAAGTGAACCACGAGCGAAGCGAAGACCATGACCGAGCAGAAAGCGACCAACGTCACCTGGCACGATCACCGCGTCTCCAAGGAGGAGCGTGTCGCCCTCAACGGGCACAAGGGGGCCGTGTTGTGGTTCACCGGGCTCTCCGGCTGCGGCAAGAGCACCGTCGCCAACACCGTGGACCACCTGCTGCACCAGCGGAAGGCCCACACCTTCGTGCTGGACGGCGACAACATCCGCATGGGCCTCAACAAGAACCTCGGCTTCTCCCCGGAGGACCGCACCGAGAACATCCGCCGCATCGGCGAGGTGTCGAAGCTGTTCGCCGAGGCCGGCATCATCGTGACGACCGCCTTCATCTCGCCCTACCGCGAGGACCGTGACAAGGTCCGCGAACTGCTCGGCGAGGGCGAGTTCATCGAGATCTACGTCAAGGCGTCGCTGGAGACCTGCGAGGCCCGCGACCCGAAGGGCCTGTACAAGAAGGCCCGGGCCGGCGAGATCAAGGGCTTCACCGGCATCGACGCCCCGTACGAGGAGCCGGAGAACGCCGAGCTCGTGCTCGACTCCGACAACAAGGGGATCGACGACCTGGCCGCCGAGGTCGTCGCGTACCTCGACGAGAAGGGCTACCTCTCGGCCTGACGATCGATTCGCCGTTGACGCCGACGAGACGCGAGACATACGGTCTCGGTATGGACTACCGCGACCGCATCACGATCGAGCCGGGCAAACTCGGCGGCAAGCCCTGCGTGCGGGGTCTGCGAATCGCCGTGTACGACGTGCTCGACTACCTCGCCGGTGGCATGACGCCAGAGGCGATCGTCGCCGACTTCCCGGACCTCGAAGTCGAGGACATTCGGGCCTGCTTGGCGTTCGCGGCCGATCGTGAGCGGCGACTCGTGTCGATCCCGCCGTCGTGAGTCTGCTGTTCGACCAGAATCTCTCGTTCCGGCTTGCCGTCGGACTGGTCGATCTGTTTCCCGGTTGCGTCCATGGTCGTGACGTCGGCCTCGGGAGCGCCGACGACGACGTGGTCTGGGAGTTTGCGCTGCACGGCGACCTCGCGATCGTCTCCAAGGACGGCGACTTCCACCAGAGGAGCCTGCTGTCCGGGCATCCGCCGAAGGTCGTCTGGATCCGACTGGGCAACTGCACGACCGACGACGTCGAGACTCTGATCCGGACGCACTCGGACGACATCCGACGCTTTCTGCAGGACGCCGAGTCGTCGTTTCTCGCTCTCGGTTGATTCCCGGGAACTCCGCCGCACCGCGTGCGTCCCTAGGGGTGAACGAGAGCGAACCCTCATCACCCCGGGAGAGCGTACGCGATGTCGAAGCAGCCCGAGTCGAAGCGTTGGTGGGCCTTGTCGCTGGCGGCGTTGGTGGCCGTCGGCCCGAACGTGATGGCGGACGACGAGGCCCCCGCCGAACCGGCGACGCCCGCCGCCGAGGCGTCCGAGAAGCCGGCCGCGGAGGAGACGGCAGAGGAGACCGCCGAGGCCGGCCCGAGTGTCGAGGTCGTCTTCGTGCTGGACACCACCGGCAGCATGGGCGGGCTGATCGCCGCGGCGAAGGAGAAGGTCTGGGCGATCGCCAACACGCTCGCCACCGCGAAGCCCACGCCGACCATCAAGATGGGCCTCGTCGCCTACCGGGACCGCAAGGACGAGTACGTCACCAAGGTCACCGACCTCACCGACGACCTCGACGCCGTCTACAAGGAGCTGATGGGCTTCAAGGCGAACGGCGGCGGCGACGGGCCGGAGAGCGTGAACCAGGGGCTTCACGAGGCGATCACCAAGATCAAGTGGAGCAAGGACGACAAGACGTACCGCGTGGTCTTCCTCGTCGGCGACGCCGAGCCGCACATGGACTACGAGGACGACGTGAAGTACCCCGACGTCTGCGAGCTGGCCGCCAAGGCGGAGATCGTGATCAACACGATCCAGTGTGGCAACAACGCCGGGGCCACGCCGCACTGGACCAAGATCGCCTCGCTCGCCGAGGGCTCGTACTTCAAGGTCGAGCAGTCCGGCGGCGCGATTCTGACGGCCACGCCGTTCGACAAGGAACTCGCCGACCTCTCCGGCAAGCTGGGCGCGACCCGCGTCTACTACGGCGAGGAGAAGAAGCGAAAGGCCCTCGCCGACAAGGCCGAGGAAGCCGACGCCCTCGCCGAAGACGCGCCGGCCCCGACGGCTGCCCGCCGTGCCGCCTTCCTCGCCAAGGGGGCCGGCAAGAAGGCCCTCGTCGGTGAGAGCGAACTCGTCGAGGAGGTCACCTCCGGCCGCGTGAAGCTCGACGCGATCGAGGAGAAGAAGCTCCCCGAGAAGCTGCAGAAGATGAAGCCGGCGGAGCGGAAGGCCTATGTCGAGAAGCAGGCGAAGGAGCGGGCCGAGATCCAGAAGAAGATCGCCGAGATCGACGCCAAGCGGCAGGCCTACATCAAGGCCGAGCTCGAGAAGAAGGCGAAGGACGGCAAGAAGGACTCGCTCGACGACGCCATCTACAAGTCGATCAAGAAGCAGGCCGCCGAACGCGGCCTCAAGTACGAAGGCGGCCCCGAGTTCTGAGCGGTCGCGATCTCACCGCGTGAATCCGAAGCCCGGCATCTCTCAAGATGCCGGGCTTCTTCGCTACTGACGGCCGTAGGTGCCACGGGCGTCTCGCCCGTGCCTGGGCCGCTCGCAGCCTATACGCCGATCGCTCGACTGACTCGGAACACGGACTAACCCGTAGCGTTCAAGCCTTCGTTGCCACAGAGCACTGGCCGAAGGCCAGTGGCACCCGGCGTTTGCTGCCGCCCTAGATCAGCCGCCCGTCGATCACACTGTATCTTGCCCGTTGGATGTCCGTTGGCCTCAGCCCAAGCTGGACGCACACGAGGGAGTCCACGCACGCCTGTAGGAAACGATAGGTGCGACCGATGTCGGGATGTGTGACAACCGACGGACTCAGGTATTCGTGAGTCAGTTGGTTCCGGTAGTGGAAACACTGAAGGTCTTGGTCGGTATAGTTAGTTCGAGCGTGCAACACTCCGTCAACGAACTTTCGCAGCGTGGCGGAGTTGCGCCGCACCCCTAGCACCGACTTGATGCGTGTGTACTCAGCGTCGTTGCAACTTGGGGCACCGAGCGTGGCACCGAATGCTTCAAGAATGCGGAAGAACGATTCGATTCGCTCGTAGGCATATGGCAGATTCAGGGACTCGTTGTACCGAAGCAGCAACATCCCGGCCGTATTCCGATCCTCTTCGCTGACTGAGGAGAGATGGGTCATGGCCTGGGTCAGCCGAATCCCCGTTTGCTCTACCGGGACCGTGAGCGGCCCGTGGGAAACCGAATCGACCCACGAGGCTGCCATTCCCATCCCCAATAAGATCGCCTGCGATCGGCGTGGGCGAATGTGTACGTGGTTGACGACTACCCTCCGACGCTGGAAGAACGTGAGAACGAGTGAGTACGTCGTTCTTATGAAGCTACTGACCCAGTCCGAGTAGATGTTGGCATATTGTTCGTTGTAGTCGGGGTACGAAACGCGGAGTGTGCCCGTCCTCACGCATGCACGATGATTGAACCCGGGTGTTTGGCGATTCCCCTGAGAGTTGCGAGTCTCGTGCTCTTGTTCACGTTGGAACTCGTCGTCCGAGTTGAGCAAGGAGAAATGGACGGGGAATGGAGGAGTGGTGCGGTGTGCGTCCTCAAACCTCCAAGATGTGGAGATTGGGGTGTCGAGCACTCGGCCGAACCGTAGGTTGAGTACCGCAGAACTGGAAGTGCACCACATGTTCAGTCACTCGGCAATAGGGATGGTGTCCCGACACATTCACTCGCCATTGGTTTGCTTGGGTGCGGTGCAATTGCATCGGGGACCACTCGGGGCTCGCAACGGTTCTGGACGCTCCCTGCATGTACGCTGGATGATTGATCGACTCGGAATGCGGTGCAACGGCCAGCGAGCAAGTCCTATCTGTGGGCGAACGATGGCTCGACATCAGTGCCACCCATGCCCCGATGTCCTGCGGCTCCTACCGGCCCGATCCTCGCCCCGCTAGAGTGCCGTCGGGAGGGCGTCCGCGGGCGTCCGCTCGTTCTCGCATCGAGCCGACTTCATGCCGAAGAAGAAGCCGAAGACGGAGGCGGCGGAGACGCTGTTCCTCATCGACGCCTACTCGCTGATCTTCCAAGTCTACTACGCCATCCGGCAGCCGATGACCGGGACGCGGGGGCAGCCGACGAATGCCGTGTTCGGCTTCACCGGCGACGTGCGGCACCTGCTGAACGACGTGGGGGCGACGCACCTCGTCTGCTGCATGGACGCCCCGGCCACCGAGGAGGCCCCGCACGCCCGCGTGGAGATGTACGAGGAGTACAAGGCCCAACGGGAGGAGATGCCGACCGACCTCGTGCCGCAGATCCCGATGATCCTCGACGTCGTCGAGGGGTACCGCATCCCGATCGTGCAGTGCCCCGGCTGGGAGGCGGACGACGTGATCGCGACGCTGGCGAAGCGCGGGACCGACGCCGGGCTCGACGTGCGGATCGTCTCCAGCGACAAGGACTGCCGGCAGCTGCTGGGGCCGCGGGTCTCCATGTACAACATCCGCAAGAAGCAGTACTTCGGCCCGGACGAGCTGCTGGAGGACTGGGGCGTCACGCCGGACCGGGTGATCGACTTCCAGGCCCTCGTCGGCGACAGCGTCGACAACGTGCCGGGCGTCCCGCTCGTCGGCCCGAAGAAGGCCCAGACGCTGCTCGAGACGTTCGGCACGCTCGACGAGGTGCTCGCCCACGCCGACGAGGCGCCCGGCAAGAAGCTGCGTGAGAACCTCGTCACGTTCGCCGACCAGGCCCGGCTGTCGCGGGAACTCGTCACGCTGCGAACCGACCTGCCGCTGGAGTTCGACCTCGACGAGGCGAAGGTCGTCGAGCCGAACCACGACCGGCTGTTCGAGCTGTTCACCGACTTCGGCTTCCGCCGCTACGCCGACGAGGCGAGCAAGCAGGCGCTGGAGGCGAAGGTGACCGACGACCACGAACGCGAGTGGCACTGCCTCCGCACGGCCGAGCAGTTCGAGTCGTTCCTCGCCGACCTGAAGGAGCAGCCGCGAATCTGCGTCGACCTGGAGACGACGAACCAGGACGCGATGCGGGCCGACATCGTCGGCTGGGCGATCTGCTGGGAGCCGAACGTGGCGTGGTACCTGCCGGTCGACGGCCCGGGCGGCGAGGAGACGCTCGACGGCGAGACGGTGCTCGCGGCGCTCAAGCCTGTGCTCGAAGACCCCGACGTGCAGATCGACAACCAGAACGTGAAGTACGACCTGCTCGTGCTCCGGCGGCACGGGGTGGAGGCGACCGGCGTGGGCGTCGATCCGATGATCGCCGACTACCTGCTGGACGCCGGGGCGCTGCAGCACGGGCTCGAAAAGCTGGCCAAGCAGTACCTGCTGCGGAAGACGATCCCGATCTCCGACCTGATCGGGAAGGGGAAGAAGCAGAAGACGATGTTCGACGTCGACGTTGACCGGGTCGCCGAGTACGCGACCGAGGACGCCGACGTCGCCCTGCAGGTGGCCGTGAAGCTCGAAGCGGAACTCAAGAAGCAGGAACTCTGGGACCTGTACTGGGACCTCGAGCGGCCGTTGATCCCGGTGTTGGTCGACGTGGAGTTCGCCGGCGTGCGAGTCGACGTCGAAGAGCTCGGGCGGCAGAGCGAGGGGCTCGCGGAACGGCTCGACACACTGCTCGACGAGATCCACGAACTGGCCGGTCACGCCTTCAACCCGGACTCGCCGAAGCAGCTGGCGACCGTGCTGTTCGAGGAGCTGAAGCTCCCCAGCAAGAAGCGGACGAAGACCGGCTTCAGCACGGACGCCGACGTGCTGGAGCAGCTCGCCGCCCAGCACCCGCTGCCGGCGAAGGTGATCGAGCACCGGCAGCTGACGAAGCTCCGCGGGACGTACCTCGAAGCCCTGCCGAAGATGGTCAACCCGCACACGGGGAACGTGCACGCCAGCTTCAACCAGGCGGCGGCCGCGACCGGCCGGCTGAGTTCCAGCGACCCCAACCTGCAGAACATCCCCATCCGTACGGAGGAGGGCCGGCAGATCCGCAAGGCGTTCATCGCCTCCCGCGAGGGCTGGAAGCTCGTGTCGCTCGACTACTCGCAGATCGAGCTCCGGGTGCTGGCCCACTTCTGCGAGGACGAGGTGCTGCTGCAGGCGTTCGCGAACGGAGTCGACGTCCACCGGGCCGTCGCCGCCGAGATCTTCAGTGTGAAGCCCGAGGACGTGGACGCGGACCAACGGCGGATCGCGAAGGCGGTCAACTTCGGCGTGATCTACGGCCAGACGCCGTGGGGTCTCGCGGCCGCCCTGCGGATTCCGAAGGAGGAGGCGGAGGCGTTCATCGACGACTACTTCGAACGGCACTCGGCCGTCGATGCGTTCGTGGCCGACGTGCTGGCCGAGTGCAGTGCGACCGGGTACGCGACGACGATTCTCGGCCGCCGCCGCGAGATCGTCGGCATTCGCGGCAAGCGGCGGAAGATTCTCAACATGTCCGAGCGGACGGCCGTCAACACGGTCGTGCAGGGCTCGGCCGCGGATCTGATCAAGCGGGCGATGATCAACGTCCACGCCCGCCTGAAGTCCGACGGCCACCCGGCGCGGATGCTGCTGCAGATCCACGACGAACTCGTCTTCGAGACCCCCGCCGAGGCGGCCGACGACCTGGTCGCCCTCGTCCGCCAGGAGATGACGGGCGCGATGGAGCTCCGGGTGCCGCTGGTCGTCGACGCGGGCGTCGGGGACAACTGGTTCGAGGCGCACTGACGACGGCGAAGACGACTGTCGCGGGAGGTGGTTCGCTCGGCGTACAGCCTGACGCTTGATGCGCGGAAGGTCGGCGCGCTCGGCTGGTGACGCCTTCCCGGAACGTCGGCGTCCTTCCCAGCCTGCCACGGCTCGCCAGTTGGCGTGACGTGCACAGCACGGAGCGAAGCTGGGCGGTTCGGTCGGTTGGAGGCGACGTGGTGGTCCACACTTCAGGCGACCGGAGGCGGGTTCCGATACGGAGTGAGTCCCTCTGACGTACCCGCCGTCCCGCCCCAATGGAATGGAGTGCCGAGTCGATGACACAGCCGCCGAGTGACGTCGAGGACCGCCTTCGCCGAGCCGAGGAACAGGTCGAGGAGCTGGGCCGACGGCTCGTGCAGGCGCAGAAGCTCGGCTCGGTGGGCGAACTCGCGTCGTCGATCACACACGAGTTCAACAACGTGCTCATGACGGTCATCAACTACGCCAAGATGGGGCTGCGGCACGCCGACGACACGACCCGCGAGAAGGCCTTCAACAAGATTCTCGCGGCTGGCCAGCGGGCGGCGAAGATCACGACCGGGCTGCTCTCCTACGCCCGGAACGGCGGGGACCGACGAGAGGCGATCGACCTCGGGGAGGTGGTCCGCAGCGTGATCGTGCTCGTCGAGAAAGACCTGCAGATGCACCGCGTCCGGCTCGACCTGATGTTGGACGAGCACCCGGTCGCCGAGTTGAACGTGAACCAGGTGCAGCAGGTGGTGCTGAACCTGATCGTGAACGCCCGGCAGGCGATGGACGCCGGTGGCCGGATCGTCGTTTCGGTGCACGAGAACACGGCCGACGGCATGGGCGAGATCGCCGTGAAGGACAGCGGCTGCGGCATCCCGGCCGACAAGCTGCCACGCATCTTCGACTCGTTCTTCACGACGAAGACGGCGGACGCCGGAGGGCAGGGGGGCACGGGACTCGGGCTCTCGATGTGCCGGGAGATCGTGGAGTCCCACCGCGGGCGGATTCGCGTGGAGAGCGTCGTCGGCCGCGGCACGACGTTCACGCTGCGGTTTCCGCTGGCGACGGCGTCGAACGAGAGCGGCAACGGGGACGCGTCGATGGCGAAGGCCGGTTGAGGCGAACGCTGGGCGCGGTCAGCTCCGCTCGGCGATCTCCTTCTCGTGCCGCACGAGCAGCTTGACGCCGCGGAGCAGGCTGCCACGGGCGTCCTGAACGGCCGCGAGCGCCTCGACGAACTCCTCGTGGCGTTCGCTCACGAGGTGCGCGCCCGCCTCGCCTTGGGCAACCGTCTTGTTGAGCCGCACCAAGGCCACTTCGAGCCGGTCGCGAACGCCCTCGGCCAGTTCGTTGCAGGCACTCGCCAGCACGGCGGTCGTGTCGAACAGGGCTCGGCGGTCAGCCGCGCGTTCCTCGGGGTTCATCTTCGCTGCCGTGGTCGAGCCCGTCGCCTCCTTCGGCGTCGCCTTCGGAACCGGCTTGCGGCTGGCGACGAGTCGGCCGAAGGGGCTGAACGCGGTGCGGGCCTCGGCCGCCTTCTGCTCCGCCTTCGCCAACCCCCGCTGGGCCTTCGCGAAGCTCGGCTTGCGGCGAAGGGCCTCGTTGTAGTGCAGCACCGCCTGCTGGTGGTTCCCCATGTCCAGCAGCACGTTGGCGAGGTTGAGGTGGGCGTCCACCATGTCCGGGTCGCAGTCGAGCGCGTCGCGGTAGGCGGTGACGGCCATGGCGCGGTTGCCGGTCCCGCGGTGGGCAATCCCCATGTTGTAGTACGCGGCGGCGGACCGGCGGTCCCGCTGCAGGCCACGTCGCAAGGCCTCGATCGCGCCGCGGTAGTCCTTCGCGCGGTTGAGCACCGCTCCGAGGTTCACGTAGGCGTTCACGTCGGCTGGCCGCAGGCGGGTCAGCTGCTCGAAGTAGGTCTTCGCCTTGTCCAGTTGGTTGGCCGCGAAGCAGGCGGTGGCGAGGTTGAGGAGCGTCGTCGGGCAGTCCGGCTTGGCGGCCGCCTCGCTCTCCAGCAGGGCGATCGCCTCGTCGTAACGCCCCTTGCGGAGCAGGGTGCGTACGGTGGCAACGGACTCGTTCGATGTGACCTCGGACACGCTGGCCCTCTCGCGCTGAGGTCGCGGCATCGCCGGGGAGACGTCCGGCCGGCTCGGCCGCGTCCAACCCGTCCAGTCTAAGGGAGATCCCCGAAGAATTGCTCCCCCAAATCGAGAATCACCGGCGCGACCACTCCAGGCTCCGCGTGATCCCCTCGAGAATCTCGCGTGTCTCGCCGAACTCGCGGTCCTCGCTCTGGTACCAGACGAGCACCGTCATTCCCGGGCCGCGGAACGCCCGTAGCGACGCGTTGCTGACGAGTTCCAGGCAGACGAACTGCAGATCGCAGGCCGCCACCTCCTCGCCTGGAGCCGCCGGTTCCAACACTTCGTAGAAGTCCAACTCATCGTACTCGTCGCGAAACGCGTCGAGGGCCGACTCCAGCACGGCGTCCGGATCCGGCTGGTCTTCGAACAGGCTGAGCGACCAGAAGGAGGTCTCGTCGCTCCCGACGCTGACGGTCGTCTGCGGCCCGACCTGCTCCTCCTCGACGAGCCAACCGTCGGGGTAGTCGAAGCGAACGCCGTGGTTCTCGTACTCGGCCATGGGTCAACGGTGTCAGGGCGAAGGGCCCGCCGGGTTGTGGGCAGGTCGTGGTGCGATTAATCTGGAACGAATGTAGTGCACCGCACCGGCACGCGAGAAGCGGAGCCGGGGAGCACCGCTGCACGAACCGCGAAGGAGGTCGATTCCGACCCCGCGATCGTGTTTCCGACAGACAGAGCGGAGTCGTTCGATGGCATCCACGAGAGCAGCCGAGGTCGCCGAGATTCTTTGGGAGTTGAAGCGAGCCGACAAGGTCGCCACCTACACCGAAATCGCCGGACGGGCCGGATTCAGTGCCGGCTCCAACGGCCGCACCATGATCGGCTGCATCGACCGCGTGAAGAAGGACTGGCCGCACCTGCAGTGGTGGCGGGCCATCAACGACGAGGGACTCGTCGACGAGGGCTCCGAGCACGCCACCAAGCTCGTCGAGTCCGGCTTCAGCCTCGAGAACGTCGACGAGGGGAAGATGACGCTCGCCGAGATCGAAGACCACCTGATGTCCTGGAACGGGCAGAACGGGGCGGTCGACGCCGGCGGGGAAGAGGAGTGAACGGCGGCTTCGACCGCTGAACGACAGGGAGGAGTGCTGAAGTGTCCGACGTGCTTCCCGCTCCGTTCCTGTTCCACTTCGCCCTCCCGGTGCCCCGCGTCGAGCGGGACGCGGATCTTCTGGAAGCCTGTCATCCGTGGCCGGACGTGGCCGCGCTCGGACGCGACGGGAAGGCCGAGGAGCGGAGCGAGTTCGGCCGGATCGCCGTCGGCTGGAACGAGACCGGCCTCGGCGTCGCCGTCGAGGTGACGGGCAAGCGGCATCCGTTGGTCTACGACCCGCTCGAGCCGTGGGTCTCCGACGGGCTGTCGCTCTGGATCGACACCCGCAACACGCGGAACGTGCACCGGGCGACGCGGTTCTGCCACCAGTTCTGCCTGATCCCCGGTGCCGTCGCCGAGGGAGAGCCCCCGGTCGTCCAGCTTCCCGTGCCACGGGCGAAGGAAGACGCCCCGACCGCCGGTCCGGGCGACGTCTCCGTGACGATCGACGTTCGCGACGACGGCTACCGGCTCGACGCGTGGTTCGCGACCGCGTCGCTCCACGGCTTCGACCCCGAGTCCAGCCCGCGGCTCGGCGGCTACTACCACCTGAAGGACGCCGAACTCGGCGACCGCTACACGGTCGTCGGCCCCGAGTTCCCCTTCAGCGGCGACCCCAGCCTGTGGGTCACGCTCGAACTGCTCGACTGAGACGTTCGCCGGGAACCACCGTCACACGGTCTCGGTGCTCGAAGCGATCAGCGTCTCGCCGGACGTGGTCGAATCACGCAGGTTCATGCGAATCAGCTCGCACGTCTTGCGGAGGGCTTGGAGGTGTTCCTCGCTCAGTCCGCGGGTGGCGGCGGCGCGGACCCGTTGGCAGCACTCGACGCACCGGGACCAGATCTGCTCCGCCTTCGCGGTCGGCCGCAGCTGTCGACGCCGCTTGTCCTCGGGGCAGCGGACCCGTTCCAGCAGGCCGGCCTTCTCCATCCGGTCGCACAGGCCGCTCAGCGTGGGGGGCTCCATGCCCAGCTGCTCGGCGATCTCGCTCTGCGACTTCTCCCCTTGGCAGGCGATGGTGGCGAGGATTTCCCACTGTCGCGAGGTGATGCCGGCCCGCTGCAGTTCGGCGTCGAGGGCGCGCTTCACCGCGTTCGCCGTCGAGACGATCCAGCAACCCACGCTCTGCTCGAAGTCGTACTCCAGCACCGTGGTCACCCGAGGGAAGGTCGAGAAGGCCGGACGACGCCGAGCGGCGGCGTCACAACCGGAATGATACGGCTGCCGACCACGGACGTTCAACCACCGGATCCGCCGAACCGTGGAGAGTGGCGGCGGATCCGCGTACCCTGAGGCCTTGCAACCGTGACGACCGGAACCACCTGGATCCGCCATGAACGCCGAAGACTGGCTCCGCCAGAGAACCTACCACCACAGCAACTTCTGGGACCTGAAGTGGCTCGTCGAGGAGAAGGAGCGGCAGGGGCTCTCCATCTCCCTCTGCCTCCCCACGCTCAACGAGGAGGCGACGATCGGCAAGGAGATCGTGCTCCTCAAGTCCGAGCTGCTCGACAAGTACCCGCTGCTCGACGAGATCGCCGTCATCGACTCCGGCAGCACCGACAACACGCGTGAGATCGCCGCCAGCTTCGGGGCCGACGTCTACCTCGCCGAGGAGCACCTCACCGAGTGTGGCAACAAGCGGGGCAAGGGCGAGAACCTCTGGAAGGCGCTCTACTTGCTCAAGGGCGACCTCATCGTCTACGTCGACTCGGACATCAACAACATCCACCCCCGCTTCGTCTACG
The DNA here is from genome assembly GCA_028284885.1 of Planctomycetaceae bacterium. Taxonomy (GTDB): domain Bacteria; phylum Planctomycetota; class Planctomycetia; order Planctomycetales; family Planctomycetaceae; genus JANQQW01. The sequence continues at coordinate 35,682 of JANQQW010000129.1, forward strand.
GCCTCGTGGGGCCGCTGGTGAAGGAGCCGGAGGTGCAGTACGTGAAGGCGTTCTACGACCGGCCGCTCGCCTTCTCGCAAGGCGTCCGGCCGACGGGCGGCGGCCGCGTGACGGAGATCCTCGTCCGCCCGTTGTTCAGCCTGTTCTTCCCGGAACTCGCCGCCATCATCCAGCCGCTCTCCGGCGAGTACGCCGGCCGTCGGTCGATTCTCGAGAAGATCCCGTTCCCGGTCGGCTACGGCGTGGAGACCGCCATGCTGATCGACATCTACTCCGAACTCGGCATGTCCGCGTTCGCCCAGACCGACCTCGACGTCCGCGTCCACCGGAACCAGGAGACGATCGCCCTCGGCCGCATGGCGTTCGGCATCCTCCGCGCCTTCTTCAACCGCCTCAGCGGCGCCCAGCGAATCCAGCTGCTGGAGGACCTGCCGCACATCATGCGACAACACGAGGCCCGCGAAGGGGGCTTCGTGCAGAAGGAGTTCACGATCGAGGAGTTCGAACGCCCGCCGATCGTGGAGATCGCCTCGTACCTCGAGAAGTTCCACGCGGGGCAACCCGTCGGGTAGTCACCCCTGGCCGTTGCCCGAGTGGTGGTCGCCCTTTTCGGCGTCGCGTTGGTTCTTCGCCTGGACCAGCTGGCGTTCCAGCACGCGTTGCTGGGTGCGGAGGCGGGCGAGGGCGGCCTGGGTGTGGGCCCGGGTCGCGATCATGTCGGCCACGCCCAGGATCAGGATCCACACCGCGAACAGCATCACGGCGATCCAGTAGACGGCGAACAGCGTCTTCGCCTGCTCCCACGGCACGAGGGCGTCGCCCACCGCGATCATCACGCCGACGAGCCCGATCAGCCCGGAGACCTGCATCCGCCGACGGTACCGGCCGCGGTAGTGGATCAGGTCGAAGTCGGCGAGGTCCGTCTGCTCTCGCTGTTCCCGCCACGCCTTCACGTGGGACCACATCGCCACCAAGGCGACGAGCACGAGCAGGCCGCCGAAGAGCGGGGCGAGTAGTTGATCCTGCAGGCCAGGCGGCACGGGCACGGTCCGTTCGAGTTCCTCGGCCCACGGCGGCGCATGGTAACGCCCAGCGTTCGCGAGTCCAGCCACGAGCACCGGGCGAAGGGACTGGCAGGCTGCCCCACTCAACGGCGAACCGGCTTCGCCCGCGGTACGTAGCCGTCCAAGGTCAGGTCGGACTCCTGCGGTCGTCGTGCGAGTTCGTCCGGGGTGAACAGGTTGAGCAGCACCAGTCGGCTGGGTCGCGCGGGGAACCGGTCACGAACCTCGAACCGCTCGGCCAGCCGCGGCTCGTTCTCGGCGAAGTCCGAGTTCCGGCGGCCGTTCTCGCCGACGAGCAGTTCGACGGAGTCGCGCCGTTCGCGAATCGCGAGGACGTTCGCGAGCCCCCCCGCCGGGCCCGCCTCGACTCCCCGACGACGCAGGTGGTGGAACGCGGCCGGCTCGGCGAGGGTCAACACGACGTGACCGTCCGCCGGGTCCCACGAGTCGACGGCCGTCGCGACTCCTGTCCGGTCCTCCCACGCCGGCGAGCCCGTCGTGAAGTAGAGCCATGCCAACAGGCCCGCCCCGAGCGAACCGACGACGCCGACGTCGATCCGCAGCAGTCCAGACGGGCCGATCCGCTCCTCGGCGCGCTCAGGACTTGCTTCGCGCGCCGAGAGTTCGCGAACGAGGGACTCCACGCCGGCCCCGGCGATCATCCAGCCGGCCAGCAGCCAGGGGAGCAGCAGCCGCGGGTAGGGCGTGTAGAGGGGAGTCGCGACCAGCAGTCCGAAGAACCAGGCCGTGAGCAACCACTTGGCGGCCGAAACGTCGGGAGGCGAATCGCCGCGGAACGTCTCGTTCACCACCCACGTTCCCGCCAACCCCACGCCCACGAGGAGCACCAGCAGGCCGCCCCCCCACAGAACCAACACGCCGCCGCCGCCGAGGAGCAGGGCCGCGACGCACGCGACCCGCCGACCACCCGGCCGGGGAGTTCGCCGGACCAAGAGCAACCCGGCCAGAAGGAG
>JANQQW010000140.1 GCA_028284885.1 Planctomycetaceae bacterium
GGTCACCGCTCGCGACCGGACGTGGCTGGACCACGCGGTCGCCGCGGCGGCGGGGAACGCCAGCAGTACGATCCTGTGCGACTGCGAGGCCGGGCTCGACCGGTACGTCGGGCCCGGCCTCGCAGTCGCACAGAATCGTACTGCTGGCGTTCCCCGTCGCCGCGGCGACCGCGTGGTCCAGCCACGTCCGGTCGCGAGCGGTGACCAGGATCTCGGCGTAGACGCTGCGGAACGCCTCGGCGTAGGTGTCCTCGACGACGGCCGGCATGATTCGAGACTCCTCCGATCAGCGGGAGCGTGACGGGCACCCTCTCCCCTGAGGGGAGAGGGCCGGGGAGAGGGGTTCGTCGGCGGGCGGCGACCCGACGACCGACAGCGTCCAGACTGCGGCCCCCTCTCCCTAACCCTCTCCCCCAGTGGGGGCGAGGGGACCGGAGCGAGCGTGGGACTGTCCGCCGCGGCCGCGGCCTTCGTACACCTCGGACTCGGTCACGACCTTGTCCATGAACACGTCGTGCGGGCCGACGACGAGGTCGTCGAACAGCTGGCTCTCGTAGCAGAGGGCGACCAGCGGGCAGTCGAGGCGAACCCGTTCCAACAGCCGGTCGTAGTACCCTTGCCCGTTCCCCATCCGTTCGCCGTTCCGGCCGAAGCCGACCCCCGGCACCATCACGAGGTCGAGGTCCTCCGCCCGAACCACGCGCTCCGGCTCCTCCCAACGTTCCCGCGGGGGCTCCAGGATCTTCCACTTGCCGACGTGCAGCTCGTCCATCGCCCGCAGCCACCACAGGCCGAGCTTGTTGTCGCCGTTCTCGTCCGTCGTGCAGTACGGGACGACGACTCGCTTGTCCGCCTCGAGTGCCCGCGGCAGCACGTGGCGAGTCCGCAGTTCGGACCGGCAGTCGACGTACCACATGACCGTCCCGGCCGATTCGTACTCCGGCAGCGACAGGAAGCGTTCCAACGCCTGCTCGCTGACGGCGTCTTTGTCCTCCTGGGCGTTTCGCGCGTCGTACGCGGCCCGGCGTTGAACGGCCTTCCGTTCGGCGATCTCCGTGTCCAGCATCGTGGCTCCAGCGGTTCGTTCGACTTCGGGGGGACGCGATCGAAGGGGTCGGGCACGCAGCCGTCACGCGTCAGACGGCTGCGTTCGTGCCGAGGGCGTCGAGGATTCGCTCGCACGCCTGCGACTTGTTGAGCGCGTAGAAGTGGATGCCGGGCACGCCGGCGTCGACGAGTTGCCGGCACTGCTCGACGGCGTGTTCGACGCCGATCTCGAACTGCGCCTCCTCGTCGTCCTGAACGGCTTCGAGCCGGGCGGCGAGGTCGTCCGGGAATACGGCGGCGCACATGTTGCAGATTCGCTGGATGCGGGCGAACTGCGTGATCGGCATGATGCCCGGCACGATCGGCACGTCGATGCCGACGCGGCCGCAGTCGTCGCGGAAGCGGAAGAAGTTGTCGTTCACGAAGAACAGCTGTGTGAAGACGGCGTCCGCCCCCGTCTCGACCTTCCGCTTCAGGTTCTGGAGGTCGGTTTCGGCGTCCGGGGCCTCCTGGTGCTTCTCCGGGTAGCCGGCGACGCCGATGCCGACCTCCGGCTGCCGCTCGCGAATCAGACCGACGAGTTCGTTCGCGTAGGAGAGGCCTCCCGGGACGGCACGGAACTCGTCACTTCCCTGCGGCGGGTCGCCGCGGAGGGCCATGAAGCTGTGGATCCCGGCCGCGGTCGCCCGGTCGAGCCAGTCCTCGAGTTCCTCGCGGGTGGAGCCGACGCAGGTGAAGTGAGCGGTCGCGGGAAGGTCGTACTTCTCGTCGACTGTGCGACACCAGTCGATCGTGCGGTCCTGGGTGGTCCCCCCGGCCCCGTAGGTGCAGGAGACGAACGCCGGGTTGTAGGTCGTCAGCCGGTCGAGGTTCGCCTCGAGTGACGCATCGCCCTTGGGAGTCTTCGGAGGGAAGATCTCGATCGACAGGGCGAAACGGCCGTCGGCGTAGTGGTCGCGAATCGTCTTGACGGTCATGGGAGGCGGTCGTCTCGGCGGAGGACGGTTTGTCGCGTGAGAATAGGAAGTTGCCGGCCGATTCGCCAACAACCGTTTCAGGGGGGAATGCGGGATTGTTGACCCGGTGTGAAGTCCCTACCGTACGCGTTCCATCGCCGGGATTCCGAACGGATCACGGTGGGCGTGGGCCACCTCGGCCTACAATCCCGGCGACAAGACCGTCGTATCGCGACCAACTGGGAAGCACTGATGTCCGCAACAGCCGTGGCTCTGGAGTTCAAGGTCAAGGATCTCGCCCTCGCCGAGTGGGGCCGCAAGGAAATCGAACTCGCCGAGCAGGAGATGCCCGGCCTGATGGCGAGCCGGGAGGAGTTCGGCCCGTCGAAGCCACTCGCCGGCCAGCGGATCATGGGCTCCCTGCACATGACCGTGCAGACCGCCGTCCTGATCGAGACGCTCGTCGAACTGGGTGCCGAGGTCCGCTGGTGCTCCTGCAACATCTTCAGCACGCAGGATCACGCCGCCGCCGCCGTCGCGGTCGGCCCGGAGGGCACGCCCGAGAACCCCGCCGGCATCCCGGTCTTCGCCTGGAAGGGCGAGACACTCGAGGAGTACTGGTGGTGCACGGAACGGGCGCTCGACTTCGGTGACGGTCAAGGCCCGACGCTGATCGTCGACGACGGCGGCGACGCTACCCTGCTCATCCACAAGGGAGCCGAGTTCGAGGAGGCGGGCAGCGTCCCCGGCCCGGAGACGACCGACAACCTCGAGCTCAAGGAGGTCTTCAAGGTCCTCGCCAAGTGCCACGCCGCCAACCCGGGTCGCTGGCAGAAGGTCGCCGAGGAGTGCCAGGGCGTCAGTGAGGAGACGACGACCGGCGTCCACCGCCTGTACGAGATGGAGAAGGCCGGCACGCTCCGCTTCCCGGCCATCAACGTCAACGACAGCGTGACCAAGAGCAAGTTCGACAACCTCTACGGCTGCCGGCACTCGCTCGTCGACGGACTCTTCCGCGCCAGCGACGTCATGGTCTCCGGCAAGGTCGCCGTCGTCTGCGGCTACGGCGACGTCGGCAAGGGCTGTGCCCAGTCGCTGAAGGGCCAAGGGGCCCGCGTCATCGTCACCGAGGTCGATCCGATCTGCGCCCTGCAGGCGGCGATGGAGGGCTTCCAGGTCCTCACGCTCGAGGACACCCTCCCCTACGCCGACATCTACGTCACCACGACGGGCAACTTCGACATCATCACGGCCGAGCACATGGCCGCGATGAAGGACGGGGCGATCGTCGGGAACATCGGCCACTTCGACAACGAGATCGACATGGCCGGCCTCGAGAAGATGCGAGACGCCGGCAAGGTCTCCAAGATCAACATCAAGCCCCAGTACGACCGCTGGGAGTTCGAGGACGGCCACGGCGTGATGATCCTCGCCGAGGGACGCCTGCTGAACCTCGGCTGCGCGACCGGTCACCCCTCCTTCGTGATGAGCAACAGCTTCACGAACCAGACCATCGCCCAGATCGAACTCGCCCAGAACGCCGAGAACTACGGCAACAAGGTCTACGTCCTGCCGAAGCACCTCGACGAGAAGGTCGCCCGGCTCCACCTCGACAAGCTCGGCGTGAAGCTGACGAAGCTCTCGAAGGACCAGGCCGACTACATCGGCGTGCCCGTCGAGGGACCGTACAAGCCGGAGCACTACCGGTACTGATCCGAGCCGAGCGCGCCTCGCTCGACAACCAACCCGAAGCCCGGTTTCCCTCCGGAAGCCGGGCTTTTTTCGTGCGCAGACGACGGAACACAGCACGGTCCCCACCTGCACGACCCGCACGGCCGGAGCATTCCGACGTTCCGAGAGAACGGTCAGAGATCCCCACTTGGTGTCCGCGTGGCTCGGCCGATCCGTGGGGATTCTCGACCTAGGGTTCGGAGGCCCAACGCTGCGCGCAGGCCGACTGTGCGTCGCGTCAGACTCCCTGGACCGTTCCCGAGGAACCCGATGACTCGAACCAGTCGAACAGCCCGCAGGCCTCGCCGCGGTGCCGCACTCGTCGAGTTCGCCGTGGTCGTCCCGTTGCTGATGCTGCTGTTCGTCGGCTCGATCGAGATCGGCCGGGCGATCATCGTGCGGCAGACGCTCTGCGAGGCGTCGCGGGCCGGGGCGCGGGTCTACGCGATGCAGACGAAGAAGGACGCCGACGACGCGAAGGCGATCGTCGACCAGATCATGGCGGACGCCGGGCTGAAGAACTACACGGTCGCGCTCGACCCGCCGCCGGGGACCAAGGTCGCCCAGCTCGACCCGATGACGGTGACCGTCTCGATGTCGGCCGCCGACGCGTCCTGGTACCCCACGCCGTGGTTCCTCGGGAACGAGAACCTACTCCGGTCAAGCTGCGTGATGCCGGCCGACCTGAACGAGTCGATGCCGGGCGACGCGATCGACGCCGGGAACCCCGACTCGGGACCGATCGTCGACGGGGACGACGTCGCCGAGCTCAGCGGCGACACCAATTCGAGCGTCAAGCTGCTGGAGGAGGAGGCCCAGAAACTCGTCGCCGAGGCCCAACGGCTTCGCGACCTCGCCGACGACTACTACGCCCAAGCGGACGCACACCTCCAGACGGCCAACTCGTTGCCAAACGGCGGCGATGACGATGACGATGACGACGACGACGATGACGAGAACCCGCGGGCGCAGGAGCTGAAGCGGTACGAGGAGGACTTGAAGCGGGCGAAGAGCTACGACGCCCAGGCCACGGCCGCGGAGGAGGAAGCGCGCAAGGCGCTGCTCGCCGCCGCCAAGGCCTCGACTTGACACAGACGAACGGGCACGAGAGCCACGACACGATGAAACGCACTCCGAGAATCCACTCACCGCGGCCCCACCGTCGCTGGGAACGCCGCGGCTCGGCGCTCGTCGAGTTCGCGATGATCTGCCCAATCCTCGTCGCGATCCTGTTCGCCTTCATCGAGTTCGACCGCTACCTGCTGGTGATCCACGCGACGGAGGAGGCCGCCCGCATGGGGGGCCGTGTCGCCGTCCTCGCGGACGCCACCGAGGACGACGTGAAGACCACCGTCGACGGCATCCTGAAGACGTTCGGCGTCACGAAGCACAAGGTGACCGTCGCGCCGTCGCTGACCGACGCCGCCCAGCCGGGTGACCCGATCTCCGTGAAGATCGAGGTCGCCTACGACGACGTCAGCTGGCTGCCGACGCCGCAGTTCCTCGCCAACAAGGTCCTCTCGGTCAGCAACACGCTGCCCAAGGAGAGCTGAACGCCATGATCCGCACCCGTCGACCAGCCGACACCCGGCCCGCGAACGCCCGCCGCGGGGCCGTCCTGATCCTCGTCTGCCTGTTCATGACGGCCCTCATGGCGTTCGTCGCCTACACGATCGACGTCGGCCAGATGACCATGCTGCGGGCCGAGATCCAGAACGGCGTCGACGCCGGCACGCTCGCCGCCCAGCTGCAGCTCCAGATGGACCCGAACAACCCGGAGAAGGCCGAGGCGGTCGCCAAGGAGTTCGTCAACCGGAACCGCATCGGCTCGAACCTCGTCCCGAACGACGCGATCGACGTCGAGGTCGGCGTCTGGAACGACGAACTCGGGACGTTCGTCGCCACGCCGACCGGCGCCAACGCCGTCCGCGTCTACGCTCGGCAGGACCAGCAGGGGCTCTCGTTCGGTCGGCTCTCGAAGTACGACACCTTCGGCGCCCCGGCCGAGGCGATCGCCAGCGGGTCGAGTTCGACGAACGACATCGTCCTCGTGCTCGACCTCTCCGGGTCGATGCTCTACCAGGGCCGCATCGAGGCGCTCCGCAACTCGGCCCCCGCCTTCATCGAGCTGATCGACGACCTCGGCAGCGGCGACCAGATCGGCGTGATGGGCTACTCCGCCGACCCGTCGAAGTTCGACGCTTCGCGAATCTCCGGCGACGCCTACCTGTACAACTCCGGCCTGCACCCGTCTTCGAGCCACCACGTCGGCGTGATGGAGAAGCCGATGACGTCCGACCTGCCGTCGATCATCCCGTTCCTGGGCGTGGAGCGGCTGAAGGCGAGCAAGTACCAGGGCTGGACCGGAACCGGGGCCGCTCTCGGGGACGGGGCCCACTACGTCGTCTTCGGCCAGGAGGCCCGGAAGGCGGCCAACAAGATCCTTGTGCTGATGAGCGACGGCCACGCCAACCGGCCCCCCGGCAACGGCCCGGGCTACGCCCGCGAGATGGCCGCCTACGCCGCCGGACTCGACGTGACCGTCCACACGATCAGCCTCGGCAACTCGGCCGACGAGAAGCTGATGCAGGACATCGCCGACATCGCCGGCGGCCAGCACTTCGTCGCGGCCGGCAAGGGCGAGGCCGCTCTCACGGCCACGCTGACCGAGGCGTTCTCCGAGATCGCCGGCAAGGTGAAGGCGACCAGCCTCGTGAAGTGACACGGCTCACTCGTCCGTTGCGAACGCCCGCAACGTCAACGAGACCCGCCGTCCCCGGTCGCCCACCCGCTTCGGCACCTCGTGCGTCCACGCGAGGTTCGTCGCGTACGGCATGACGAACACCCGGCCGTCGTCCACCGGGAAGTCGCGAAACCCGCGGCCGCGGTACGGCCGCAGCCGGAACACCCGCGAGGCACCGAAGGACATCGTCACGATCGGGGCCCCGTCCCGCATGTTCTTCGTGCTGTCCCGGTGCTTGCCGATGTAGTGGCCGAGGACGGCGTCGTACCAGATCAGCAGCAGGCCGTTCAGCCGCGGGTCGATGGTCTCCCGGGCCCACCGGCGGTACGGCTCCAACGCCGCCGGCACGTCGAGCCCGGCGTTCACCCGGCCGGAGTAGTGGTAGTCCACGCCGTACGCCTGCTGCCACCGCGGCGTCTTCACCGCTCGGCCGTGCAGGTGGATCTCGTGGTACTCCTCGGGATGCAGTTGCCACAACGCCTCGAAGCCGGTCTCGTCGAGCCGCAGCGCGTCCGGCAGTTCGCCGACGAACAACACGTGCTCGTCGTCGAGTTCGTGGGTCTCGAATCCGTCGGGGGCGGTTGGCATGTCGAGATGCGTCCGAGCTCTGGTGGCGTTCTCGCCGAAGGGGTGAGGCGGTGAGTGCTCGACGCAAAGTCGCGAAGTCGCCGAGAATCGCGAAGAGTCGGCATTCTCGACGACCGCTCGTGTTCCCCGTCGACTCCTGCTGCGCACCTTCTTTGCGGCACTTCGCGACTCTGCGGCTTTGCGTCGAGGCAAGGGCGAGAAATCGACCACCGGTCCGTGTCACACCACCGAATCACGAGTGCACCTGCATTTCGGGCCCTCGTTGCGGTGGGTCGCCGTGCTCGGGATACTCGCAGAACGCCCACCACGTTTCGACCGGAGTCCACCGTGCCCCGACTGCTCGCCTGCCTGTTCGTCCTGTTGTTCGCCCACACGGCCGTCGCCGCCGAACGGCTGAACGTGGTGCTCGTGCTCGTCGACGACATGGGCTGGACCGACCTCGGCTGTCAGGGGAGCGATCTGTACCAGACGCCCCACGTCGACCGCCTGGCGAAGGAGGGGATGCGGTTCACGAACGGGTACTCTGCGTGCACCGTCTGCTCGCCCACGCGGGCCGCCGTCATGACGGGCAAGTACCCGGCCCGGCTGCACATTACCGACTGGATTCACGGCCACAACAAGCCGAAGGCGAAGCTGCGGCCGCCGGAGTGGACGCACTTCCTGCCGCTCGAGGAGACGACCATCGCCGAGGCGCTCAAGGCGAAGGGCTACGCGACCTGCCACATCGGCAAGTGGCACCTCGGCGAGGAGAAGCACTGGCCCGACAAGCAGGGCTTCGACCACAACATCGGCGGCTACCACCGCGGCCAGCCCCCCCGCTACTTCAGCCCCTACAAGATTCCCACGCTGAAGGAGGGGCCCGAAGGCGAGTATCTGACCGACCGCGAGGCCGAGGAGGCCTGCCGGTTCATCGCCGCGAACGCCGACAAGCCCTTCTTCGTCTACCTGCCACACTACTGCGTGCACACGCCGCTGCAGGGCAAGGCGGACGTGATCGACGAGTACAAGCAGCGGGTCGCGAAGGGGGGCGAGTCGCTGCGGCACCGCAACCCGGTCTTCGCCTCGATGGTCGAGAGCGTCGACGACGCGATGGGCCGCATCCGCGAGCAGCTCGAGGAGTCCGGCGTCGCCGACCGCACGCTGATCATCTTCACCAGCGACAACGGAGGCCTCGTGCTCGGCCGGAGGAGCGGTCGCCCCACGAACAACGCCCCGCTCCGGGCCGGCAAGGGGAGCAGTTACGAGGGGGGTGTCCGCGTCCCGTTCATCGCCTACTGGCCCGGCGTGACGAAGCCGGGCACGGTCTGCGAGGAACCCGTCATCTCCTGCGACCTGCTACCGACGATCCTCGACGCGACCGGCATCGACCGCGACGAGTGGCCGGAGAACGTCGACGGCAAGAGCATCACGCCGACGCTCGCCGATCCGGCCGTCGCGCTCGACCGCGACGCTCTCTTCTGGCACTACCCACACTACCACCCCGGCGGTGCCACGCCCTACGCGGCCATTCGGGCCCGGGACTGGAAGCTGATCGAGTTCTACGAGGACGACCGCGTCGAGCTGTACCACCTCTCCGAGGACGTCGGCGAGTCGAAGGACCTCGCGTCGGTCGAGACGAAGAAGGCCGCCGAACTCCGCGACCGTCTGCACGCGTGGCAGAAGTCCGTCGGCGCGCAGATGCCGCGACCGAACCCGGCGTACGAGGGGGGCAACTGAGGGTCCCCGGCGTTCTCGACTTGGCGACCCGGCAACGCCTGCACTACGGTGGAAGTCCGTCCGAGTCGCATTGCCCGTCGAGGTTCTCCATGCTGCGTCTCCTGCTGACGACGTTCGTCCTGACGTCGATCGGTCTCACCGTTCACGCAAACGACGCCGAGACGCCGACGCTCACGGCCGACGAGGTCGCGGAGCAGGTTCGGCTGCTGGGCGACGACGACTTCTTCGTCCGCGAGGGAGCAACGCGTCGGCTCTGGGAGTCGGGGCCGGACGTCGCCCGGGCGGCCTTGGAGAAGGCCCGCAACAGCGGCGACCGCGAGGTCGTCTTCCGCGCAGAACGGATTCTCTGGAACTTCGACCACGGAATCCTCGTCGGCACCCCGCCCGAGGTCATCCGACTCGTCGGCCGCTTCCAGACGAACAACGACTCGGTCAAACGCGAGGTCGTCCGAGAACTCGCCCGGCTCGGCCAGATTCGCACGCTGACCGCCCTGCTCCGCAACACGTCCGAGCAGGCCAAGCGTGGCGTGCTCGCCCAACAGGTCGCCAGTTCGGTGAGTACCGTCCTCCCCCGGCTGCTGGCCGAGGACCGCCACGACGAGACGCTCGACTGGCTCGACCTCGCCGCCGAGGTGGCCGGCGCACCGGCCGTCCGGAACCGGGACGCGTTCCTCCTCGTGCACGGCGGACTTGCGGAACGGATTGCGACAACCGAGCAGTCCTTCGACCCGAAAGAGCCTTCCAAGAGCCTCGCTCGCGAACTCGTGCGAATGCACCTCGCGGCCGGCAACGTCGCGGTGACCACGAAGTACCTCGACGCCGCGGACGACAAGGGGCTGGTGCAGGAGGTCGCCCTCCGCAGCGGCGACTGGGCGACTCTCGCCGAGGAGGCGTGGGTGCCCGGCGACCCGGGCTACGAGCAACTCGGGTTCCGTGCCGTGTTCGCCCGACTCGCCGGTGACGACACCGGCCTGGAGAAAGCAGCCGGGGAACTGCAGAAGCACGCGAACGAACACCCCGAACGTCGCTGGGTCTCCGCCGAGGCGTTGCTGCTGGCCGAACGAACGGACGATGCCGTCGAGGTGTTCCGTGGCCTGCCTTCCTCGCTGGCGGCGTTCGAACTGGAGTGCGCCCGCGGCCGGTACCGGCGGGCGTTTGCAGATCTCGGAGTCGCCCTGAACCCCGCGGAGGCAGCGGAGGCCGACCCGCCGCTGCGGACGGTCGAGAAGTGGTTCGACGACGAGGTGGCCGCAGCGGGCGGCAACCCGAACAAGCTGCAGGCCGCGGTCGCACGGGGAATCGTCGTGCTGCGCGAGGTGGTCCGGGCCCGCGGGCGGAAGGCCGGAACGCCGCTGCTCGAACGGATCCGGCGTGTCGCCGAGAACCCGCAGGTCGCCCGGCAGTACTCCGTGGTCCAGGTGGCAGGCGAGATCGGCGACCGTTCCGTCGCCTTCGAGGTGGCGACCGAGTTGCTGCTCAAGTTGAAGGAGGACGGCGACCCACGCATCCTCGGCCCGCTGTTCGACGACCGTGAGGCGACGGTCTTCGCCCTGTGGTGGTCGCGTCGACGACGCGTGATCGAGGAACGCCTCGACGAGTCCGCGGTCGAGTCGCTGGAGTGGGCCGACGACGTGCTCGGCGGACGGTCGCCGGACGACGAACTCGCGGCGATCTGCGAGTCGCTCGCGAACTTCGGGGAACGGCAGCAGGACTCCGCGGTCCGGTTGCGGTGGATCAAGGCGGCCGCCGAGATCGCGTACGACCGCGGGGAGTACGAGCTGGCGGCGAAGTGCTTCGCCCCGGTCGTCGCAGGATCGGCCGGCAGCACGCAGCTGGTCTTCGCGGGCGACGTCGAGGCGAAGGCGAAGGACTGGACGGGGGGGGCCCGGTTCTACGAACGGGCCGCCGAGGCGAACCGCGCCGACGTCCTCGCCCCCATGCTGCACTGGCTGGCGCTGGTCGAGGCCGGTCAGGTCGAACAGGGGAAGAAACTCGTCGCGCGGTCCCGGTTGCTGCCCCTCGGGAACCTCGGCCTGCGGAGCACGCGGGCGAGCGACCTCGTCGACCGGGGCTTCGTCGAGGAGGCGAAGCGGGACTGGGAGATCGTGTTGCGAATCGGGTCGCAGAGCGAGTTCGAGGGCGAGAACGCCTGGGCCGTTCAGCTGACCTTCGCCCGCTTCGGCAACGCGCTCAGCGACGACGAGCCGCTCCGGGCCGCCGACTACTGGCAGCAGTACCTCGTGCACTTCGTGAAGACGAACTCCGCGTACACCGAGGTGCGGCGGTACCTCGCCGTCGGCCACCTGGCCCGCCGGGTTCGTGCCCGCGGTCTCGTGCAGGCAGGCCGGATCGAAGAGGCGATGGACGAGGCCCGACGGGCGCACGCCGTCTGGCCCGGCAACATCGAACTCGCCCTGCGACTCGTGCCGGTGCTGGAGGAGAAGGAGCACGAGAGGGAGGCCGACGCGGTGTTCGACCTCGTCCACGCGGACGCACTCCGCCGGGCCGAGGACTTCCCGGAGAACGCCGGGGCCCAGAACGACCTCGCGTGGCTGAACGCGAAGTGCAGCCGACGTCTCGACGAGGCCCTGAAGCACGCCCGGCAGGCCGTCGCAGCCGAACCCGACAGCGTGGCCTACCTGGACACGTTGGCCGAGGTTCACTTCCAACGGGGCGACCGTGACGAGGCGGTCGCACTCGCCGAACGCTGCGTCGCCATGGATCCGCGTGGCGAGCACTACCGCGACCAGCTGAAGAGATTTCGGGCCGAGTAGTCGCCGGGGGACTGGTCAGGAAGACCGAATGGTGAACAATCGGCCGTTCCTCTCACGGAGACTCCCATGTCACGCTGCCCGATCGCGTTCCTGCTCGTCTGCCTGTCGGCTTCCGTCCTGACCGCTGCCGAGCGTGCCGAGTGGCCGCAGTGGCGGGGCCCGAACCGCGACGCCCGCATCGAGGCGGCGACCTGGCCGGAGAGGCTGGAGGGCGAGCACCTGGAGCAGGTCTGGCGAGTCGAACTGGGGCCGAGCTACTCCGGGCCGATCGTCTCAACGGACCACGTGTTCGTGACCGAGACGGTGGACAAGGAGAACGAGGTCGTCCGGGCCCTCGAGCGGGACACGGGCAAGGAGGTCTGGAAGCAGTCGTGGGCGGGGGCGATGAGCGTGCCGTTCTTCGCCCGAGCCAACGGCGACTGGATTCGGTCCACCCCGGCCTACGACGGCGAACGGCTGTACGTCGCCGGCATGAAGGACGTGCTCGTCTGCCTCGACGCCGCCACGGGCAAGGTCGTCTGGCGGAAGGACTTCGTCGCCGACCTGAAGACCAAGGTCCCCGCGTTCGGCTTCGTCTGCTCGCCGCTCGTCCACGGCGACCACGTCTACGTCCAGGCCGGCGAGGCGTTCACGAAGCTGGAGAAGAAGACGGGCAAGATCGTCTGGCAGAAGCTGAAGGACGGCGGCGGCATGTTCGGCAGCGCCTTCAGCTCGCCCGTCATCGAGAAGCTCGCCGGCAGGGAACAGCTGCTCGTCCAGACCCGGACGACGCTCGCCGGCGTCGATCCCGCAGACGGCAAGGCCCTGTGGACGCAGAAGATCCCCGCGTTCCGCGGCATGAACATCCTCACGCCGACCGTCCACGACGGCAGCGTCTTCACGTCGTCCTACGGTGGCGGAGCGTTCCTGTTCGACGTCGCGAAGGACGAGAACGCCGGCACGCTCGAGGCGACCGAGACCTGGAAGCAGAAGACCGAGGGGTACATGTCCTCCCCGGTCGTCATCGGCAACCACGCCTACCTGCACCTCCGTAACGAGCGGTTCACCTGCATCGACCTCGCGACCGGCCAGTCGACCTGGACGACCGGGCCGATGGGCAAGTACTGGAGCATGGTCGCGAACGGCAACCGCATCCTCGCCCTCACCAACGACGGCGAGCTCGTGCTGATCGAGGCGAACCCCGACGAGTACGAGGAGATCGACCGCCGCAAGGTCTCCGAGGAGTCCACCTGGGCCCACCTCGCCGTCTGCGACGACCACGTCTTCGTCCGCGAGCTGAAGGCGATGGCCGTCTACCGCTGGAAGTAACGGCTTCGGCCGTCAGTCGGTCTTCGGCGGCACGCCCAGGGACTTGCCGCCGTCGATCGCGATCGCCGTCCCGGTGACCATGCAGGCCGCGTCGCTCGCGAGGTACAGGATCGAAGCGGCCACCTCCTCCGTCGTGATCGCACGGTCGAACGCCCGGGCGAGCGGCGAGGCCTCGATCGACTTCTTCCGCTGAGCCTCCACGTCGGCGGCGAGCCGGAGTTCGCTCTCGTACATCTCCGTCCCGCCGACCGGCCCCGGGCAGACGCAGTTGACGCGGATGCGGTCCTTCGAGTGGCAGAGGGCGAGACTCCTCGTCATGCCGACGAGCGACAGCTTGCTGGTCGAGTAGAGCGGGTCGTGGGCCCGCGGCAGCAGGCCGGCGTTGCTCGCGTTGTTCACGATCGCCCCGCCCCCCTGCCGCTGCATGTGGCGGACGGCGTAGCTCGTCCCGAAGAACGCCGCCTTCAGGTTCACGCCCATCACCTGGTCCCACTCCGCCTCGCTGATCTCGGTGATCTGCTTGACGAGCTGCACGCCGGCGTTGTTGACGAGCACGTCCAGCCGGCCGTGCCGTTCGACCGCGCCGTCGATCGTCCGCTGCAGCACGGCGAGGTCACGAACGTCACAGTCGACCGCCTCGATCCCCAACTCGTCGAACCGCCCGGCGTTCTCGTCGTGATGCACCACGTCGGCCGCGACGACCTTCGCCCCGGCCTCCGCGAAGGCGATCACCGTCGCCCGCCCGATCCCGCTCGCGGCCCCGGTCACCACGACGACCTTGCTCTCGAAGTCTCCGGTCACGCTCAATTGTCCTCGGTTCGTGGTGCTGACTGGAGGCGCCCCGACAAACGAAGCGCCGTTGAGGCGTCGTCCAACGCGGACTCGATCATCGTGTGCGATTCGTTCGCACGCTCCCACACGTCGTACGGCAGGATCGACGTGTTCGCCACGACGAACGGCGAGAAGACGTTGTGCCACGTCCATTGGTCGTCGACGTTCGCCGGGAACTTGTCGTGCCCGGCGAGCCAGCGTACCCCGCCCGCGTTCTGGTGCCCCGACTCCTCGAGCCAGTCGGCGTACACGCCCAGCGGTAGTTCCCCCGCGGCCAAGGCCAGGAGGAGTGCCCGTCCGTCGTCGGGTGTGGCCATCAAGCGTTTCCGCCGAACGCCTTCCGCAACGTGGCGAGGCTCTTCGGGATGGCGGTCCGATAGTCCTCCTCCCCCTCGAACTCCAGCGAGACGTACCCGCGGTAGTCGTGCTCGGCGAGCAGCTTGGCGACGCGGTCGTAGTCGATGTCGAGTGTGTACCAGGTGCCACCGCCGTGGTAGGTCTTCGCCTGCACGAGCACGGCGTGCGGGGCAATGGCGTCCATCTGCTCGTACTGGTCCTCGAGGAAGTTCCCCGTGTCGAGCGTCGTCTGCAACCACGGCGAGTCGATCGCCTCGACTACGCGGAGCACGCCCCTCGCCGTCCGGCCCAGCCCCCAGTGGTTCTCCAGGCCCATCACCACGCCGCACTCCTCGGCCTTCTTCAGCAGCTTCTCGTAGGAGTCGATCACCCAGCCGAAGCCGTCGTCCTCGGTGAAGCCGGGGAGCGTGGGCTCGAAGCCCTTGTTGGCCATCAGGTCGTCGAAACTCTTGGAGGTGCCCCAGGTGCCGGTGTTCACGCGGATCGTCGGGATGCCGAGGCGGTAGGCGAGTTCGATGCACTCCTCGGTGTGCTCGACGTTCTTCTTCCGGACCTCCTCCTTCGGCGTGACGAACCCCTGGTGGGTGGAGAAGCCCATCAGGTCGAGCCCGTGCGAGAAGGCCCGCTGCTTGATCCGCTGGCAGGCGGCGTTCGAGGTGTCGGTCATCTGCCGGTGCAGGATCTCGACCCCGTCGAAGCCGGTCTCGGCCGCGAGGTCGATGCACTTCTCGATCGGCCGGAGTTCGGCGTTCCGGAACCGCCAGTAGGAGTAGGTCGAGACCCCGATCCGGTTCGGCCTCCGCTCCGGCTTGGACTCGGCGACAACGGGCTTCTCGTCGGCTGCGGTCACGACACCTCCCTGAGCGGCCATCACGGCCGCCGAGGCCAACGACCCGGCGATGAACTCTCGACGACTCGACGACATACGCGGCTCCACGGTCCGGTTGGTTCTCGACGAGTCTACCGCGATCCCCCCCGGCGTGCGACGAGCCGGCCGAGCACGAAGGTCTCGGCGTGGGCCCCCGGACGAATCGCCGACGACACCGAACCCGAGGTCTCCCCACGTTGGAAAGGGACCCGGCCGCCAAGCGACAGCCGGGTGGCACTCGCGCCCGCGCGACCAGTACGCCGCCCCCTCATCTCACGCCGTCCGCGGCCGCACGTCGAAACCATCCATGGTCCGTGTGAGTCGGGCGCGCCGACCGAGACGGAGCTCGTCGGCGCGTCCACCTCACGACGAACGCGACCCGCACACCGAGGCCGCCCCCAGCCCCGGGGCCGACCGCCGACGGCACGCGGCCAGCCGAGGATCGGCTTCAAGCCGGACCGTTTCGCCGGAGTGGTCGTTCGACGCGTCGCGATCGAGCCGAGTCCCGGGTCCTCCCAACGGTCCAGACCCGGCCACCCCGCCGCCAGCGAGGGTGTTCCCAGCGAGGAAGGGCCGGCACGTGGCGAGTCAGGCCAGGTGGCCCCGCAAAGTGTCGTGGAGCCACATGAGTACCCCGTGTGGCAGAGCCGTCGTCGATCGGCAGATCTGAGCCGTTTCCACGCTGTTGAGGGCGTACGTCTCGGGAACCCTCTTCCGATCGTAGTTGACATGCGGCCTTGTGATCGACTGGCCACCCGCCTCTCGGTCCGTTGCGACGCTCCACTTCGCCGGGCCGCCGTGCCGCAAGGCGTCGGTTACCTGTGCATGGGGGCATTCGACGCCTCCGTGAGCTCCGGCGCGAGGAGAGGCCAAGTCGATTCGCAGCTCGACGTCCCACTCGGTGGGAATCTCCGGGTGGTCTCCAGCGTTTCCGTTGCTCACCGACACGGACTTCCGGAGCTCGATCTTCAGGGCGCGGTGCTCATCCACGTACGTCTGGATCGCCTCCTTCGCCTCATCGGTGAGTCGATTCGCAACGTTCAGGTGGCCGAGAACTGTGACTATCTGCGCCATCCGCGCCCCCTTTTCGACCGACTACCTCACCGGAGCAATCGAGGCTACCCGGCGTGCGCTCACCGAGCAACAAGATTCGAGCAGCAGGCCGACCACGGGTGGGCGGATAGTGTTGGGGCCCAGCCTCTGAAATCCCCAGGGCAGTCTCGCACGGTCCTTCGTCGAGTAGCGACTTCAGCGTTCCTGCTTCGGGCGGGGAGCTGGTGGGTTGGTCGGTGACTCCGCCGGCTTGGAGCTGCAGTTCCGCATGACGGGGCGGGATGGTGGTGCCGAGGGTGGGTGAACCCAGCCGTCGCCCGGAGTCATCGCGGCCGAAACGCCCACTTCTGCTCGACGAACAACAAGCGTCCGCTGTGCACGTCGAAGTAGTCGATCGCTACCTTTCCCGTCTGTGAGTACATGGCGACTGCTACACGCGAATGAGTGACCCACCTGACCAGGACCGCGCCGTGACACGGTCTGGCAAGTCGCACCTGCGGGGTCGTGATGATGTACTCGGGATCGTCGCTCGCGGAGTGCTCGCCCGCCACGACCTCGACCCGGACCGCTGAGAAGTCGGTAGGGACTCGATCCGTGGTGGGGACGCCGGCGAGGGCAAGCAACAGCAATGAGTTCAAGGCTCTGCTCCGAAGGGTCGGGCACCGAAGCCTATCAGATCATCGCGTTCGTGGGAGTGTGCTTCCCGTGGGCGCCGTTGCATGTTCGGCAAGTGGCGGCGGGGTGGCCGGGACCGGACAGTAGGGAAGACCCGGGGTTGGCAGTCATCGTGCCCGATGCCATTCCATCGCCGACTTGTATCGCGGCAGCGCCGAGCGATCAACAAACTCCCCTCCAGACCGAGTCGCCAGGGCGTGAAACGTCCGGGCACCGGTCCTGTCAATGTCGAGAAAGTATGCGACACTGTCGCAGTTCACAAAGTAGCAGCCGCCATCGTACCGGCTACCGAAGGTCGGTGCTGTGAAGCTATCCGACGGATGATATGCATGACGAGCTGTTGAAAACCCCGCGGCGGTCCAAGGCCCAAGTTCATCCCTGACCTGTCCCAATGCGAATGTGTTGACTGTTCCGTCGGCAATGATCTTGTCCCCTTTGAGATAAGTGACTCCGACGGTCTCGTTGAATGCACCGTCGTCTTTGCCGTTGGCACCGCGTACGAACGCGAAATGCGAGACAGCGAAGCCGTTCCTGTCGCGGAAGGGACCGCTGTCTGGAGAGAGAAAGGCGGGAACTACGGTTCGCGCAGCCTTGAGGTTCACGGGGTCATCCCACGCCTTCTGCAAGTCGATTGTCTCGTGAAGCGTCTTGGCCATGGCGGACAATCGACGGTCGAAGAACCGCGGACCAACTTTCCCAGCCTTCGGGAAATCCGTGGCGTCGAGAAACGGAAGCAGCAACACGAGACCACTTAGACGCCTTTCCGGAGACAAGTTGGGGTTCGGAACGACGGCTGGGGGCAGAGCACCGTGTGCATCGTGATACTTGTGCATCGCTCGCACCAGACCGCGCATATTGCGGAGAACGATTGGCCCAGCTTGCTCGTCACTCAAGTTGCGCCACTGGGCTTGCAGCTTCTTCTCGTCCAATGGTAGCCCAAGTCTGGCACCCTCGGTTTGGGCGGACGCCACGCAAGAGGTGGCCGCCAAGGCCGCGATGCCAGCAATGACGGCAAGGGAAGGGACTCTCATCGGATCGGTTCCCTCTAGGCTCGGCGAGCGGAAGCGTATCCAGACATGTTCCGAGGAAGGCGGGGGCATGTCGAGCAGCGGACGCACCGCAGCGTAGTCGAAACTCCCGCCACTTCGGCCTCGATTTGGCAGTGCAGCGATTTGAACGCCGCCTAGAGACTATCTGGCATCCGTCCACGGATCAACGAGCGTCCTCGCGGGTTGGTCGGGTCTGGACCGGAGAGAAGACCCAGTGGGGGGGCGGCGAGCCGCAGGCCGGGCTTCGCGGAGGCGCTGCGGGCTCGGCCAGCTCTTGCGGTCGTCGGATGCACTCGAGCACCGCACGCCTGCAGGGCCGCTCGATCCGAGGCGTCGTCAGGCGGGGGCTTGACCTGCCCTTCGTCACATCGCTCGGCGTTTGCGTCTTCCGCCCACGAAGCTGTCGACGACCATGTTGCCGAGGTCGTGGGCGTTGCAGTACGCGGCGATGCCGCCGGAGACCTGGGCCATCTGTTCCACGAAGTTGACGAGGCTCGTGTAGAAGTAGTCCTCGACGAGGGCGAAGCTCGAGAGGTGCAGACCCTCGTTGGCACACCGCTTCGCCTCGCCGAGCGTGATGCGGGCCGTCTTCTCGCTGGGGGGGTAGATCAGCACCACGTCCCGGCCCTCCACGTGGGCGGTCGGCTCGCCGTCCGTGATCGTGATGATCTGCTTGTTCGCCTGCGGCTGCCTTCTGAGGATCCGCCGGGCGAACTGCAGGCCGGCCTGGATGTTGGTGAAGTGCTCCGGGACGAAGCCGGGCGGGTTGTCCAGGTTGATCCGCAGGTGGACCCGGGGGTCGTAGATGCTGACCGGCTTGGGGGCACAGCGGAGCAGGTCCCGCTCCGACAGCGGCGTGGCGTAGGTGTAGAAGCCGACGATCTGCAGGAAGTCCCCCTGGTACTTGCCGCGGACGAGCGACTGGAGCGCCATGGCGACCTTCTTCGCCGCCCCGAATTTGCCGTAGCGGGTCATGCTGCCGGACATGTCCAGGAGGACGACGGTGGCACAGCTGGTCTGGTACTCCGTGTCGTGAACGACGAAGTCGTCCTCGGTGACGTGGATGGGCGTCCCGCCCCCCTGCCGGACGAGGGCGTTCTTCAGCGTCTGGTGGACGTTGAGGTTGGAGACGGGGTCGCCGAACTCGTACGGCTTGGACTCCTCGTGTAGCACCTGCCCGGCCCCGCGGAACTCGGTGTCGTGCCGGCCGAGCGAGTCCTTGCGGCGGACGTCGAACAGTTCCTCCAAGGCCTTGTTCTCGACCCTTCGCAGTCCCTTCGGCGTGACGACCCACTTCCCGTCCGCGTCCTGCTCGACGTATCCCTGTTTGACCAGCATGTCGACGAGCTCGGGATTCTCGTCCTGCCAGTCGTCGAGGTTCTCAAGGATCCGCTCGCCGTACTCGACGACGTACTCGGCGAGCTGGTCGAAGAGCTTGTCCGCCGACTGCGGCGCGAAGCCGTCCTCGTCACCGGCGAACTGGGAGTACTCGAACTCGGGCATGGGTTTGGTTGGCGACGTTTTGGTTTGAACCGCGGAGACGCAGGGGTCACAGAGATCGTTGACTGCGTCCACCGTCGAGACAAGGGGGATCATCGCAACGTAGCGGGATTCCGGCCAACGCGATGATCCCAAGAGTCCTCCGACGCCGCTTCGTGCCGAGCGAGTTTGGAGCCGACCGCCGGACGTCGGAGCGAAAACCTCCGTGTCTCCGTGTCTCTGTGGTTCAACTGCCACGCAGTTCGCGCAACGCGTCGAGGGTTCTCTGCATGTCGGTCGGCAAGTTCGCCTCGAATGTCATCGACTCGCCGCTCTCGGGGTGGGCGAAGGTGAGCTTGCGGGCGTGCAGGGCCTGGCGGTGGATCAGGGTCCGTTCGTCCTCCTGCGAGGTGGACGCGTCGGGGGGGAGCAGGTCGATCCGCTTGAGGCGGCGGCCGCCGCCGTAGAGTTGGTCGGCGACGATCGGGTGGCCGAGGTGTTCGAGGTGCACGCGGAGCTGGTGCGTGCGGCCCGTCTTCGGGAACAGATCGACGAGGGTGTACCCGCGGAACCGCTCGGCGACCTTGTAGAACGTGACCGCCTCGCGGGCGTCGTCGCGGGCGTCGCAGATCTCCATTCGTTCCCGCTTGCCGCGGTGGACGCGAACGTGCGTCTCGATCCAGTCGCTGTCGAACTCGATCTCGCCGGTCGCGATGGCGACGTACTGCTTCTCGACGGTCCGCTCCTCGAACTGCCGGCTGAGCTTCTCGTGGACGCGGTTGTCCTTGGCGACGACGAGCACGCCGGAGGTTTCGCGGTCGAGGCGGTGGACGATGCCGGGGCGGTGCTGGCCGGCGACGTCGCTGAGCTGGTCGAAGTGGAACTGCAGGGCGTTGGCGAGCGTGCCGCCGTAGTTCCCCTTGCCGGGATGCACGATGAGCCCGGCCGGCTTGTCGATGACGACGAGCGACTCGTCCTCGTAGAGGACGTTGAGCGGGATCTCCTCCGGCTGGATGGAGTCGTCCGGCTTCTCCGGGAGGCGAACGGAGAGAGCGTCGTTCACCCGTAGCCGCCGGGAGGGCTTCGCCTCCAGCCCGTTGACGAGGACGGCTCCCTGGCCGATCGCCTTCTTGAAGAGCTCGCGGCTGTAGTTGGGGAACAGCCGTTGGAGGTAGTGGTCGAGCCGCCAGCCGTGGGCGCGGGACTCGACGGTGAGATCGACGGGAGCGTCCGCGAGGTCGGCCGGGACTTCGGGCGTGTCGTCCGACTCCTCGAGCGGCGGGGCGTCGCCGTCGGCCGTCATGGGGACTCGGAGTCGCTGCTCTCGGGAGCGGGCGTCTCGGACCCGGACGGTTCGCCGCCTTCGGTGTCCGGCGTCGTCTCGTCGTCGCCCGCGGGATCCTCGCCGCCGGGCTCGGAGTCGCCACTGCCGGGGGCGACGAGAGCCGGGCCGCTCGGCTCGGTGGTCTCGGTGTCGGACGTGGCGAGTTCGGGCTTCAGACGCAGGTCGGACGGGATGGCCGGAAGCGTGCCGCCGAAGCCGTCGGTGGGGCCGCGGTCGATCTCGTCGTCGGGGTTGGGGTTCTGGTCGCGGAACCAGGCGTAGAACTCGGTGGTCCCTTCCTGCTCGAGCTGTTCGATTCGCCGGGTGGCGATGGGGGCGTAGACACCGTCGCCGAAGCGGTCGAGCAGGCGTTGGTAGACGTCGATCACCTCCTCGGTCTTCTCCTTGCTGCCGTCCGAGAGGATTTCGAGGGTGGTGGCGAGTCCGTAGAGGGCTCGTTCCTGCACGTCGTCCGGGGAGGCCGGGTGCGTGAGGGCGGCACGGAACTGCTCGACGACGCCGGGGGCCTGCGGGTCGTCGTTCGAGAGTTCCAGGTCGCTTTGCCCGCGGTCCTCGAACTGCTGGAACGAGAAGCGCTGCAGGCGGAGCTCGGCACTGTGGAGCACGGCCCACGCCCCGACCGGTGCGTTCGGGTAGTTCCGCCAGACGGTCAGCAGCTCCGTCGGGTAGTCGGACTGCTGGTCGGCGAGCATGGCGGTCCGGAGTTCGGCCCAGCCGCGGGCGGAGGAGGCCTCCATCGACCGCATGGCGTAGAAGGCAATGGCGGCGACGATCGCCACGGCGCAGACGCCGATCAGGACCTTCATCCCGTGCTGTTCGAACCACGCCTTCGCCTGCTGGCCCACTCGTTCGAGTTCGTTCTCTTGCAGGCGGTGTCGCTCTTCAGACTTCATCGCGCAGACCGGGTGTTCGGGACGGTTCGAGACGCAGGGTCGTTCCGACAGACCAAGGCGGCGAGTATAGGACCGTCGGGAAAGGGGGTCAAGCAGTCGAAATCGCCGCAAACTTCGGCGAGACGGCCGGTTGCAGAGTGTCGTACGGGTTCGGCAAACGCGCACGAATCGGCCGATGGGATTTGACCCAACGAGGCTGTTCCGGGTACTCTGGGGAGTCCGATGATGGGGAGGATCCTCGGATCTCCCACCACCCGTCGTCCCGCCCGTGTCGTGCCTCGCCGCGACACCACGACAGGAGACCGCCGTGCTCGCTCGACTCGCCTGTTTGACCGCGTTCGTGGCCCTGCTTCCGGCCGCCGCCTCCGCCCAGTTCGAAGCCGCCAAGCTGACCGGCATCGTCGTCGACGACGACCAGGCCGAACTGGTCGGCGAGTGGAAGTCGAGCACGCACGTCGCCGGCTTCACCGGCAACGGCTACCGGCACGACGACATGGCCGGCAAGGGCGAGAAGTCCGCCAAGTACCGGCTCGACGTGGAGAAGGGCGGGCCGTACCAGTTGCTCGTGTCCTACACGCCGGGCGGCAGCCGCGAGAAGCAGGTCCCGGTGACGATCCAGGCGGCCGGCGGACCGGTCACCGTCAAGCTCGACCAGTCGCCGAAGCCGAAGCTGGGGACCGGCTACCAACCGCTGGGCGAGTTCTCGCTCGAGGCGGGCGTCGTCGAGGTGCTCATCGAGACGAAGGGGACGAAGGGGCACGTCATCGTGGACGCCGTGCGACTGCTCTCGCCGGCGGAGTTCAAGGTGGCCCTCGAGAAGGAGAAGGCGGCGAAGCCGGCCCCGGTCGCCCAGAAGGACAAGAAGCCGACCCCGCCCCCGCCGAAACGTCCGGACTTCACGCGGCCGTCGGTCGAGCGGAACGTCGCCTCGCTGACGGCCGAGCGGATCGACGAGATCCTGGTGGCCGCCGGCAGCAGCGAGAAGGAGGCCCCGGTCGTCGACGACGCGTGGTTCCTCCGCCGCGTCACGCTCGACCTCGTGGGCCGTCAGCCGACCGTCGACGAACTGCGGTCGTTCCTCGACGACGAGAGCGTCGACAAGCGGGAGAAGGCGGTCGACCGGTTGCTCGCCAGCCCGGAGTACGGGGCCAACTGGGCGAACTACTGGAGCGACACCATCGCCATGCGGACGCCCGAGCCGCAACTGACCTACCTGAACTACACGGCCTTCAAGGAGTGGATGGCCGAGCGGCTGAACGAGGACACCGGCTGGGACGAGATCGCGTTCCGCATGATGACGCCGGTCGGCAAGGTGCAGGACGACCCGGCGGGCACGTTCATCGGCTTCCACCAGGGCGAGCCGAACCGCATCGCCGGCGAGACGACGCGCGTCTTCCTCAGCGTGAAGATCGCCTGTGCCCAGTGCCACGACCACCCGTTCGTGGACATGCCGCAGGAGGTGTTCCACGGGATGGCGGCCTTCTTCGTGCGGGCCAAGGTCTCCGTCCCGCAGAACGACAGCCTGCAGATCTCGATCGGCAGCGACCCGAAGAAGGAGCACCGCATGCCGGGCTCCAAGGAGATGATGAAGCCGACCGTGCTGGGCGGCGACTCTCAGGACCTCGGGCTGAGCGACGTCGAACGCCGCACCCGGCTGGGCTACTGGCTCGTCGACGGCGACAACGGCCACTTCGCCCGCAGCTACGTCAACCGCGTCTGGGCCCGCCTGATGGGTCGCGGCTTCTACGACCCGGTCGACGACATGGGGCAGGACGCCGAGCCGGTGCTCGGTGAACTGCAGGACGCCCTCGCGGACCACTTCGTCGCCAGCGGCTTCGACACGAAGGCCGTCTTCCGGGCGATCGTGCTGAGCCGTGCCTACCAGCGGCCGCTCGAGATGGAGGTCGCCACGACGTCCGCGGACGACAAGCCGTTCACGTCGGCCGCGACGAAGCTGCTCCGCGGAGACGAGGTATTCGACTCGCTCGAGGCGGCCATCGAACTGCCGAACGTGAAGCCGCCGATCGGCAAGAAGACGAAGGCCGTCCGGTTCCCGATCCCGCCGAAGAGCACCCGCGACCTCGTCAACGAGGCCTTCGGCTACGACCCGTCCTTCCCGGACGCGTGGATCTCCCGCACGATGACCCAGGCGATGTTCCTGATGAACGACGCCCAAGTGCAGGCCCAGGTGAGCGCCGCCCCGGACAGCGGCACCATGCTGGCGAAGCTGGTCGCCGAGGAGCAGGACGACGCGAAGGTCGTCGAGACGCTGTTCGAGCGCGTCCTCGCCCGCCGGCCGACCAGCGGCGAACGCGAGATCGTCCTGTCGCACGTGCAGTCGGTCGACGACCGCGGCCGGGCCTTCGAGGACGTCCTCTGGAGCCTGCTGAACACGGCCGAGTTCACGACGCGGAAGTAGGCCCCCGACCCACGAGGTCGCCAGGTGCACACGCTTCCACCACAACCGAACCGAGAAGAGCAGCCATGATCTCTCCCTTCCTCGACGTTCGCGTCAACAAGAACGGCTTCGTCTCGCGGCGGGACTTCGTCAAGCAGCTCACCGTCGCCGGCGGGGCGGCCGGGGTGATGCAGCTCGGCTGGCGGGACATGATGATCGCCCACGCCAAGGAGCTGCAGAAGCAGGGCAAGGCGATGATCCTGCTCTGGATGGACGGCGGCCCAAGCCAGTTCGAGACCTTCAACCCGAAGATCGGCTCGAAGAACCAGGGCCCGGCCAAGGCGATCGACACGGCCATCCCGGGCGTGCAGTTCGCCGAGTACTGGCCGAAGGTCGCCAGCATCGCCGACAAGATCAGCTTCGTCCTCTCGATGAGCACCGGCGAGGCGGACCACTTCCGGGCCATCAAGCTGATGAAGTCCGGTTACGCCCTGAACCCGACCATCGCCTACCCCGCGTGGGGCAGCCTGACGGCCCACGAGCGGTACGAGGCGAGCTTCGACCTGCCCGGCTTCGTCCGCATCGGCAAGCCGCGGATCAAGACCCGCGACATCAACGCCGGCGTGCTGGGGGCGAAGTTCGAGCGGTTCTGGATCAAGGAGCCCGGCACGCTGCCCGAGGAGGTGATCCCGACCGTGCCCGAGGAGGTGCTCCGCCGCCGCCTCGCCCTCGCCGACGCTCTCGACGCGGAGTTCGCCCGCACCGGCGGCAAGAAGGACGTAAAGGACAAGCAGGACGTCTACGAGCAGACGACCCGCTTCGTCACGAGCCCGAAGTTGAAGGCGTTCTCGCTGGACGACGAGCCGGGCACGCTGCGTGACGAGTACGGCCGCACGAACTTCGGCCAGGGCTGCCTGCTCGCCCGCAGGCTCGTCGAGACCGGCGTGCACTTCGTCGAGGTCTTCAGCCACGGCGACGCCTACGACGCCGGCTGGGACACGCACGGCAACGGCTTCCGCGACACGCCCAACCTCTGCGGCGAGGCCGACCCCGGCTTCGCGACGCTCGTCACCGACCTCGAGCAGCGGGGCATGCTGGACGACGTGTTCGTCGTCTGGATGGGCGAGTTCGGCCGCACGCCGAAGATCAAGAAGGACGGCGGCCGCGACCACTACGCCAAGGGCTGGCCGGTCGCCTTCGCCGGCGGCGGCGTGCAGCCCGGCCGCGTCGTCGGCGCGACGGACAAGGACGGCATCGACGTCAGCGACAAGCCGTTCGGCGTGCAGGACCTGTTCCTCACCTTCTGCCACGTCCAGGGCTTCGACCCCGAGCACGAGTACTGGACCAACGAGGCCCAGCCCCACAAGCTCGTGAAAGACGGCGGCGGCAAGGGGAAGGTGATCGAGGAACTGTTCTGAGGCGGTCGGTCCCGGTAGTCTGAACGCACGTTCGACCAACCTTGGGAGGCCGCCAGATGTCGCGCCTCACGCAGCCTCTAGTCTTCTTCTTCCTCCTCGCCGCGTTCTTCGTTGGGTGCGGCGGTCCCGATCCGGACACCGGCCGCGCGCCGGCTCCGACGGACGAGACGACGACGGACCAACACTCTGCGCCCGACGACGAGCCGTCGTTCGATCAGGACTCGCCGGCGGAGCTCGCCGCGCCCGAGCCTTGGGTCCTCGAACCGGTGGCGACACTCACGGGACGCCAGTTCATTCGGTTCTCGAAGACGGGCGACAAGGCGCTCACGGTTGGCGAAGACGGGCTGACCCAGGTCTGGACGACCAAGGACTGGCAGCCGGCCGAGGTGGTTCCCGCGATCGGCGAGCTATTCGGCGGCAGGCCCGCGAGCGCCGACGACGGCTTGTTCGTCGACGACGACGAGGCCGTTGTCGTTTGGGACCGCACTCCGACCGGTTCCCGATTCAAGAAGTTCCGGATCGCCGACGGCGAGGAGTTGTTCAACGAGTACTACAACGTCGGTTTTCCCTCTGTCGTCGTCTCGCCGGACGAGTCGATGATCGTGCTCTGCGGAAATGGCGGCACGGTCAAGGCGATCTCGAAGGATACCGGCAAAGTCACCGGCGAGTTCGAGTCGGGATTCGAGGGACGCACACGTCTCGCGTTCACGCCCGACGGAATACACCTCGTGACGACCGAACCCGTCGAGGACGAAATGGGGGACCCCGATGTCGGTTTCCTCCGTATGTGGAGCACCGAGTCTTGGGAGAAGGACAAGGAGGTCCAAGGACCACACATCGACGAGCACAGGGGCAGGTTCGTCTTCTCACCTGACGGGAAACTGTTTGTCAATCGCTACCTCTTCGGCCAGGTCGAGGTTTTCGACACGAAGACGTGGGAGGCGACGAAGGCACCGGGGGAGTACAGCGTGAAGGTGCTGGCCTTCTCGCCCGATGGAGCGGCGCTTGTCACAGCGGAGGACGACGAGTTCACTGTCCACCGAACACCCGACTGGGCGGAGTTGGCGGCGGTCGAAGTCGACGTACCGCCCGGCAAGGAGGGCATTCGGCAAGTTGTCTTCTCGCCGGACGGCTCCCTCTTGGCATGTGCTCTCGGAAACTCGATCCGGTTGTGGAGGATCGGGACTGCCGACGAGTAGTGCGTGGTCGCGACGGCCGATTCACTCCGCCTCGACCGGGTTCCCCAGCACGCCGAGGCCGTCGATCTCGACCTCCATGCGGTCGCCCTGCTTGATCCAGACGGGCGGGGTGCGGGCCATGCCGACGCCGGGGGGGGTGCCGGTGAAGATCAGGTCGCCGGGTTGCAGCGTGAAGAGCTGCGTGAGGTGGGCGATCAGTTCGTCGACGCCGAAGATGAGTTCCTTCGTCGAGCCGTCCTGCATCGTCTCGCCGTTGAGGCGGAGCTTCACGCCGAGGTCGTGGGGGTCGGCGATCTCGTCGGCCGTGACGAGCCACGGTCCGGTCGGGGCGAAGGTGTCGGGCGTCTTGCCCAGGAGCCACTGCCCGCCGGGTCGGCCCTTCTGCCAGTCGCGGGAGGAGACGTCGTTCCCGCAGGTGTAGCCGGCGACGCAGTCGAGGGCGTCCGCCTTCGAGACGCACTTCGCGGACTTCCCGACGACGACGACGAGTTCCGCCTCGTAGTCGACGGTCTTGCACGCGGCCGGCAGCACGACGGGTGACTCCGGCCCGACGACGCACTGCGGGAACTTGTTGAAGACGACCGGCTCGGTCGGGATCTTCGCCCCGGTCTCCTCGGCGTGGTCGCGGTAGTTCAGACCGATGCAGACGACCTTGCCCGGCTCCGGAATCGGCGCAAGCAGTGTGCCCTCGACGAACGTGCCAGCCTCCTGCCCCTTCTCGAACGCCGCTCGTGCGCGTGCGACTCCGTCGCCCGACTCCAAAAGGTCTCGCACGGTCGTCGGGAGTGTCGCATCGACGGCGAGGAGATCCACGAATCGCGGCGTGGCCCCGTCGAGATCGACGCCGACCGGTCGGGGGCCGTTCGTGGTCTGAATGGTCGCGAGCTTCACGGTGCGTCTCCTCGTCGGGGTCGGTTCGGGACGCCAGTTGACCGGATGACGCCAGCCCTGTCGACGGTGCGGGCTCGACTGATCGTGTCGGTTCGGCGGGCGGACGGTGGCGGTGCCTCCGGCTGCGCAAGCGGTACCAGCGGCAGAGACGGCGGAAGCCGACGAGAGTCGGCGGATCGAGCCGGTCGCAACGGGCGGCGCTCGAATCACGAGTTAGCTTTGCAACACGTGTTGCCTCGGGGCCTCGAAACAGGACCGGGGGAACGACCACGGTTCTCGGAGCGGACTCGACCTGTGCCCATCGAACTCACCGTTCAGCTGATCGTCTTCCTCGTGGGTGTCGGCGTCTACACGCTGGCCGCCGCGTACACGGACTTCCGCAGCCGCCGCATTCCCAACCCGCTGACGGTCACCGCCTTCGCGCTCGGCCTCGTCTACCAGCTGGTGTTCAACGGGCTGCCGGGTCTGGGCGACGCGATGCTCGGGTTCCTCGTCGGCTTCGGCCTGCTGTTCGTCCTCTGGATGGTGGGCGGCGGCGGCGGCGGCGACGTGAAGCTGATGGGCGGACTCAGCGTCTGGCTCGGCTTCAAGCTGACGTTGTACGTCCTCGCCGCGAGCACGGTCGCCGTGATCCTGATCACCGGCGGCGTGCTGGCCTGGTCGGTCCTCGCCAAGGGAGGCCGGCGGACGAAGGAGAAGTTCCTCGCGACCGGCAAGTCGGAGGGCAAGTCGAAGCGGAACAAGAAGAAGCCGGAGTCGGTGGAGGAACGCCAGAAGCGGCGCGTGATGGCCTATGCCATCCCGGTCGCGGTGGCGACCTGGGTCGTCGTGGCGTGGAAGCTGCCGGAGATCGCCAATGCGGGCGAGGTCCCGCCGCCGAAGCCCGCTGCCGAGCAGTCGGGCGAGGCCGAGCCCGGAACCGAGGAGCCGGCCCAGCCATGAGACGACCCGCACGAG
>JANQQW010000156.1 GCA_028284885.1 Planctomycetaceae bacterium
GTCCGCCCCCATCAGCTCCCGGGCGGAGACCTCCTTGCCCTTGTTCGGCGGGGGCGTGTGCGGCAGCGTGAAGCTGTACACGCCAAGCAGCACGGCCGCCCCGCCCGCGAGCAGGAACTGGTTCAGCGACGAGGCCCACTGCAGTCCGCCGACCACGAAGCCGGCGGCGATCCAGCCGATCGTCCCGAAGACCCGGACTCGCGGAAACTGCGTCTCCGTGTCCTCCAGGTTCTGCATCGAGATCGAGTTGGTCAGTGCCAACGTCGGGTAGAAGCAGAGCATGTGGCCGAGGAAGACGAAGTTGATCACGGTGGGCGTCGCCCCCTGCTGCATCAGCACCGTCGAGCCGATCATCAATCCGCCGCCGACGATGTGGAGCAGGCCGATCATCCGCTCCGTCGCGAAGAAGCGGTCCGCCACGAAGCCGACGAAGAACGGCGACAGAATGCCGGCGATCGGCCCGACCGAGTAGGTCCAGCCGAAGTCCGTCCCCTCGAAACCGATCGTCCCTAGGTACCGCGGAGCGGTGACGTACCACGCCCCCCAGATGAAGAACTGGAGGAACATCATCAGGGAGAGGCGAAGGGCGTTCGGGCTCATGGGCGGGCTCGCTCGGGGAGACTCGGAGAGGCCCGATCATGCCCGTTGCCGGGGCGGTCGGCAAGCGTCGCTGCGGTTCGGTTCTTGCAATCGGCCAAGGCGAGCGTGGCCACAACTCGCGTCGAGGGCATGCGTTCCGGGGAGACGAACCCCGACCGCGCACAGACCCCGCACAATCCGCAGATTTCCCATATTCCGAATGGTCGGCACGACCCCTACAATCGTCACGATCGGACCCCGAGGGCAGCGGGGTCGGACGCCGCGGGCGACGGGCCCGCGGACGCACCGGCAACCTTCGGAGAGAACGACATGCGAACGTGGACGCGATTCTGGACTGACGAACTCGGGGCCGTCGTGACGGCCGAACTCGCGATGCTGAGCACCGTCGGCGTCGTCGGAGCGGCCATCGGCCTCAACGTCTTCGCCAAGTCCGTGCACGAGGAACTCAGCGACGCCGCCAAGGCGTTCCGCAGCCTCGACCAGAGCTACAGCGTGACCGGCTTCCGCAGCTGCGGAGCCTGCGTGGCCGGCTCGGGCTACGTGCAAGAGGACGTGGAGAAGTCCCTCGCCGAGCTGCGGGCCTACGAGGACGACCTCTGGAAGGAGTACGGCGAGGACCGCGACCGCTGGGAACGGGAAAGGCAGAACCGCCGTCCGGACCGCGGCCGCGCCGACGACCGACGGCCTGACGAGCGAGCCAAGCCAAGGCTGGTTCCAAAGAAGAAGCGAGACGAACGACGCTCGCCCGACCGCCGGCCGACCGACTTCGACCTCGACGAGCGGGAGCAGGTTCGCACCCGGTTCCCCGCTCGCCAACAGGTCTGACGCTGCACCGACCTCTCTCGCGAAGTTGCGCGGCCGGTCCCACCTTCGGGACCGGCCGTTCTTCGTCGGGTGGCTACTCGGGAAAGGCCTGGAACTTCATCCGCTCGATCTTCGCGAGCCCAGACGGTGCCTCGAAGCGGATCTTGATCGACTCGTCCTTCGCGTACGTCCGCGTGCGGTTCTTCGGCAGGAACTCGAACGGCACGCTGCCCTTCCGGCTCCCGCCCGCCCCGTAGGCGAAGAACTTGTACCGGCCGAGCGACTCCGACGCCTCGGCGTCGATCGCACGCGTCGTGTCGAACGTGAACACGAACTTCCCGCTCTCACGACGGCCCTCGCCGACCTTGCCGTAGCGCTCGAGCAGCCCGAACTCGACCACGACGCCGTCGTGTCCGGGCAGCATGCGCTGAGGTTCCTCGGCCGGTGGATCGCCCCCGTCCCGCGGGGTGGTGACGGCCACCGGCTCCGTGTTCTCGTCCGCCGCGGACGGGCCCGCCTTCGCAGGCGGTGTCTTCTCGGCAGGCTGCGGCGGCTCGTCTTCGAGTTCGTCGGGATCGACGTGACCGACGATCCGCTCGAGCTTCGCCACTCGTCGTTCCAAGCTATCCAGGCGGTTGGCGTCGTTCTCCGCACCACCACAACCGGCTGCGACGGCCCCGAGAAGAACCGCGGTCCATCGTCCCGAACGGAGAATCCTCATCCGAACCGTCCCCTGTCGATCATGGTGTCGCTGACTCCGGGAGCCTAGCGAATTCGACGCACTCGCCGCGGATGGGGATTGTGAAAATCGTGTCGGGGCCACGACGGATCGACCAACGAGAAACGGGGCCGCCCATTCGGACGGCCCCGCAGTCGTGGTTGTCAATCTCAGGTGTTCTCTCGGCCGAGTCGGCCGTTCGCTCAGCTCCCGGCCTCGACCGCCTGCTGGGCGGCCGCGAGGCGGGCGATCGGAATGCGACGCGGGCTGCAGGAGACGTAGTCGAGCCCGATGTCGTGGCAGAAGAAGACCGACTTCGGGTCGCCGCCGTGCTCGCCGCAGATGCCGATCTTGAGGTTGGGCCGCGTGCTGCGGCCCCCTTCGACGCCGATCTTCATCAGCTTGCCGACGCCCGTCTGGTCGACCGTCTGGAACGGGTCGGCCGGGACGATGTCGTTCTCCATGTAGTAGCCGATGAAGCCCTTGTAGTCGTCACGGCTCATGCCGAGGCAGGTCTGGGTGAGGTCGTTCGTGCCGAAGCTGAAGAACTCGGCCTTCTCGGCGACCTCGTCCGCGGTGAGGGCGGCCCGGGGAATCTCGATCATCGTGCCGACCATGTAGTCGACCTCGACCCCCTGCTCCTTCAACACGGTGGTGGCGGTCTCGCGGACGACCGCCTCCTGGTTGTCGACCTCGGTCTTGTAGCCGGCGAGCGGGATCATGATCTCGGGATGGCAGTCGACGCCCTCCTTCTTCAGGCCGCAGGCGGCCTCCATGATGGCCCGCACCTGCATGGCGGTGATCTCGGGGTAGACGATGCCGAGGCGGCAGCCGCGGTGGCCGAGCATCGGGTTCGTCTCCTCGAGCTCCTCCACGCGACGGCGGACGTCGTCCTCGGTCACGCCGAACGTCTTCGCCAGCGTGGGGGCGAGGGTCGGGTCGTCCGCCAGGTGGTGGTGCGACAGGAACTCGTGCAGCGGCGGGTCGAGCAGGCGGATGGTGACCGGGCGGTCGCCCATCGTCTTCAGCAGGTGCTCGAAGTCCTTCCGCTGGATGTCCAGCAGCTTGGCGAGCGCCTTCTCCCGGTCCTCCTTGGTCGACGAGAAGATCATCTCGCGAATCTCGGGGAGGTGGTCGAAGAACATGTGCTCGGTCCGGCAGAGGCCGACCCCCTCGGCTCCCAGCGAGACCGAGACCTCGGCGTCGTGCGACTCGGTGTTCGCCCGCACCTTCAGCTTGCGGTGCTCGTCGGCCCACTCCATCAGCTGGGCGTAGCGGCCGTAGGTCGGGGCGTCCTCCGGCTTCTTGCTGCCGGTCAGCACCTCCATCACCTCGGACGGGCTGGTGTCGATGCGGCCCTCGAAGACCTCGCCGGAGAAGCCGTCGATCGAGATCCAGTCGCCTTCCTTGAGCACCTTGCCGGCGACGTGGACCTCGCCCTTCTCGTAGTCGATGCCGAGCTTGTCGCAGCCGCAGACGCAGGTCTTGCCCATCTGCCGGGAGACGAGGGCGGCGTGCGAGCTCGCTCCGCCGAAGGCCGTGAGGATGCCCTTGGCGACCTTCATGCCGCGAAGGTCCTCGGGGCTGGTCTCACGACGGACGAGGATCAGCTGCTTGTCGTTGTCGGCGTTCCACTGCTCCTCGGCGTCGCTGGCGTGGAAGACGATCTGGCCGGTGGCGGCACCGGGGCCGGCGTTGATGCCCTTGGCGAGCAAACGGTCCTCGCCTTCGGCGGCGGACTTGGCGGCCGGGTCGAAGATCGGCTGCAGCAGCTGGTTCAGGTCGTCGGCCGGAATGCGGCGCTTCTCGAGGGCCGTCTTCGCGTCGATGAGGCCCTCGTTGACGAGGTCGACGGCGATCCGCACGGCGGCGAAACCGGTCCGCTTGGCGTTCCGCGTCTGGAGCATCCAGACCTTGCCCTTCTGGACCGTGAACTCGATGTCCTGCACTTCCTTGTAGTGCTGCTCCAGCGTCTTGCCGATGTTGTCGAGCTGCTCGTACGCCTCGGGCATGTCGGCCTGGAGCGACTCCTCGACCCGCTTGGGGGTACGGGTGCCGGCGACGACGTCCTCGCCCTGGGCGTTGATCAGGTAGTCGCCGCAGAATCCGGGCGTGCCGTCCGAGCAGTTGCGGGTCAGGCCGACGCCGGTGGCACAGTCGTCACCCAGGTTGCCGAAGACCATGGCCTGCACGTTGGTGGCCGTGCCCCACTCGTGCGGGATGCCGTACTGACGGCGGTAGACGATGGCCCGGTCGTTCATCCAGCTGCCGAAGACGGCGGAGATGCAGCCCCACAGCTGCTCCATCGGGTCGGTCGGGAAGTCCTGCCCGGCCTCCTTCTTGATGACGGCCTTGAACTGCTCGACGATCCCCTTCATCTGCTCGGCGGTCAGGTCCTTCTCGTGCTCGACGCCGGCCTCTTCACGCACGTGGTCGAGGATGTCCTCGAAGAAGTCGGGGTCGTTCTTGGACTCGGGCTTCAGACCGAGGACGACGTCGCCGTACATCTGGATGAAGCGGCGGTAGCTGTCCCAGGCGAAGGCCTCGTTGCCGGTCTGCTCGGCGATGGCGGCGGCTGTCTCGTCGTTCATGCCGATGTTGAGGACGGTGTCCATCATGCCCGGCATGGACTCGCGGGCGCCGGAACGACAGGAGAGGAGCAGCGGGTTCGAGGGGTCGCCGAACTTGGCCCCCATCGTCTCCTCGATCAGCTTGAGCGCGTCCGCGACCTGC
Source organism: Planctomycetaceae bacterium (assembly GCA_028284885.1). Lineage (GTDB taxonomy): Bacteria > Planctomycetota > Planctomycetia > Planctomycetales > Planctomycetaceae > JANQQW01. The sequence goes on from JANQQW010000156.1 coordinate 4,856, forward strand.
CCCTCGAGCTCGGCCGGGTAGTTGCGGTCGTTCTCGTAGTAGAGGTTGCAGACCTCGGTGGTGATGGTGAACCCGGCGGGGACCGGGAGGCCGATGTTGTTCATCTCGGCGAGGTTGGCCCCCTTGCCGCCGAGCAGGTTCTTCTGGGTGGTGTTGCCGTCGGCCTTGCCGCCGCCGAAGGAGTAGACGTACTTGTTGTCGGCCATTTTCGTTCCTCGGGGAACCTGTCGGGTCCGTCGTGCGGACGGTCTGCAGTGGACGGAAGTCGTTGCCAGGAGGGACACTTTCGCGAACTCGTCCCGCCGGGAGCGGGTTGTCGGTCCCGCCGGGGCGGTGCGATGCGAAAGCCGACCGAGACGGGTCGGAGGTCCCGGTGCGCGGACGCGGAGCGGTCGTTCCGCCGCGTGACGGCTGGGAAACTAGCAGTCGCGGATCCGGTTTTCAAGGCTGCGAAGACCCCGCCGAACCTGCCGTTCGGCGCGGAACCACCGGCCCGATCCGGGCTTGGGGAACGGGGTTTCAACCAGCCCCGTCTTGACACGGATGGGGAACCTCGGAGAATCAGGTCGTAGTCGCGCGTCTGCGCCGACAAGCGACAATCCGGCGGAGCCATCAGGAGCACCGCCGGTCGCGAAAGCCCCTTCTTTCTCGGCCGGCTCTTCGGAAGCAGAGCAGGACGCTCGACGCCTTCCCCCCCAACCAGCCGACGGGGTCCCATGCAAGCCAAGCTGATACCCACCGACGGGACGGCCCCCGTTGAACTCACCGAGGACGTCATCGTCGTCGGCCGCAAGCAGGGGATCTGCGACCTCATCGTCGATCGCAACAGCGTCTCCAAGCTGCACTGCCTCATCGTCAAGACGGACGGGCTGCTGTTCGTCCGCGACCTCGGCAGCACGAACGGCACGAAGGTCAACGGCCAACGAGTCACCCGCGGCGCCCTGCTCCCCGGCGACGAACTCGCCTTCGCGAGCGCGAAGTACCGGGTCCACCTCGGTCCGGGCGAGCCGCAGGCCGGCCACTTCGACCGCACCGAGATGATCGACGGCCTCGAAGTCCACTCCGGCGACCCCGGCCAGTTCGACAGCCATCTCGTCGGCGACTCCGTCGACTGAGCCGCCTTCCGTACGACGGGCACTCTTGCCCGTCGCGATCGTTGATCGCCCCAACGCGCTGGATCGACGGGCAGGAGTGCCCGTCGTACGTGGCACCGGAGTTGCAGCATTCGTCGCCGCACCCCGGTTCCGTCCCCCGATCGCGCTCCCGATGAACGACTCGCTGCGGAAGGTCTTCATCGGGTCGGTCTTCTTCCTGCTGACCTGCGTCGTCGCGATCGTTGGCTATGTGATGGCCGGGTGGACGGTGCTCGAGGCGATCTACATGGTCGTCATCACCATCTACGGGGTCGGCTACGGCGAGGTCCGCCCCATCGAGGACCCTTCGCTGAAGGTCTTCACCATCGCCGTCATCGTGGCCGGCTGCACCTCGGCCATCTACGTCGTCGGCGGATTCGTCCAGATGATCGCCGAGGGCGAGATCAACAAGGCACTGGGAGCGCGACGAATGACCCGCGACATCGAGAACCTGAAGGACCACGTCGTCGTCTGCGGGTTCGGGCGAGTCGGCCGGATCATCGCCCGAGACCTGCAGGAGGCGGGGGCCGACTTCGTCGTGGTCGAGGCCAACCCCGCCAACGCCGAGGACGCCCGACGGCACGGCTACCTCGTCCACACCGGCGACGCCGCCGACGAGGAGGTGCTGAAGCTCGTCGGCGTCGAACGGGCCCGGGTGCTGGCGACCGTCCTCTCCGACGACGCCCAGAACGTCTTCGTCACGCTCTCCGCCCACGTCCTCAACCCGGACGTCGAGATCATCGCCCGCGGCGAGTCCCCGTCGACCGAGCAGAAGCTGCTGCACTCCGGCGCCACGCGCGTCGTGCTGCCGGCGACCATAGGCGCGACGATGATCGCGCAGCTCATCACCAACCCACCGCGGGAGGACCGGCTGGCCGACGAACTCCTCGGCGGACACCTCGACGACCAGCTCCGCGGCGTCGGCATCGAGTTCACAATGCACGAGATCCGGGCAGACTCGCCCCTCGTGGGTCACCCGGTCGGCCGGATCGACGTGAATCCCACCAGCGCCTGCCTGCTGGTCGCCATCCGTGAGAAGGACGGGACGCTTCGCCGCAACCCGCCCGTCGATCTGGTCTTGGAAGTCGGGCAGACGCTTGTCATCCTGAACCTCGAAGAGCAACTTCCCGAGCCGAAGCTGCAGGTGGGGACCGACCACGCGATCGTCTACCGCGGCGTCCGAACCTGACCCTTCTTCGGCGCAAAAGTTGCTCATTCGTTGGGCACGGACAAGCTCGCACCCGGGTCGGAAATGGACACAGGCTCCCAGTTCTACGACGAAGCTCGCCACCCCGACGGCCAACCTCGCCCTGCCTCCACGGCCATCCTCGAACGGATCGACACGCTCGAGGAAGGCGAGCTCGAACGCCGACAACGCACCGCCGACGCGACGATGCTCAACATGGGCATCACCTTCAACGTCTACGGTCGTGACGGACAGCAGGAGCAGATCTTCCCCTTCGACCTCGTCCCCCGCGTCATCGACGCCGACGAGTGGGCGACGGTCGAACGCGGGCTCGCCCAGCGCATCCGCGCCCTGAACCTGTTCCTCGACGACGTCTACAACGACCAGAAGTGCCTGACCGACGGCATCGTCCCCCGGTCGATGATCGACACGGCCAAGACGCTGCGACCGCAGTGCGTCGGACAGAAGCCCCCCAACGGCGTCTGGTGCCACGTCACCGGCACCGACCTCGTCCGAGACCGCGACGGCACGATCTACGTCCTCGAGGACAACCTCCGCGTCCCCTCCGGCGTCTCCTACGTCCTGGAGAACCGCGAGGTGATGAAGCGGACCTTCCCGCAGCTGATGTCGGGACTACCGATCGCCCCGGTCGAGAACTACCCGGAGCAGCTGCTGGAGACGCTGCAGTACGTCTCGCCGCGACCCGCGTCCGAGGCGTCGATCGTGGTGCTCACGCCCGGCATGTTCAACTCGGCCTACTTCGAGCACTCCTACCTCGCCCAGCAGATGGGCGTGGAACTCGTCGAGGGGTCCGACCTCGTCGTCGCCGACGACGTCCTCTACGCACGCACCACCCGCGGCCGGCAGCGGGTCGACGTCGTCTACCGCCGCATCGACGACGACTTCCTCGACCCCGAGGCGTTCCGCGAGGACTCCATGCTCGGGGTCCCCGGCCTCATGCGGGCCTACCACGCGGGCAACGTCGCCCTCTGCAACGCCCCCGGCACCGGCATCGCCGACGACAAGGCGATCTACCAGTTCGTCCCGGACATCATCAGGTACTACCTCGGCGAGGACGCAATCCTCCCGAACGTGCCGACCTACCTCTGCCATGACGAGGCCCAACGCTCCCACGTCCTCGAGAACCTCGGCGACATGGTGGTCAAGCCGACGAACGAGTCGGGCGGGTACGGCATCGTCATCGGCCCCAAGGCGACGAAGCAGGAACTCGCCGACGTCGCCGACCGCATCCGCGCGACCCCCCGCGAGTACATCGCCCAGCCCATGCTCGGGCTCTCCGTCGTCCCCACGCTGATCGACGGGGAGCTCTGCCAGCGTCACGTCGACCTGCGGCCCTTCATCCTCTGCCGCGGCGAGGACGTCTTCGTCCTGCCGGGCGGGTTGACCCGCGTCGCCCTCCGCGAGGGGAGCACCGTCGTCAACTCCTCCCAGGGAGGCGGCAGCAAGGACACCTGGGTCGTCGAACCGAACGGCAGCGGCCGCTACTCCCGCGGCGGCTCCGTCCTCACCGTCGGAAGTGGAAAGGGGTGAACCGGCCGTGCTCAGCCGTGTCGCCGAGTGTCTCTACTGGATGGCCCGCTACGTCGAACGTGCCGAGAACGTGGCACGATTCGTCGACGTCAACCAGCAGCTGACCATCGCCTTCGAGGACTCCGAACACCAGTGGGACCCGCTCGTCTCCGTCACCGGGGACCAGGAGGTGTTCAAGAAGAAGTACGACGTGGCCGACCGCCGGAACGTCGTCCAGTTCCTCGCCTTCGACCTCGACTACTCGAACTCGATCCTCTCCTGCGTCCGCAGCGCCCGGGAGAACGCCCGGACGATTCGCGAGAACATCTCGACGCCGATCTGGGAGGAGATCAACAAGCTGTACCTGGAGGTGAAGGCCGCCGCCGGCGACCCGCGGCTGCTCGACAGCCCCTACGAGTTCCTCGCGAACGTCCGCCGGGCGAGCCAGTCGCTCGTCGGCCAGACCGAGACGACGATGAGCCACGGCGAGGCCTGGCACTTCATGCGGCTGGGCCGCCTCGTCGAACGGGCCGACAAGACCAGCCGCATCCTCGACGTGAAGTACTTCATCCTGCTCCCCAGCCCCGACGACGTCGGCTCGCCGCTCGACGTCGTCCAGTGGTCCGCCCTGCTCAACTCGGCCAGCGCGCTGGAGATGTACCGCAAACGGTACGGCCGCATCCAGCCGGAGCGCGTCGTCGACTTCCTCCTGTTCGACCCGGCCTTCTCCCGGTCCGTCCGCTTCTGCCTCGTGCTGGCGGAGAAGTCGCTGCACGCGATCAGCGACTCCGCCGAGGGGACGTTCGCCAACTCCGCCGAGAAGCTGCTCGGCCGGCTCCGCTCGCGGTTCGAGTTCACCGCGTGCGACGAGGTCTTCCAGATGGGCCTGCACGAGTTCGTGGACGAGCTCCAGTCCCAGCTGAACGACGTCGGCGCCGCCATCCACCACTGCTTCTTCGCCTGGCCCGCCGACGAGTCCGCCGAGGAGCCGACCGGGCTCCACCAGACGCAGACGTCGACGCCCGTCAGCCAGCAGTGGCAGGGCCTCGGCGGCGAGGACTCCCCCAGCACCTGACGCGGCCCGGTCGAACCGTCGCGAACCACGCCGCCACGCCGCGCGTCCGGTCGTCGGGAGACCCCGATGTCCAGCGACCAGACCGAGCTCGAACTGCTGCAGGCCGTCGTCAACGAACCGGACGACGTTGTACCCCGACTCGTCCTGGCCGACTGGTACGAGGAGCAAGGCGACGTCCGCGGCGAGTTCGTCCGGCTGCAGCTGCAGCTCGCCGAGCCGAACCTCTCGGAGTCGGAACGGGGGAGACTCCGCACCCGCGCCGGCCACCTGCTCCGCGCGAACGTCCGCCAGTGGAACGCCCCGCTGCACCGACTGCTCGCTCGCTCCGGTCTTCCGAACGCCGTCGGCTCGCGACGAAAGCCGATTCGCGGCTGGCGGTACGAACGTGGGTTCGTCGAGGAGCTCACGGTCGACGTCGCGACGTTCGTCGAGCACGCCGACCTTCTCAACCAGATCGGACCGCTCTGCAAGCTGATCCTGACCGGCTTCGACTACCGCAACGTCGAGCCAGTTCGAAGGCTGGCCTCGCAGCCCTGCCTCGCGCGGATCGAGTCGATCGTCGTCGAGGAGTGGCAGTTCCGGCGCTCCCATCTCGTGGCGTTGGCCTCGTCGCCACACCTTCGCCAAGACGCGCAGATCGAACACCAAGGCGTGAAGACGAGTCCGGAGACCGTGTGGAAGAACTTCCCGGCCGCCAGCGAGGCGTTCACCGCCGGCAACCGGTCACGCGTGCCGTACGGCGAGACGCTCGTCTCGCCGCCGACGGTGGCTCCGAGACCGACACCACACCGCGTCACGCTGGAGCGTCTCCCGCCTGACGCCTTTCGATCGTCCGGTTGCTTCGTCGTCGCCGCCGTGGCGGCCATGTCGATCTCGTGGACCATCGGGCTGTTTGCCAACACAGGGCCTGATTCGGCAGCGCGAGTCCACGATCGGAGTGAACGAGAACCGCGGTCGATGCTCGATCCGCGTTGGCTTCCGGTCACCCCGATCGCGAGACCGGGCACGGACGGCGGCTACTGTGACGTGATGTTCGGAGTGGACGGCAGCGATTTGTCGGCAGATGATCTCCACCAACGCGACGAACGAAGCGAACACGGGCCGTCGTCCAGTCGGTAGGACACCGCCGGCCAGAGGAGCCGGTCTGGAGACGCGGGTTCGATTCCCGCCGGTCCGCCTCCGAGATCACCAATGCGGCTTCGGTTACACTGCAGTCGTTCGACGACGGCACGGGAGGACCGATGGAACCCCACGAGACGAGCGAGGCGGCTTCGCTGCTGGCGGGCGTCGAGTCACGCGAGGTTCCGCTCGCCGTCTACGCCGACTGGCTGGAGGACCGTGGTGACGACCTCGCGCGCGGGGTCCGCTGGTTGGCCGTGAACGACCGGCGGCCGCGCTGGATCAGTCGCCGCCGTGGATACGAGTGGCCTCCGTCCACAGGAACCCCCTCGAACCTGCCACTAGGGCTTCATCATCGGCTTTGGGAACGCTACCCAATGCGACGGGATGGGGAGCCCGACGCCGTGGCGTTCAGCGATGCCATCCACCGTGTCGCTGCCGTACTGACCGAAATGTTCCCGGCCGATGTCGCGATCGATCCGGACGTCGACGTCCCAGAGCCGCCGACGGAAGTCCCGACGACCTACTCCTGAACCAGCGCCCCGCCATGTCTGCCGACGCCCCTGGTGACCGACGCACGTTCCTCGCCACGACGACCCGAGCGGCGGCGGGGCTCCTCGCCTCGCAGCTGCCACGTCTCGCCAGCGCGTCGGACGACGTGAAGCCGCAACCGAAGCCGACGAGCTTCCAACTCGCCTGCATGACGCTTCCGTTCCGCCAGTTCCCGCTCGACACCGCGCTCGCGGCGATCAAGAAGGCGGGGTTCGAGTACGTGGCCGGCGGGACCTCGCACGAGGAGAAGGCCGGCCGGCGGGCGTTCCTCGCCGCCGACGCCTCGGCCAAGGACGCCGAGGCGCTCGGCCGGCGGTGCCGCGACCACGGGCTCGAGCCGGTGATGATCTTCTCCGGCGTCTACCCCGAGGCGAAGAACGGCCTCGAAGTCCTCACCCGCCGTGTCGAGCAGGCGGCCGCCATGGGCGTCGAACAGGTCCTCACCTTCGGCCACACCGAAGGAGGGAACGAGAGAGTCTGGGTCGATCGCTTCGGCAAGCTCGGCCCGATTGCCGCCGACCACGACGTGACGATCGTCGTCAAGCAACACGGCGGCAGCACCGGGACCGGCGAGGCGTGCGCGAAGATCGTCCGAGCAGTCGACCACCCGAACGTCTGGGTGAACTACGACGCCGGCAACGTCATGGACTACCTCAACCTGGACCCGATCCCCGACATCCAGAAGTGCGCGAAGGAGGTTCGCAGCTTCTGCATGAAGGACCACCGCAACTGGCCCGAGGACCGCGACTGCGGACCCGGCTGGGGCGAGATCGACCACTACCGCCTGCTGCACCCGGTCGCCTTCACGGGTCTCACGATGCCGCTCTGCTTCGAGAACGTCTTCCCGCCGCTGCTCCCGCGCCCGAAGGACGCCGCCACCGTCGGCCGGTACGCCCGGCAGTGCCGCGAGTACGTCGAACTGCTGATCGCCGGGCTGAAGACGAAGCGGTCGTAGCGGCCGCTGCAACCCTCCCATCCGGACGTGCCTGCGGGAATCTCCGGGCACGGGCTCGCCGCCGTCTCCGAATCGGTCCCGGTCGACGGCTAGGCTGAAGGGCTCCTCGATCCGGGCCCCGCCATGCTCATCGTCGACTCGCTCCTCCGTCGGCTGAACGAACGCCGGCTGTTCCCCATCCGCACTCGCGTCCTCACCGAGCGGCTGCGACCGTACCTGTCCGGGTTCGAGAGCGTGCTCGACCTCGGTTCGTCGAACGGCAAGCTCGCCGCCGCGATCTTCAAGGGTGACGCGAACGTCCGACTGGTCGGTTGCGACGAACACGTCCTCGACGACGCCGTCATCCCGATCACGAAGTGCCCCGGCCACGACCTGCCGTTCGAGGACGGCAGTTTCGACTGCGTGATGCTGGTCGACGTGCTGCACCACGACCTGCAGCCCGAGCGGATCCTCGCCGAGGCGAAGCGGGTCTCCCGCGGGCACGTCTTCGTGAAGGACCACTACTGGCGGAACCGCCGCGACCGCATCGGCCTGCGGGTGATCGACTGGATCGGCAACCACCCGTACGGCGTGAAGCTCCCCTACAACTACCTGCAGCTCGACCAGTGGCGGTACCTGTTCGCCGAGGTCGGGCTCGAGGTCGTGAAGACCGACCGCTTCCGGATGAACAAGTTCGACCCCTGCCCGCACGTCAACTTCCTGCTGCGGAAGTGACACCTGCGTGGTACGGACTTCCAATCCGTCACCCTCGCTCGCCGACTCGCGTTCAGTCGAGCTCGATCGTCGATCGTGACCGTGTCACGACCGCGTCTCGTGCCCGCGTCGTGACGTACTGCAGAGCACAGCGTTCGTAGAGGAACGCCTCCAACTGCTCGTTGCAGCGGACCTGGTCGAAGTCGAGCACGAACCGTCGTGCGGCCGTTCCCATCGACGTGCGGAGCGACTCGTTCTCGAGAACGCGAGCCGTCTTGTCGGCCAGGTCGGCGAAGTCGTCCGGGCGGGCGTGGAAGCCGGTCACGCCGTCGTCGACCTGCTCCGTGTTGCCCCCGGCGGCCGCCGCGACGACCGGCGTTCCCGAGGCGTTCGCCTCCAGGTTCGTCGTGCAGAAGTTCTCGGTGACGGAGGGGTTCACGAAGACATCGGCCCGGGCGAACAGGCCGCGGAGTTCGTCGCCGTGCGACTCGCCCCACAACGTGACGGCCTCGCCCAGCCGCCGGGCCCGCTGCTTCAGTCGCGGAACCGCCGGTCCGTCCCCCACCACGACCAGGTGCGCGTGCGGCACGCGGTCGAGCACGTTCGGCATCATGTCCAGCAGCAGCTCCACGTTCTTCTCACGCGACAGCCTGCCGACGAACAGGATCGTCGGCCGGTCGTCGCCGGGCAGCGGGCTCGACCGGCGGTTCCGGGGGTGGAACGACTCGACGTCGACGCCGTTGAACGGCAGGTACCGACCTCGCCCCGTCCCCATCGTCGCGTACTTCTCGGTGAGGTGCCGGGAGCAGAACAGCGTGTCCGTGTGCTTTCGCGGCCGGCGGGAACGCAACCGACCGGTCAGCCAGCACCCCAGCCCGTACAGCGGACCGAGGTACGGTTTCGCGTAGCTCAGCCAGTCGGTCTCGTACAGGTTGACCCGCGGCACGCCGGTCTCGAGCACGTACTCCAGCCCCACCGTCCGGCGGTACCCGCCGAGCAGGAACGAGCTGTACCCCTTCATGCCGGCCGCGTCGTCCACGACCACCACGTCCGGCTGGAACTCCCGCAGCAGCCGCGTGTCGCTCCAGTGCCGGTGCGACAACGGCTCCGGGTGCGACTCCCGAAACCGGTGCGGCTTCGTTGGGTACGCGTACGTCTGCAGGTTCGAGAAGCGGACCAGCGACTCGACGCCCGGAACGTCGCGGTGCCGCACCTCGTCGGCGAACTCCGGGCCGATCTGCGGGTGGACGAGCAGCACCTCGTGCCCACGCTCCAACAACCACTTCACGCGGCGGTAGGCGCCGAGCGAGACGCCGGTGAGCACCGGGGGGAAGGCGAAGGTGAAGAACGCAATGCGGAGTGGCCGGGGAGTCGGCATCGGCGACCTCGGTCGTGCGGAAGGACTCTCTCCTCCACGCTACCGAGGCCGCCGAGGCACTCTCCACGGGAATTTCGCGCGCGAGTCGCCCGGTCCGGTCGTCCACCCGCACGTCCGTCGCGACCGCGCGAACGGTCAGTCGAGCGACTTGATGGCGACGTTGCGGAACGACACCGGGTCGTTGTGACCGGCGAAGCCGAAGTGGCCCGCGGTGTTGTCCTTGCCGGGGTGCGGACGGCCCCCCATGAACTCGGTGACCTTCGAGAGGTCGGTGTCGAGGATGACGGTGCCGTTCAGTTCGACCTTGATCGTCGAGCCCTTCACCGTGACCGTCTGGAAGTTCCACTCGCCGGCCTCGCGGAGGTAGCCCCGCTTCGCCGCGACCATGCCGTACGCACTGCCGTGGTACTGGCGGTCGTCCAGCTTGGCGTACTTGGGGTGCTCGCTGTCGAGCACCTGCAGCTCGCACATGGCACCGTAGGCGGGGTGGCCTCCCTTCGGGCAGCGGATGGCGAGCCCGTTGTTGCCGCCGGGCGGGAGTTGGAACTCCAACCGGGCGACGAAGTCCCCGTACTCCTTCTCGGTCAGCAGGTTGCCCCCCTTGCCGGCCTTGCAGCGGATCGCCCCGTCGACCACCTCGTAGTTGTCCACCGCCTCGATCCAGCCGCTGAGGTCCTTGCCGTTGAACACGCTCTCGAACCCGTCCCCGGAGACGTCCTCCAGGATCTCGTTCGCCTCCTCCGTCGGGATCTCACGGACGTAGACGTTCCGCCAACGAATCTCGCCGCCGTGTGTCTGCAGCTGGATGGGTCCCTTGGCGAACAGCGGGCTCTTGCGGTCCCAGTAGTTCTCCATAACGGCGTCGTCGACGACGTACTCGCCGTTCAGCCAGATGCTCGTCCGCGCGCCGACCTGCCGAATGCGGAAGCGGTTCCACTCGCCGAAGGGCTTGTCGGCGAGGACGGCGGGGTCCTTGCCGGCGGCCCCCTTGGAGTTGTTCCACAGGCCGCCGCTCCCCTTGTCAGCCCCGATCTTCCACTTCCCACCCTCCTCGGTGCTGTCCCAAATCTGAACCTGCGGCGTCCCCCGCAGGTAGATGCCGCTGTCGGCCTTCGGGACGGTCTTGTAGTCGATCAGCAGCTCGATGTCGCCGAACTCGCGGTCGGTCGTGAGGTACGCTCCCTTGCCGTCGTTGACGAGTTCCCCGTTCTCCACCGACCAGTGAGCCTTCGCGTCGGCCGTCCACTCGGCGATCTTCGCCGCTCGTTCCTCCTCGCTCATCGCGGCCAGCTTGCGGGGGTCGAAGTGCGGCATGCCGTGCCAGCCGTCGAGATCGACGCCGTTGAACAGCGGCTCGAATCCGGCGGGCGGGTAGTCCTCCCCCGCGGCGAGCGGAACGGCGAACGCGGGGAGCAGCAACAGGGCCAGCAGCGGGGTCGTGTATCGCACTTCGGTACTCCGAGTGTGGGGCGAGGTCGTTCGGACGGCTACGCGAGGATGTCCTTCACGACGTGGCCGTGCACGTCGGTCAGGCGGAAGTCGCGGCCTTGGTAGCGGTAGGTCAGCTTCTCGTGGTCGATGCCCAGGAGGTGCAGGATGGTCGCGTTCAGGTCGTGAACGTGCACGGCGCCGGGGGTGAACTTCGACTTGTCCGGTTGCGGGAAGATCGGCTCGCCGTCATCGTCGGCGATGTTGTAGCCGAAGTCGTCCGTCCGGCCGTAGGTGATGCCGGGCTTCACGCCGCCGCCGGCCAACCAGACGGAGAAGCACCGCGGGTGGTGGTCGCGGCCGTAGTTCTCCTTCGTCAGCCGCCCTTGGCAGTAGGCGGTGCGACCGAACTCGCCCCCCCACACGACCAACGTGTCCTCCAGCAGCCCGCGGCGGTCGAGGTCCTGGATCAGGGCGGCCGAGGCCTGGTCCACGTCCTTGCACTGCGAGCCGTGTTCGCCGACGAGGTTGCCGTGGGCGTCCCAGCCGCGGTGGAAGATCTGCACCTGCCGCACGCCCCGCTCGACGAGCCGCCGGGCGTTCAGGCAGCAGGCGGCGAACGAACCCGGCTTGCGAGCCTCCTCGCCGTACAGCTCGAACGTTTCGTCCTTCTCCTCCGAGAGGTCCATCAACTCCGGCACGCTGGCCTGCATGCGGTAGGCGAGTTCGTGCTGCTTGATGCGGGATAGGATCTCCGGGTCGCCGAAGCGGTCGTGCAGGCCGCGGTTGACGGCCGCCAGCGCGTCGAGCTGGGCCCGGCGGTCGTTCCGCGAGACCCCCGCCGGGTTGCCGAGGTACAGGACCGGGTCGCCCGTGCTCCGCAGCAGCATGCCCTGGTGGTCGGACGGCATGAAGCCGGTTCCCCACAGCCGGCTGAACAGGCTCTGCTCCGCGTGCCGCGAGTGGGCGTGCATCACCACGTAGCCCGGCAGGTTCTCGTTCATGTTGCCCAGCCCGTAGCTCAGCCACGCCCCTAGGCTGGGCCGGCCGGGGATCTGGCTGCCGGTCTGGATGTAGGTGATCGCCGGGTCGTGGTTGATCGCCTCGGTGTAGGCGGTGTGCACCACGCAGAGGTGCTTCGCCACCTTCGCCGTGTACGGCAGCAACTCGCTGACCCACACGCCGTCCTCGTTGTTCTCCTGCCGAGTGAACTCGTACTTGCTGGGGCAGACCGGCAGCACCTTCTGCCCCGCCGTCATCCCCGTGATCCGCTGCCCGTTCCGGATGCTGTCCGGCAACGGCTTCCCGAACATCTCCCGCATCTTCGGCTTGTAGTCCCACAAGTCGTGGTGGCTGGGCCCGCCGCTCATGAACAGGTAGATGACGTGCTTCGCCTTCGCCGCGTGATGCAGCCCGTCCGACGACTCCCCCTTCCCCTGACCGGCGACGAGCGGGTCCGACCCGAGCATCTGCGCGAGCGCCGCCGTACCGAGCCCGAGAGCCGTCCGGCCGAAGAGCTGCCGGCGCGTCGTCATCAGGTCGAGTTCACGCAGCGGAGACATGCGGGCGTCCTACTTCATCGGGGTCTTGGTTGAACCACGGAGGCACGGAGACACAGAGTGAACTCTCTTGAACCACGGATGGACACAGACCGACACGGATCTCTGTGAGTCGTCATTCCAGTCGGAAATCCGAGTTCATCCGAGTCCATCCGTGGTTCTCTTCCTCTGTGCCCCTCTGTGTCTCTGTGGTTCAAGAACTCCGTCAGTACAGCAGCAAGGCCAGGTCACTGGCGAGGATCGTCGACGTCACCTGCGTCCACGCGGCCACGTTGGTCGGATCGAGTGACTCGTCGCGCGGGGCGTCGCCTGTTGTCAGCAGCTTCAGAGCGTCCTCCTTCGACTCGGCGTACCGCGTCCGCATCGTGCCGAGCAGTTCGGTCAGAACCTCGCGTTCGGCGTCCGACGGCGGGCGGCAGGCGAGGCGGCGGAACAGCGCGTCGAGGCGGGCGGCGTCGGTCTCGTTCTCGCGGACCAGCCGCTCGGCGAACTTGCGGGCGATCTCGACCCGTTGGGTCTCGTTCAGCAGCGCGAGCGACTGCAGGGCCGTGCTCGTGCGGGAGCGGCGGACGCAGCTCGACTCGCGGTCGGGGGCGTCGAACAGCGTCATCATCGGGTGCGGCGACGTCCGCTTCCAGTAGACGTACAGGCTGCGGCGGTAGAGCCGCTCGCCCTGGTCGCGGACGTAGTTCTTGGTGTTGCTGGCCGGGTGGGCGAGCGCCTTCCACATGCCGGCCGGCTGGTACGGCTTCACCCCCTCGCCCCCCATGTGCGGGTCGAGCAGGCCGCTCGACCAGAGCGCGAGGTCGCGAATGACCTCGGCGTCGAGCCGGTAGCCGGGCCCCCGCGCCCAGAGACGGTTCTTCGGGTCGTCGACGTCCGGCCGGCGGGCAGAACTCTGCTTGAAGGTCCGGCTCGTCACCAGCAGCCGCAACAGGTGCTTCTGGTTCCAGTCGGAGTCGTGCAGTTCGACGGCGAGCCAGTCGAGCAGTTCGGGATGCGTCGGCTGCTCCCCCTGCCGTCCGAACTCCTCCGGCGTGCGAACGAGTCCGGCCCCGAAGACGCTCGACCAGAGCCGGTTCACCAACACGCGGGCGACGAGCGGGTTGTCCCTGTCGACGATCCACCGGGCGAGCCCCAGCCGGTTCCGTGGGGCGTCCGCGGCGAGTGCCCCCAGAACAGCCGGCACGCCCGGTTCGACGGGGTCGCAGACCGGCCGGTCGTACTCCCCGCGGTCGGGCCGGCG
>JANQQW010000054.1 GCA_028284885.1 Planctomycetaceae bacterium
GGTCGATGCAAAGGACATGACCAAGTCCGGCCGCAAGCTGTACGCGGTGACCGGGGCGAAGTTGAAGGTGAAGCTGTTCCTCGTCGTCCCCGGCCCCGACGGTGGCAGCTTCCGCCTGGTGGTCCGTGACGGCGAGAAGGTGACCCACGTCCTCAACCTCGCCCCCATTCCGAAGCCGGGCGGCGGCGAGTGAGGCGGTGTCGGCTCAGCCGAGTTCCTTCAACGGCTCGTGCTCGACCACGTACTGCGGCCGGCCGGCGAGATCGGGCAGCTTGACAGTGCCCGGGTCGAGGCCGAGGTGGCGGTACAGCGTCGCCAGCACCTCGCCGAAGTGGACGGGGCGGTCGGCGATCTTCGAGCCGAGTCGGTCGGTCGCTCCGATCGCCTGCCCGTGGTTCAACCCGCCCCCGGCGACGAACCCGCCGCCCACCTGCGGCCAGTGGTCCCGACCCGCGTTCGCGTTGATCCGCGGCGTTCGGCCGAACTCGCCCCACGCGACGACGGCCACGTCGTCCGAGAGCCCGCGCTCGTGCAGGTCCTCGACGAGAGCCGAGAGTCCCCGGTCGAACAGGTGCATGTGCTGCTGGGGCAGCTTGCCGAAGTTGTCGCTGTGGAAGTCCCAGCGGCCGAAGTTCAGCGTGACGACGCGGCATCCCGCCTCGACGAGACGGCGGGCGAGCAGGAAGTGTTCGAGGTTCATCGGGGCACCGTCGCCCACCTTCCTCGCCTGCCCCTTGCCGTACCGGTTCAGCACGTGCTCCGGCTCGCCCGAGACGTCGAGGGCGGTGGCGAGGTTCGACGAGGTGAGGATGTCGAACGCCTGCTGGTTGATGTCGTCCATCCCGGCGAGCGTGCCGGACGCGTCGGCCTCGCGGCGGAGGTTGTCGAGCGACGTGAGCAGATTCCTGCGGTTCCCGAGGCGGTCGGCCGAGATCCCCTTGAGGACCATGTCCTCGCGGCTGGGGCCGGACGGACGGAACGCGGCGTCCCCGATGCCGAGGAACCCGGGCAGGCCGGGCGAGCCGTACGGCGGGTGGCCGGCGTCCGGGGCGAGCCCGATGAACGGCGGCACCGAAGGCGTCTTCGGGCCGAGCACCCGCGAGGCCACCGAACCCATGCTGGGCCAGCCGCCCGGCGGCTGGTTCCGCGTCGAGCGGCCCGTGTAGCAGATGAACGAGTCGTGGGCGCCGCTCGGCGAACCGTAGACCGACCGGAGGGCCGTCCACTTGTCGGCGATGGTCGCCAGTTTCGGCAGGTGCTCGCAGATCTCGAAGCCGGCGTTCGTGGCGATCGGCTGGAACGGGCCGCGAATCTCCTTGGGAGCCTCGGTCTTCAGGTCGTACATGTCCTGGTGCGGCGGGGCACCGCACATGTAGATCATGATGACCGACTTGTGGTTGCCGTTGCGGCCGGCTTCGGCGTCGGCTCGCAGGAGGTCGGTCAGCGAGAGGCCGCCGACCGTGAGGGCACCGAGACGCAGGGCGTCCCGACGGGTGAGACCGTCACAGAGCGAACGAGCAGAACCAAGGAGGGAGAGCATGGCAGGGGCTCGGGCAGGAGGGAGGAGCGCCGGCGGGATCAACAACGGTTGATGTTAGTCTCCATCGACGCGGTTCGCGAGGCTGGTCGAGAAAATCCGCCGTCAGACCGACGACTCGATCAGCCAGACGAGCAGCCCCTTCGCGAGGTGCATCCGGTTCTCGGCCTGCTGGAAGACGATGCTCTGCTCGCCGTCCATCACGTCGTCGGTCACCTCGAGGCCGCGTCGGGCGGGCAGGTCGTGCATGAAGCGGCAGGTGCCTGGGGCCTTCGCCATCAAGTCGGCGTTCACCTGGAACGGCGAGAAGACCTTCTCGCGGGCCGCCTTCTCGGCCTCCTGCCCCATGCTGGCCCAGACGTCCGTGTAGACGACGTCCGCGTCGGCGAGTGCCTCGGCCGGGTCCTCGGTCTGTTCGACGACCGCGTTCGGGTACGTCGACGTGACCTTCGACACGAACTCGCCCGGCAGGTGGTGTGAACTCGGTCCCAGCAGCACCAATCGGAAGCCCAGCATGCCGGCGACGACCGCCAGCGACGCGGCCACGTTGTTGCCGTCGCCGACGTAGACGAGCGTCTTGCCGGTCAGGTCGCGGCCGAACACCTCCTGCATGGTGAGGACGTCGGTGAGGGCCTGGCAGGGGTGCCGGTCGTCGGAGAGGCCGTTGACGACCGGGCAACTCGCGTGCTCGGCGAAGTCGACGACGAGCTGCTGCGAAAACGTCCGCAGCACGACGGCGTCGGAGTAGCTGGAGAGGACGCGTGCGACGTCGGCGAGCGACTCCCGCCCGCCGAGCCCGGCGTCCTTCCCGGGGTAGAAGATCGGTGTGCCGCCGAGTTGCCCGATCGCCGCCTCGAAGCTCGCGCGCGTCCGCAGCGACGGCTTCTCGAACACCTGCGACAGCACGCGGCCGGCCAGCCGCGGCTCGCGTGTCCCGGCCTTCGTCCGGGTCTTCAACTCGTGTGCCAGGTCGAGGACGGCGTGAACGTCGTCGACGCTCAGGTCTTCCAGGGTGCGAAGGTGCTTCATCCCGTTCGTCCCGTCGGTGAAAACGGAGACGCCGGCTCGCATCAGGTCGAGCCGGCGCCAAACCGCCAGTGTGATCGGTTTCGTCGCGGCTCTCAAGACCGAGAACGGCGAATCGCCGGCAGAAGCCGGGCTTCTACAGCTCGTCCTGCATCTCGCGGAGGACGGCCTCCAGAATCTCGCAGCCCTCGTCGACGTGCTCGGCGGTCACGTTCAGGGCCGGCAGCAGTCGGATGACGGTGTCGTGCGTGGCGTTCAGGAGCAGGCCGCGCTCCATGCACTTGCCGACGGCCGGCGTCGAGGGGACGTCGAGGTCGATGCCGATCATCATGCCCATCGTGCGAAGTTCGCGGACGATGGGGAGTTCCTCGACCAGCGGTTCGAGTCGGCTGCGGAACCGTTCGGACATGGTGGCGACGTTCTCGAGCAGCCCCTCTTCCTCGATGGTCCGGCCGGTCGCGAGGCCGGCCGCCATGGCGAGCGGGTTGCCGCCGAACGTGCTGGCGTGCATGCCGGGCCGCAGGCTGGGGGCGAGTTCCTCGGTCGCCAGGATGCCGCCGCACGCGACGCCGCCGGCAACTCCCTTGGCGAGCGTGATGACGTCTGGCTGGACACCCGCCTGCTGGTAGCCGAACCACGAGCCGGTGCGGCCCATGCCGGTCTGCACCTCGTCGAAGATCAGAACGGCCTCGTGCTCGTCGGCGATCTCCCGCAGTCCTGCGAGGAACCCCTCGGGGGCCGGGTTCACGCCTCCTTCGCCCTGCACCGGTTCGATGAGGATGCCGGCGAGTTCGTCGTCGGCCAGCTCGCGGACGGCGTCGAGGTCGCCGTGCGGGGCGTAACGGAACCCGGGCAGCATCGGGCCGATGCCTTGGTGGTACTTCGGCTGGGCCGTCGCGGTCACGGCGGCGAACGTCCGGCCGTGGAAGCCGTTCTCGAACGTGATGATGCGGTGCTGCTTCTCCGAGGTGTGCAGCCGGGCGAGCTTGATGGCCGCCTCGACCGCCTCGGCCCCGCTGTTGCAGAAGAACGCCTTGCCGAACGCCCGCTCGCTGAGGAACTCGGCGAACCGCCCCTGCGGCTCCATGTACCACGTGTTCGGCACGTGCAGCAGACTGGCCGCCTGCTCGCGGATCGCCTCGACGACCCGCGGCGGGCAGTACCCCAGGATGTTGCAGCCCCAGCCGGGGAACAGGTCGAGGTAACGATTCCCCTCGGCGTCCCACACGTACGACCCCTCGCCCCGCACGAGGCTGATGGGGTACCGGCCGTAGTTGGGAATGACGTACCGATCGAACAGCTCGATCGTGTCCTGGCTGGAGAGGGTGGCGGTCGTCACGGGCGGGGTGTCCTCGGCATCCGGGGTCGTCTCGAAGTGCGGCCCCTTGAGAGTAGTCGAGCCGCCGTCAATGCGGAATCGACGCGGATCGGGTCGAGAGGTTCGCACTCGTGCTACTCGGTCCCTTTGGAGTCCTTGCTGTCGAGAATCACGGCCAAACGGTCCTTCATGCGTGAGCGTCGGGCTTGGTAGAACTCCAGAAAACCGCCCATCTCCGCCGGTATTGCATCGACGTAGTTCCGGGCGAACCATGCCGACCGGGCCTCGCTTGTCGGAAAGGCCTTAGCGACCCAGTCGGCGGGCATCCCATCGGACTTCTCCTGATTCGGTATGCCCTCCAACAGTTGAAGGTTCGGGACACGATCGACGCAGTCGACGAACTCGTCGATCGAGTCCTCGGCCACTCCAGCCTTTCGCAGTGACGGCCTGCGGAAGCGGCTTTTCGGGAAGATGTGGTCTTCGTGGAAGTGGTTGTTGAAGTCGACACCGGGATAGAGCAGCGACAGCACGGAGAACGTGAGCCGTCGTCCGTACTTCTCGTCGAGAAGTTCGTCGATCTCCTCGTCCTCGAACCGCAGGGACTTTCCGATGCGGCTCATCTCACTGTCGAGAGCAGAGAGCGGAAACCCATTCTCTGCCGCGCGAATGACGTTGCGTGTGGCCCGAAGCGTGGTGTCGAGACCACTTCCGAACGTACCGGTCTTGAGGAGCGCCCGTGCGATCCAGTTCCGGATGCGGTCCCGGTCGCCGCGAAACGATCCGGACTGCACCAGGGAAGTGTCCAGGTTGCGCGAAACGACGTAGTACGCGACCGGGATCAGCACGTTCTTGGCGGTCAACGTCTTGCCGTTGTAACCGAAGCTCGCGGCGAGGCTGACGGCGATTTGGAGTGCCGTTGAGATCCGAGCCCATGCGGCTTCGATCTTCTCCGTGTTGGCGCGGTTGAAGTTGTCGACCTTGAATGCGATGCCGTCGAGGTCGGCGAGCACGAGCGACGACTTCAGCACGAAGTCCTTGTCGAAGTCGAAGCCGTCTCCGAGTCGGTTCAAGTCGTCGACGAGATCGTGCACGGCCTCCCGCGCATCGATCTCCGTCCACTGCGCCGTGGCAATGCTCAACAAGAGGTCCGAGTAGTTCAGCGGCGTTCCACCACTGTTGCAGCGGATGAAGATGTTGAGAACCTTGTCGAGTTCCTGCTGCTCCTCCTCGAAGAAATTGATCAAGGGCTTCTCACAGACGACCTCGTAGAGCGTCGTGAGGCAGTCGTCTGCACAGTCCTCCTTCAAGAGATCCTGCTCTTTCAGGTAACCGTACACGTCCTTGAGACTGCCGAACTGCAGTACGTCGCCGACGCGGAACCAATGCCCGCCGGAGTGGTCCGACGCCTCGTCGTCGGTGAGGAAGCGAAACTCGTACTGCGAGTCGACCTCTTCGTCGCCGAGCTTGCGACTCAGGTTCAGGTACAGGCGTCGCTTCGGATAGGCATCGGGATTGTTGCGTCGCTGATAGCGCAGTCGGTACGCGTAAGTGCCCCGCAGACCGATGAACAACGAAGTCAGGCGCTGCTGGCCGTCTAGAATGGCGGTGACGCCTTGGTCTCCAGTCAGGTCGACTCGCGGATTGTGACGTTGATCGCGTTCGTGGTACTGCTCGAGGAATCCGTAGAAGGTGTACTCTTGGCAGTGATCACGATCGACCTTCCAGAAGAGAAAGCTCCCAATGGGGTAGCCTCGCATCAACGAGTCGAAGAGCTGGCAGATCTGGTCGGTGTCCCACACGAACTCCCGCTGAATCGCAGGAAGCACATACTCGCCGCGTCGAATGTGTTCGATGGCGCGGCGAATGGGGATTGGCTGCTGGAATGCCATGTACGGCCTCGATGCAGTGAGGTGTCGGCCAGTCGGTGAGGATGCGAGCCCAACTACACGGCTTCCAGCGCCTGCTTCAGGTCGCCGATGATGTCGTCGACGTCCTCGGTGCCGATGGAGAGGCGGACGAAGTCGGGGGTGACGCCGGTCGAGCGTTGTTCCTCTTCGGTCAGCTGCTGGTGGGTGGTGCTGTTCGGGTGGATGATGAGCGACTTGCTGTCGCCGACGTTGGCGAGGTGGCTGAACAGCTTGACGCCGTTGATGAGCTTGATGCCGTTCGCCTTCTGCTCGTCGGCCGTGTCGCCGGCGATGCCGAAGCCCATGATGGCCCCGCAGCCGTTCGGCAGGTACTTCTTGCCGTGGGCGTAGCTGGGGTGCGACTCGAGGCCGGTGTAGTTCACCCAGCTGACCTTCGGGTGACTCTCGAGGAACTCGGCGACGGCTTGGGCGTTCTCGCTGTGGGCCTTCATCCGCAGGTGCAGCGTTTCGAGGCCCTGCAAGAAGAGAAAGGCGTTGAAGGGGCTCATGGCCGGGCCGAGATCACGCAGCCCCTGCGTGCGGACCTTGAGGATCCACGAGAGGTTCATGGGACCGAAGGTCTCGTGGAACTTCATGCCGTGGTAGCTGGGGTCGGGCTCGGTCATCTCGGGGAACTTGCCGTTGTCCCACGGGAAGCCGCCCTTCTCGACGATCACGCCGCCGATGCTCGTGCCGTGGCCGCCGATGAACTTGGTGCAGGACTGGACGACGATGTCGGCCCCGTACTCGAACGGCCGGCAGAGGGCGGGGCTGGCGAGCGTGTTGTCGACCATCAGCGGGATGCCCGCCTCGTGGGCGATCTCGGCGATCGCCTCGAAGTCCGGCACGTCGACCCGCGGGTTGCCGATCGTCTCGACGTACAGCAGTCGCGTGTTCTCGTCGATCGCCTTCTCGAAGTTCTCGGGATCACTCTGGTCGACGAACTTCCCGGTGATGCCGAGCTTGGGCAGCGTGTAGTGGAAGAGGTTGTAGGTGCCGCCGTAGAGGCTGGCGGAGGAGACGATGTTCTGGCCGGCCGAGGTGATGTTGAGGACGGCGAGCGTCTCGGCCGCCTGGCCGCTGGCGACGGCGAGTGCCCCGGCCCCCCCTTCGAGGGCTGCGAGCCGTTGCTCGAGGACGTCGCAGGTGGGGTTCATGATCCGGGAGTAGATGTTCCCGAACTCCTGCAGCCCGAACAGCCGGGCGGCGTGGTCGGTGTCGTCGAAGGTGAACGACGTCGACTGGTAGATTGGCACGGCCCGGGCGTTGGTGGCTGCGTCGGGCTCCTGGCCGGCGTGCAGGCACTGCGTGGCGAACTTGTAGGCGGGCTGATCGGTCATCGGTGCGTCTCTCGGGGCGTCTTGGAAGTGCGGCCCGCCATGCTACGGGGCGACGAACGGCCACGCAAAGCCGCCGACAGCCGAAGGCTTGCGCAGCGGCGATCTCACTGCGTATTCGCGGCCGAGCGTCGGCAACTCCGCGCGCCGAGAACTCGAAGTACGCGACCGAGTTTCGGACCGATCGGGATTGACCTTCCCCAGATTGCCAGAACGCGATAGACTACCGAGGCCGTTGACGCGGATGCAAAACGGTTGGCCTGTCGGGGTTTGCGGTTGGGGGTCGATGGACGATGTGTGGCGTTCCGGAGGTGAACGTCGCCTCGGCCTCAGCGAGAAGGAGCGGTTCGTGCCTCGCATCATCTTGACGTCGTTGTTGCTCGTCCTCTTCGCCGTCCTGCCGAACGTCACTTCGGCCCAGAGGCCGGCCACGTCGCCACGCATCAGCATCGTGCAGTCCAGCGCGTCCCGGTTCCTCGAGGACGCCGAGGTGCTGATGTGGCTGGCCGACCAAGGCCGGAAGGAGAAGGTCGGGCCGGAGTTCCAGGAGTTCGTCGAGGAGATCTTCCTCTACGGCATCGAGCGGAAGCAGCCGGTCCGGATCGACGTCGTCGTCGGCGACGGACCGACGCGTTACATCCCGTCGTTCCCGATCGGCGATCTCGACGAATTCCGCGAGAACCTCGAGGCGTTCGACATCGAGAGCAAGAAGGCGGGCGACGGCCTGTTCGAACTCGACGAGGCGCTGGAAGGCTGGCTTCGCGTCAAGGACGGCTACGGCTCCATCGCCGAGACGAAGGGCTTCCTGCCGGCCAACATGGAGGACCCGAGGAAGGCCGTACAGGCGATTCTCGTCGCCGACTACGACCTCGCGGCCGAGCTCGTCAACGAGAAGACCGATGCCGCCTCGCAGGCCGAGCGACGGAAGACGTTTCTCGCCAACGTGACGAAGGAGCTGCTGGCCGCCGTCGGGGCGAAGGACGGCGAGTCGAAGGCCGCGTTCGACCTGCGGAAGCTCGGCATCGAGCAGCAACTCGCCGAGATCGAGCGGTACTACGCAGACACCGCACTCGCCCGCATCGGCTGGAAGGCGGACTCCCAGGTCACCCGCAAGAAGGTCACGCTCGAGGTCGTCGGCGTGAAGCAGGTGTCGGGCGTCGTCTCGATCCTGCTGGAGCCGATTCCCGGCTCGGAGCTCGACCAGGCGGTCCAACTCCTGAACAAGGCGCCGAACCACTTCGCCAACGTGCCGCGGAACGCGGACGCGATCCTCAGCCTGCGGCTGACCAGCCCGCTCGACGCCCTCCGCAAGAAGCACTTCAACGAGTTCTACACCCTGCTGCGGCCGGCCCTGAAGGCCCGCGCGAACGACCGCAAGGAGTTGACCGCGGCCGAGAAGCAGGCCCGTGAGAAGCTGGTCGATCTCGTCATCGACATGCTCGACGCCGGAGCCGTCGCGGGGAACGCCGAGGGCTTCGCCGAGATCGTCCCGGCCGGCAAGGTCTACACCGGCGTCGCAGCCGTTCGTTCGCCGAACGGGAAGGCGGCGGACGACGTCGTCAAGCTGCTGCCGGAGGCGAACAAGAAGATCAAGGTCGCCACGGCGGTCGAGACGATCGGCAACGTGACCGTCCACGAGGTGACGCTTCCCGCCGCCGAGCTGCCCGGGTTGATGCACCTCTTCGGCGAGAACGACAAGGTGCTGGTCGGCACGGCGAACGACGCCGTCTGGTTCGCCGCCGGGCCGAACGCGATGGCCTCGCTGAAGGCCGCGATCGAGGCGGTCGCCAAGCCGAACGAAGGGGACGCGAGCGACCCGTTCGTCGACGTGGTTGCCAAGCTGCGACCGTGGATGGAGGTCCGGGCCAAGAGCGCCGGCGAGGAGGGGGGCGACCCGGCCCTCCGCAAGCTGGTCCTCGACGCCCTCGCCACCGGCGACGACACGCTCACGCTGCAGCTGACCCGCAAGGGCCAGAAGGTCGAGGGGAGCCTCTCCGTCCGGGAGGGTCTGTCCCGCGTCATCGGCGAACTGATGGCCAAGTTCACCGAAGAGACGCTGCTTCAGTAGGCCGGGCACGACTCGCGAGAACGACTCGCCGAATTCTGGGCGAGCGCGCTCGACCACACGCACGGTGCGCGGACGCAATCCGGCGGATCCGTGGTGCCGCACTTGATAACATGCGGCGTCGCCGATCCGTCCCGGAGGTGTGCTGCATGTGGACCAGAGCTCTCGACCGGTCCGTCCGTTGGTCACTCGTGCTGCTGACCACGACGGCCGCAGCGGTTCACGCCGAGGAGACTCCGAAGTGGATCGGTCCTCCGCGTGAGGCCACCGACGTCTGCACGATCGCGTGTTCGTTCGAGACGCCTCCCGTCCGCTCGGCCCGGCTCTACGCGGTCGCGGACTTCTGTGATGCGGAGTTCTTCCTCGGGGCGGAGCGAGTGGCCGTCCGGCGGGCGTACGAGACGCCGGTCGACGTCGATGTCTTCGACTTCCTGAGAGCCGGGACGAGCGGACTCCGTGTCGTCCTGAAGCCGGTCGACGGGCCGACGGCCCTCTTCGTCCGGCTCGACCTCGAACTCGCGGACGGGACGCGGCGAACGGTGCGGTCCGACCGGACTTGGACGCTGCGGGCGACCGGTGGCGACGAACCGCGGCCCGTCACCGTCTTCGGTTCCGTGGCGCGGTTCCCGTGGGGCGACCGTGCGGCAGACGTCTCGATCTCGCCGTGGGACGACTACACGCAGTGGAAGCGGGCCCAAGGAGACGCGGAGGCGACCGGGGCGGCGACGTTCGACCTGCCCGAGGGCTACGAGATCGAACTCGTTCACGCCGCGACCGACGCCGAGGGCTCCTGGGTCGCGACGACGTTCGACCCGGAGGGCCGCGTGATCGTCGCGAGGGAGAAGCGAGGGCTGCTGCGAATCACGTTGCCGGACGAGGACGGGCAGGCGGCACGGGTCGAGACCGTGAACGACACGCTCCATGAGTGTCGCGGCCTCGTGTTTCTCGACGGCGGCCTGTATGCGATGGCGAACGTCGACCACTCGCTCTTCCGCCTTCGCGACTCGAACGGCGACGACCGCTTCGACACGGTCGAGAAGCTCTCCACGCTCGACGGCGACAACGGCCACGGCCGAAACCAGTTGACGGTCGGTCCGAACGGTCGCCTGTACGCGATCTTCGGTGACTCCGTCTTCGAGCCGAAGGCTGCACGGTCCCTGCCTCCCGTTCCGGCAAGTCCGACCTCCACGGAACGCACGCGGAGCGGGTTCTTGGCCCGCTTCGACCTGGAGACGCGGGAGTGGGAGGTGGTCGCCCGCGGACTGCGGAACCCGTACGGCGTCGCCTTCAACGAGCACGGCGACCCGTTCACCTACGACGCCGACGCCGAGTACGACATGGGCTCGCCGTGGTACCGGCCGACGCGGGTGCTGCAGTTGGTCCCCGGCGGCGACTACGGCTGGCGACGCGTGACGCGGCAGTGGCCGCCGTACGACCCCGACCGGCCCGACATGCCGCAGCCCACGCTGGACATCGGGAAGGGCTCGCCCACCGCGGTCGCCTTCGGTCGCGGCTCGCAGTTCCCTCCCGAGTACCGCCGTGCGATGTTCGCCCTCGACTGGGCGTACGGCCGCGTTCTCGCCGTGCACCTCGAACCGCGCGGGGCCGGGTACGCAGGGCGGGCCGAGGTCTTCCTCCGCGGACGGCCGGCGAACGTGACCGATCTCGCGTTCGGGCCGGACGGGGCGATGTACTTCGTCACCGGCGGTCGCGGCACGCAGTCGGCGCTGTACCGGGTCGCGTATCACGGGGAGCGGACGCAGGTCGCGTCGCCGACGAGGCAGCAGCGGGACCGACGGCAGCACGCCGCGCGATCACGTGTGCGACGCCGTGCACTCGAGACCGTAGACGAGCATCCGATCGCCGAACTCTGGAAGGACCTGGGCGACCCCGATCCGTGGACACGACACGCGGCGCGGGTCGCCGTTGAGTCGCGACCCGTCGAACAGTGGGTGGAACGAGCGCTCGGGGACACTCAGTCGGTGTCCGCGGCCGAGGGGCTGCTCGCGCTGGCCCGGGTCGGCGGCGAGGAGTACCGGCAGGCGGTCGTCGAGCGAGTCCTGGAACTGCCGACGCACGAGTGGCCGGAGCGCGAACGGCTGACCGTGATGTTCGTGCTCGACCGCTGCCTGCCGGCGGCCGTCGACGGGCCGCTGGCGAAGCGGGTTCTCCGGTGGCTCGATCCCCGGTACCCCGGTCGGTCGGCGGAGTGGAACCGGCAGGCGAGCCTGCTGCTCCGGCGGCTCGACGCACCGCAGCTCGTGGACCGTACGCTGCCGCTGTTGTTGGCGGCCGAGACGCAGGAGGACCGGATACACTACGCGTTCGTGCTTCGCGACGTGCGGGAAGGCTGGGACGAGCGTTCGCGACGGACGTACTTCGAGCAGCTACGCCGGTTCGACGAGTTCGTCGGCGGCGAGGGGATGCCGACATTCCGAAAGCTGGTACAGACCGCGGCTCTCGCCTCGGTTCCCGAGGCGGAACGTCCGGCGTACGAAAGGCGACTCACCTCGGCCGTCGAACCCACCGAGGTTCCCGTACGATCGAGAGTCGTCCGCAAGTGGACGCAGGCCGACCTCGACGACGGACTCGACGCGGTTCGACGTGGGCGGGACTACGAGTCGGGCCGGCGGGCGTTCCTCGCGGCACGCTGCAGTGCGTGTCACCGGGTCGAGGGGCGTGGCGGCGTGCTCGGGCCGGATCTCGCGACGGTCTCCCGACGCTTCGCTCCGCGGGACGTGTTGCGTTCGATCCTCGAACCGTCACGCGTGGTCGCGGAGACGTATCGGCAGACGACGTTCGTCCTCGCGGACGGTCGCGTCGTCACCGGCCGACCGTTGCCCGGCGACTACCGCGCGGCGAACCTGCGGATCGGGACCGACCCGCTCGACCCGACGAAGGTGGTCGAGTTCTCGAAGTCGCTCGTCGAGGAGCATCGGGTCTCGCCCGTCTCGCCGATGCCCAAGGGGCTGCTGAACGTGCTGGAGCGCGACGAGATTCTCGACCTGCTCGCGTACCTCGAGGCGGCCGGCGACCCGAAGCACCCGGCATTCCGGAAGCGAGACGGCGACTGACGACCGGCCCCGACCGGTCACCAGCCCGTGCGGTACTCTTCCTTCACGAAGGCGTTCGCCGCCTCGGAGTTCGTGAACCGGAGGTTCTCGGCGTCCCACAGCAGTTCGTCGGCCTCGACCCGCGACGCGACGACGCCGAGTAGCACGGTCTCGGTCAGCGGCCCCGAGTACGAGAAGCCGCTGTTCGGTTCCTCGCCCGCGCGGATGCCGTTGATCCAGACGCCGTAGTGGTCGAGCCCGTCGACCTTCGGAAGGTCCTTCTCCGGGAACTTCTCGAGCGGGTAGACCTGCGGCGAGCGGACGTGCTGGCAGAGAACGGTTCCCTTCTCGCCGACGAGCATCACGCCGTTCGCCGGGAGCTTCACGTCGGCTGGGACGTGTGAGCCTTCGGTCGAGGGGAGCTTGCCGCCGTCGGACCACGTCATCACGAGTTCGTCGCCGGTGGTGTGCTCGGTGCCGGGGAAGCGGTACGTCAGCACCTCCCACTCGGGGAAGGTCTCGGGCATCGGCTCCGGGCCTTCGTACGAGACGCCGGTCGGCGGGCCGAGTTCGAGGGCCCAGACGACCGGGTCGATGATGTGGCAGCCCATGTCGCCGAGCGCCCCGGCCCCGAAGTCGTACCAGCCGCGCCACTTGAACGGGGCGTAGACGTTGGCCTTGTAGGGCCGGTCGTTCGCGACGCCGAGCCAGAGGTCCCAGTCGAGCGACTCCGGGACCGGGTCCGAGCCCGCGGGCCGTTCGATGCCCTGCGGCCAGATGGGCCGGTTGGACCATGTGTGGGCCGTCTTGATCTTGCCGACCAGGCCGGAGCGGACGATCTCGACGACCGACCGGTAGCCGCTGCCGCTGTGGTTCTGGTTGCCCATCTGGGTGGAGACCTTGGCCTTCGCGGCCGCCTGGGTGAGCGTGCGGGCCTCGTGAATCGTGCGGGTCAACGGCTTCTGAGTGTAGACGGCGAGCCCCCGTTCCATGGCGGCCAGCGTGATCGGCGCGTGCATGTGGTCGGGCGTGCTGACGGTGATGCCGTCGAGGTCCTTCGCGTGGGCGTCGAGCAGCTTGCGGTAGTCGGTGTAGCCCTTGGCGTCGGGCCAGGTCTTGGCGGCGTTGCCGAAGCCGCCGCGGCGAGTCCCCTTCGTCTCCACGTCGCAGTAGGCGATCACCTCGGCGTGCTTGGCGGCCCCGTTGACGTCGGTCCAACCCTTCCCGCCGACGCCGATGCCGGCGACGCGAACGACCTCGTTCGGCGAGCGCGCCGAGAGCAACGACGGTGCAGCGAGCGGCAGGGCCAGGCCGGCGGCGGAGGTCTTCAGGAAGTCACGACGTGAGGTTCGCAGGGACATCTCGGTGCTCCGGTCAGAGGTGGGCTGGTTCAGAACGGCCACGCCGACGTGTACCATCCAGTCACGAAGATGAGGCCAACGGATTCACGACACAAGCCGAGAGGTCCCCGGATGCGCTCGAACGGGTTCAGTCTGCTCGCCACTCTCGCCCTGCTGACGGCCTGCGGCGTCGCCGGGGCCGACGACCGGCCGAACATCCTCTGGATCACGGCCGAGGACGCGAGTGCCGCGCTCGGCTGCTACGGCGACGAGTACGCAATCACGCCGAACGTCGACGAGTTCGCCACCGAGAGCACCCGGTACACGCACGCCTTCGCGACCGCTCCGGTCTGCTCGCCGTCCCGGTCGTGTCTGATCACCGGTTGCTACGCTCCGTCGCTGGGCACGCACAACATGCGGTCCGCGTTTCCGCTGCCGGCCTTCGTGCACGGGTTCCCGAAGTACCTGCGAGACGCCGGCTACTTCACCACGAACAACGTGAAGACCGACTACAACACGTCGAGTTGGAAGCGGCTCGTCGAGGAGTCGTGGAACGAGAGCAGCGACACGGCCCACTGGCGGAAGCGGCCGAACGCCGACCAGCCGTTCTTCTCGGTCTTCAACCTGATGACGTCGCACCAGAGCCGGTCGATGGTCTGGCCGCGGGAGCGGTTCGTCGCCGAGGTGCAGAGTCGGCTCGAACCGGACGAGATTCACGACCCGGCCGAGGCGACGCTGCCGCCGTACTACCCGGACACACCGACTGTCCGCCGGACGTGGGCCCGCTTCCACGACTGCATGACGGCGATGGACAAGGAGGTCGGCACGCTGCTCGCCCAGCTCGAGGAGGACGGCCTCGCGGACGACACGATCGTCTTCTTCTACTCCGACCACGGCACCGGCCTGCCGAGGCACAAGCGGTGCCTGCTCGACTCCGGCATGCACGTCCCGCTGCTCGTGCGGTTCCCCGAGAAGTACGAGCACCTCGCCCCGACCGCCCCCGGCAAGACGACCGACCGCCTCGTCAGCTTCGTCGACTTCGCCCCGACCGTCCTGTCGCTCGCGGGCGTCGAGATTCCCGAGTACGTGCTTCGCAACTACCGGCCGGACCTGGGTTGGAACCAGCCGACGGCGTGGCCCGATCTCGGCGAGATACGGAAGGAGTTCGGATTCGTCGATCCCGCGGTCGGCGGAGCACAGATGCACTTCGTGTTGCCCTCGCGCGGCCGCGAGGAACTCTACGACTGCGAGAACGATCCACTGAACCTCGTGAACCTGATGCTCTCGCGCAAGAGCTATGCCGACGTCGCCGAGCCGCTCAAGGCGGCCCTCGCGGAACACGTCCGCGAAACACGCGATCTCGGCTTCCTGCCGGAGTCCCTCGCGGCCACGACCTTCGAGGGCACGACGCCGTGGCAGGCGGTCCGGGGGGACGACGTTGGCCTCGCCGGTGCCATCGTGGCGGCCAGCGAGATCGGAACGTACGACGACAAGGTGCATCTCGAACTGCTCGAGTCGGACGACCCCGCGGTTCGCTACTGGGGTACGGTCGGACTGGGGTGTCTCAGCCGTTGGCGGTCGGGCACGACCGACGCCTTGCGACGCACACTGGACGACGAAGTCCCGGCCGTGCGGACCGCGGCGGCGAACGCCCTCGCTCGGAAGCACGAGGTCGAGGACGCTCTCCCCGTGTTGATCGACGCGCTCGAGTCCGACGACCTCAACGTCGTCCTCCACGCGGCCCGAACGGTCCAACTGCTCGGGCGTGACGCAAGGGCCGCCGTCCCCGCCATGCGAAAGGTCGCGGAGCGGGCCGAGCGGATCCGCCCGGCCGACACGCCGGCGACGTTCGTTCTCTCGGGCGAGCAGGATCTCGCGATGTTCTGCAGCTTCGCAGCCAACGCGTTCCTCGACGAGGTCGAGAACGGCGACTGGATCGACCTGTTCGACGGCGAGACGCTCGACGGCTGGAAGGACCGGGCGCCGACGAACGCCCAGTCGAAGATCGAGGTCGGCGTCGTGGACGGCGAGATCCAGATGCTCTCCAAGGGAGTCAACCTCTGGCTGGTCCACGAGGGCGTGTTCGACGACTTCGAACTCGTGGCCGAGGTCAAGATGCCGAAGGAGGGGGGCTACAACTCGGGCATCGGCTTCCGCTGCACCGGCGCGGGGAAGCCGAAGGGCTACCAGTGCGAGGTCGAGGAGGCGAAGAGCGGCATGATCTACGCCATCGGCTCCGGCTGGGTCTGGCCCAAGGGGGCCGAGGAGGCGAAGCGGTTCAAGGAGATGGCCGGCGACTCGTTCCGCAACGGCGAGTGGAACCACTTCCGCATTCGCTGTGAGGGGAACCGGATCCAGATTCGTGTGAACGGAACCCTGACGGCCGACGTGGAGGACGACCGGTTCGCGAAGGGCTCGGTCGCTTTGCAACACCACGGCAAGGGGGCGGTGCACCGGTTCAAGAACGTGCGGCTTCGTCCGCTGAAGAAGAAGGACTGAGCCGAGTTGTACGACGGGCACTCCTGCCCGTCGCCCTGGCGTTCGATCGCGAACAGGACTGCGAAAACGGGCAAGAGTGCCCGTTCGACTTCCCGAGGACTGAGGCCGCCCGACATGCGACTGTTCGAGGGAACGGAGTTCGACCGACCGCCGCGGTGCGAGGCGTGCGGCGAGTTGGAGGAGGAGTGCACGTGCCCGCCACCGCCGCCGATGCGGATCCCGCCGGAGAAGCAGACGGCCCGGCTGGCTCGCGAGAAGCGGAAGAAGGGAAAGGTGGTGACGGTCGTCCGTGGGCTGCCGGCCGAGGGCAACGACCTGCCCGCCCTGCTGACGGACCTCAAGACGCACTGCGGGGCCGGCGGGACGCTGAAGGACGAGGAGATCGAGATTCAGGGCGAGCACCTCGACCGCATTCGCACGAGACTGGAGTCGCTGGGATTCCGCGTGAAGGGCTGAACGAACCAGCTCGATTCGTCATGATCGGGTCGGAATCGTTCGGGAGGCCACGCGTGAATCGACTGCTCTGTGCTCTTCTCCTACTCGCCCTCGCGCCCAACGGCGTGGTCGCGGAGACGCGGCCGAACGTTCTGCTGGTGAACGCGGAGGACATCGGGCCGGCGCTCGGGTGCTACGGGCATCCGGACGCCGTCACGCCGCACCTCGACGGCTTGGCGAAGCGGGGCGTCTTGTTCCGGAACGCGTTCGCCACCGCACCGCTCTGTGCCCCCGCCCGGTCCTGTCTGATCACCGGGCTGCACGCGACGACGCTCGGCACGCAGCACCTCCGCAGCGAGGTCGAACGTCCGAAGTTCTTGAAGACCGTACCGGAGCTCTTGCGCGAGGCCGGCTACTTCACGGCCTCGTCCTGGAAGACGGACTACAACTTCGTCCCGAAGGGCGTCTGGGACCTCCAGTCGAACGAGTGGCCGTTGTGGCGGAAGCGGAAGTCGAAGGACCAGCCCTTCTTCGTGATGCTGACGCTGGGCTGCACGCACGAGGGGCGGGTGAACCGGACGGACCGGTACGAGCAGGAGATCGCGAAGCTGCCGAATCGGCTCCATCGCGATCCGAAGTCGATCACGCTGCTCCCGTACTGGCCGGACACGCCGCGGACGCGAGAACTGTGGGCTCGGCAGCACAACCTGATCACGCTGATGGACCGGCAGGTCGGCGCGATCCTGGAGATGCTCGACGACGACGGGCTGACCGACGAGACGATCGTGATCTTCATTGGCGACCACGGCTACGGCCTGCCGAGGGCCAAACGGTGGCTGAACGACAGCGGACTGCGGGTGCCGTTGATCGTGGCCTACGGGAAGAACGCGGGTCGAGACGCGAACCGCTTCGAGCCCGGAACGGAGAGGAAAGACCTCGTCGACTTCCGACGGATCGCCAGCGCGATCCTGCACCACGCCGGCGTGGAGAGGCCCGAGTGGCTCGCTCCGGTCGACGCCGACACGACCCACGACACGATCTTCGCCCACCGCGACCGGGCGGACGACGTGTTCGAGTGCTCGCGGGCCGTGCACGACGGGAAGTACCTCTACGTCCGGCACTACGTGCCGCACCTGCCGTACATCCAAGGCGGAAAGATCTTCAGCGACGAGAAGGACTCGTACCGCGAACTCCGGCGGCTACACGAGGCAGGCGAGCTACCCGAACACGCCCAAGCGATGTGGGCGCCGCGGAAACCGATCGAGGAGCTGTACGACCTCGAGAACGATCCGCACGAGTTGAACAACCTCGCGGTCGGCACGTCCCACGAGCACGTGTTGAAGCGACTGCGGCCGACGTTGCGAAAGTGGATCCTCGCGACACGGGACACCGGTTTCCTGACGGAGGCGGAGTACCAGATTCGGTCCCGGGCGGCGGGCGTCACACCGTACGAACTCTGTCAGGACGAGAAAGCCTACGATCTGGAGCGGATTCGCGAGACGGCCGAGATGGTGGGGCGGGCAGAGGTGCCGGTCCCCCGTCTTCTCGCGCGACTGGACGACGAAGACTCGGGCGTTCGCTACTGGGCCGCGACGGCCCTCCTCGCCCGGCGGGCGGCGGGGGCGAAGGTAGAGGAAGCCTTGGCCGTGCGGCTCGACGACGACTCGCCAAGCGTCCGCATCGCCGCGGCCCGGACACTGGCAGAGCACTCGGCCGAGCAACGAGCCGAAGCACTCGAACTCCTCGGAACGCAGATTCTCGACCCGCGTCCGTGGGTCGCCCTCGAGGCGACGCGGGCCGCACACGATCTCGGCCCGAAGGCAGAGCCTCTGGTGCCCGTTCTTCGCGAGGTCGTCGAGAGGAACCGTTCCGCCCCCGGCTCGCCGCGGCCGTGGAAGGACTTCAACTACGCGGCCTTCACCACCTGGGCGGCCGAGGCCGCACTGGAGAACTGCGGCGAGACAGCCGACGTTCCCTGAAGACCGTGGTCCGCAAACCGAATCGAAGAGGATCGACGACGATGACCGGCTACACCGTGCACTCGGGCAGCAACGAGAAGTTCGCCGACGGCTGGGACCGCATCTTCGGCGGCGAGAAGGCCGAGGCTCCCAAGGCGAAGAAGAAGGGCAAGTCGGCGGGGAAGAAGGGCGGCAAGAAGGGCAAGAAGTCGAAACGATCGACGTGACCGTCAAACTCGAACGGCGATCTCTCGGGGGCGGTTTCGCGACTCATGCCGGCGGGCGTCGGGGCCGATAAACCTCGCAGTCAAACCCGCCACCGGACCACCGTTCAAGGAGAGAACCGTGTCCGACGAACTGATGCCCGAGAACGACGACACCCTCGCCTACGACGGCAACGCCGAGGACGAGTACGAGGAGATCAGCAGCGAGGAGGTCGATCGCGTCGTCGCCGCCCTCGAGGAGCTGATCGAGACCGTCGAGAGCGAGAACGTCCGCGTGCAGCTCGAGGATGCCCTGAACTCGGTCTACTACCTCGTCTACGACGACTCGGACGACGTGGAGGAGTTGGACGAGGCCGCTTGAGGCGACTCGTCACTCGGGATCGAGTTCGACGACGAGGGTGCGGCTGCCTGCGTCGAGCGACTCGACCGAGAGCCCGTCCGCCTCGCCGACCCGCTCGGCGAAGGCGGCCACCGGGCCCGCGTGGGAGACGTCGATCTGCGTCGTCTCTCCCTTGCGTTGGGCAATGGACACGGCCAGGTCCGGGTCGGCCGCGGCGGCGTTGAGGGCGACCTGCAGCTGCTCCTCCTCCTCGGCCGTCAACGGTCGCCGGATCACGACGACGGCTCCCTCGAGCGACGTTCGGACCGTGGGCGTCGCCTCCTCGGGCGTTACGCCCAGGTAGCCGTCGATCAGCGCGTGCAGGGCCTCCTCCGTGGCGGCCGCCTCGGCCGAGTCGAGTGCCGATTCCCAGTCGTCCAAGGCAGACGCCCACTTCTCCCGGTCAACGGTCATTGACTCGACGGCCGCCGAGGCGCGGCCCATGGAGTCGTCCCAGGACTCGACGACCGCCGACGGCAGCCACTTGCCTTCGACTCGCAGGTAGTCGTGCTTGCGGGCCTCGATCGACGGCCCCCTGATCCACAACTCGCCGCGGTCCCCCGCGACCGTGACGAGTTCGAATTCGACGTCGTCCAAGGCAGCCGTGAGTCCGCTGGTCCTGGCGAAGACGGCTCGGCCGGTCCCTTCGAGGAACGACTCGACGTCGAGCTTCGCGAGCGACTCCCGGTTCGCGACCTCGCTGTCGGCGAACATCCGCAGGAGCGCGGTCCCCTCCGACCAGTGCTCCCGGACGAGTTCGGCCTCGGCACCGAGGACACCCGACTCGAGCAACGCTTCGTGTGAGAGGAACCACGTCTTTCGCTGCTCGGCGAGCTCCGCGGTGCGACCGGCCAACGCGAACGTCCGGTTCCACAGCTCGGGATCGACTTGCTCTGCGAAGCCGTGCAGTAACCGGGTGGCGTCCTCCCGATAGCTCGCCGGAAGCTGCCTCCAGACGACGGCGGGCTCGCCGTCCTTCAGGGCTTCGAGCACACGCTCAACGGCCACGTCTGGTCCGTCGTCGATCGCGGTCGGCGGGAGCGGGTCCGTTGTCGGCGGCGACTCGACGATCGGCGTCTCGGCTCCCCCGCAGCCGATTCCGAACAGGGCGATCAGGCACAAGTGGCGTGTGAGTGGGGCCTTGCGGCTGAGGCGGCAGACCGTCGGACTCCGGTCGCCGGGGGACTCACTTGACCGTGCCCGACCGCGTCGGTAGCGTTCTATCTTCATTTCAAATGATGCAGCCATGGCAGATTCGGTTTTGCCGATGCTGCTCCGCTCGCCACTCATCCGATGCAACTCCGTCACTTGGAACTGTTCTGCGACGTGATCGCACTTCGCAGCTTCTCGAAAGCGGCGGCCAACCACGAGGTGGCCCAGTCGTCTGCGAGTCTGGCGGTGGGGGTTCTCGAAGATCGTCTGGGAACCCGTTTGATCGACCGCTCCAAGCGGCCGCTCGAACCGACCCCGGCCGGCCGGGTCTACTACGAAGGGTGCCGCGAGATGCTCACGGCCTATCGTACCGTTGAGGACCGCGTTCGCGGCATGGAGAACCGGGTTTCCGGACAAGTCCGCGTCGCCGCGATCTACTCGGCCGGGCTGCTGCGGATCGACCAGGTGGTTCGCCGCTTCCGGGAGTCGTATCCGGACGCCGAGGTCGTGGTGGACTACCGACATCCGAACGAGGTGCGAGAACGCGTGCACAACGGCGAGGCCGAACTCGGTATCCAGTCTTACCCGCGGGAGACGGGCGACCTCGCCTGTATTCCGTGGATGGAGCAGGAGCTCGTGCTGGTCGTTCCGGCCGGTCACGAACTCGCCGAGCGAGAGTCGATCGCCCGTGACGAGGTCGCCGGGCTGCGAGTCGTCGGCTTCACGCCAGAACTCGGCATTCGGCGGGCCACGGATCAGTGGCTGGAGGCGGGCGAGGTTTCGGTGGTCGTGGTCCACGAGTTCGACACGATCGAGAACGTGAAGCGGGACGTCGAGGTCGGGACGGGGGCGGCGTTTCTCCCCCTCGCGACGGTCACTCGCGAGGTGGAACTTGGTACGCTGGTCGCCATTCCGTTGCTGGGCGACCGGTTGTCGCGGCCGCTGGGGATCGTGCACGACCGGCACCATCCCCTCT
This sequence comes from Planctomycetaceae bacterium, assembly GCA_028284885.1. Taxonomy (GTDB): domain Bacteria; phylum Planctomycetota; class Planctomycetia; order Planctomycetales; family Planctomycetaceae; genus JANQQW01. The sequence continues at coordinate 21,207 of JANQQW010000054.1, forward strand.
CGAGCGCCGCGGAGCGGTTCGTCGAACTGCTCTGCGAGGTCGAGGACGACGAGGGGCCACCGGCCGGGGCGTTGAAACCCGCCCTCGCCGACGGCGACCGAGAGTCGCCGAGTTCGGTGGCCGCCAAGGGCTGACGCGGAACGCAAGACGAGGCCGACGCACGATGCGAGGCCGCGGCCGAACGGGCCGCAGACGGCAGAGTAGGACGCTCCTTCTGCCAACCAGACGACGATTCCACCGGCCGGTTGACGGCCGACAGAGGCGGACGAGGTCCGAACGGAAACGACGATGCAAGACACCACACGACACGGCATGCCCGACTTCCTGCGACCCGACGGCAGCCCCTCGGCCCACGGTCTGTACGACCCCTCGACGGAGCGGGACAACTGCGGCGTCGGCTTCGTCGCCCACATCAAGGGGGAACGGTCGCGGCAGATCGTCGACGACGCCGACCGCATCCTGCAGCACATGGTGCACCGGGGGGCCTGCGGCTGCGAGGCGAACACCGGAGACGGGGCCGGCATGCTGACCGGCATGCCCGACGCCTTCCTTCGCAAGGTGGCCAAGGCCGAGGCCGGAATCGACCTGCCGCCCGAGGGACAGTACGGCTGCGGCCTGTTCTTCCTGCCGACCGACGAGGCCCAGCGGAACGAGTGCAAGCAGACGCTCGAGGCGATCGTCGCCGAGCAGGGGCAGACGTTCCTCGGCTGGCGCACCGTCCCGCAGGAGCCGGACAACGCCGACGTCGGCCCGTCCGCCCGAGCCTGCGAGCCGGTGATGGAGATGCCCTTCATCGCCGCCGCCGAGGGGCTCGACCAAGACGCGCTCGAACGCCAGCTGTTCGTGATCCGCAAGCAGGCCAGCCACCGCATCCGGACGGCCGGCGTGCTGCCGCAGGCCCTGATGTTCTACGCCTGTTCGCTCTCCACGAAGGTCATCATCTACAAGGGGATGCTCACGCCACACCAGGTGCTGGCCTACTTCCCGGACCTGCGGGATTCGGACTACGCCAGCCACCTCGCCATGGTGCACTCGCGGTTCAGCACGAACACGTTCCCCAGCTGGGACCGGGCCCAGCCGTGCCGCTTCATGGCCCACAACGGCGAGATCAACACCGTCCGCGGCAACGCCAACTGGATGTTCGCCCGGCAGGGGGTGCTGAAGAGCGACCTGTTCGGCGACGACATCGAGAAGCTGTTCCCGGTCATCGAGGCGGAGTGCAGCGACTCCGGCCGGTTCGACCACGCCCTCGAGATGCTGTACCACTCCGGCCGCACGCTGCAGGACGTGGTGATGATGATGGTCCCCGAGGCGTGGCAGAACCACCACGCCATGTCGGAGGAGAAGCGGGCCTTCTACGAGTACCACTCCGCCTTGATGGAGCCGTGGGACGGCCCGGCGTCGATCAGCTTCACGGACGGTACGTACATCGGGGCCTGCCTCGACCGGAACGGCCTGCGGCCCAGCCGGTTCTACGTCACGCACGACGACAAGGTCGTGATGGCGAGCGAGGTCGGCGTGCTCGACGTCGATCCGGCGAACGTCAAGCAGAAGGGCCGGCTGCAGCCCGGCAAGATGTTCCTCGTCGACTTCAAGGAGGGGCGGATCGTCAAGGACGAGGAGCTGAAGTCCTCGGTCGCCGCCCGCAACCCGTACGCCGAGTGGCTCAAGGAACAGCGGATCGAACTCGACGAGCTGCCCCGCGTCGACGTGCCCTCGCAGTACGAGGAGGACGAGCTGCTCGCCCGCATGCAGGCGAGCGGGTACTCCGTCGAGACTCTGCAGTTCATGCTGCTGCCGCTGATCAAGGTGAAGAAGGACCCCATCGGCTCGATGGGCAACGACGCCGCGCTCGCCGTGCTCAGCGACAAGCCGCGGATGCTGTACGACTACTTCAAGCAGCTGTTCGCCCAGGTGACCAACCCCGCGATCGACTCGATCCGCGAGGAGGTCATCATGTCGCTCGAGTGCTTCGTCGGTCCGGAGGGGAACCTGCTCGACACGACGGCCGACCACGCGAAGCGGCTCCGAGTCCCGCACCCGATCCTGACGAACGAGGAACTTGCCTCGGTCAAGTCGCTCGACCACCGCGGCTGGACGACGAAGACGATCGACGTGACCTTCCCGCGAGCCGAGGGGGCGAACGGTCTTCGGGCGGCTCTCGACCGCATCTGCGAGGAGGCGAGCGCCGCGATCGCCGACGGCCACAGTCTCGTCGTCCTGTCGGACCGTGAGTCGGCCCGCGACCGCGTCGCGCTGCCGGTGCTGCTCGCCTGCGGGGCGGTCCACCACCACCTCGTCCGCAACGAACAGCGAACGCAGATCGGCATCGTGCTCGAGACGGCCGAGGCCCGCGAGGTGCACCACCACTGCACGCTCGTCGGATACGGGGCCGACGCGATCAACCCGTACCTCGCCTTCGAGGCGATCACCCAGGCCCGTCGCGACGGACTGCTCGGCGAGGAGTGGACCGACGAGAAGATCGTCGCCGCGTACCGGACCGGCGTCGCCAAGGGCATGCTGAAGGTGATGGCCAAGATGGGCATCTCCACGCTCGCCTCGTACAAGGGAGCCCAGATCTTCGAGGCGGTCGGGCTCGACTCCGAACTCGTCGAACGCTGCTTCCGCGGGACGGCGAGCCGCATCAAGGGCATCGGCTTCGACGCCGTCGCCGAGGAGACGCTCCGCCGGCACGCGATCGGGTACCCGCTTCGCGAGGCCCACTCGCACGCCCTGCCCAACCCGGGGCTGTTCCACTGGCGGAGCAGCGGCGAGAAGCACGCGTGGAACCCGTTCACCATCGCCGAGGTGCAGGAGGCGGGCCGCACCGGCGACAAGCACGCCTACAAGCGGTTCTCCAAGCGGGTGAACGAGGAGTCCACCCGGAACTGCTTCCTCCGCGGACTGCTGAAGTTCAAGGAGACGGGGAACGCGATTCCGCTCGACGAGGTCGAACCGGCCAGCGAGATCGTCAAGCGGTTCTGCACCGGGGCGATGAGCTACGGCAGCATCTCGGCCGAGTCGCACGAGGCGCTCGCCGTCGCCATGAACCGCCTCGGCGGGAAGAGCAACACCGGCGAGGGAGGCGAGGACTACGCCCGCTTCACGCCCATGGAGAACGGCGACAGCAAGCGGTCCGCCATCAAACAGGTCGCCAGCGGCCGCTTCGGCGTGACCAGCTGGTACCTCACCAACGCCGACGAACTGCAGATCAAGATCTCGCAGGGGGCGAAGCCCGGCGAGGGGGGCGAGCTGCCGGGCAAGAAGGTCAACAAGATCATCGCCAAGACGCGGCACTCCACGCCCGGCGTGGGCCTCATCAGCCCGCCGCCGCACCACGACATCTACTCCATCGAGGACCTCGCCCAGCTGATCTTCGACCTGAAGAACTCCAACCCGTCCGCCCGGGTCAGCGTGAAGCTGGTCTCGGAGATCGGTGTCGGGACGATCGCGTCCGGCGTCGCCAAGGGGCACGCCGACAACATCCTCATCTCCGGCAGCGAGGGCGGCACCGGGGCGTCGCCGCTGACGAGCATCAAGCACGCCGGCCTGCCGTGGGAGCTCGGCATCGCCGAGACGCACCAGGTGCTCGTGCAGAACGACCTTCGCAGCCGCGTGCGACTGCAGACCGACGGCCAGCTGAAGACCGGCCGAGACGTCGCCATCGCGACGCTGCTGGGGGCCGAGGAGTACGGGTTCGCGACCGCTCCACTCATCGTGCTCGGCTGCATCATGATGCGGAAGTGCCACCTCAACACCTGCCCGGTCGGCATCGCGACACAGGACCCCGAGCTGCGGGCCAAGTTCGCCGGCAAGCCGGAACACGTCGTCAACTACCTGTTCATGGTGGCCGAGGAGACTCGCGAGATCATGGCGGAGCTCGGGTTCCGCACGATCAACGAGATGGTCGGCCGCTGCGACGCCCTCGAGATCGACGACGCGGTGAAGCACTGGAAGGCGGCCGGTCTCGACCTGACGCCGATCCTGACGCTGGCCCGCAAGCCGCACGACGGCGTGCAGACCTACTGCACCGTCGACCAGCAGCACGAGCTCGAGAAGACGCTCGACCAGACGACGTTGATCCCCCAGTGCGAACCGGCCCTCGCCCGCGGCGAGAAGGTCCGGCTCGAACTGCCGATCCAGAACATCGACCGGGCCTTCGGCACCACGCTCAGCCACGAGGTCTCCAAGGCCCACGGCGAGCACGGCCTGCCGGACGACACCATCCACCTCCGCGTGAAGGGGTCGGCCGGGCAGTCGGTCGGGGCCTGGCTCGCGCCCGGAGTCACCATCGAAGTCGAGGGAGACGCCAACGACTTCGTCGGCAAGGGACTCTCCGGCGGCAAGATCGTGGTCTACCCGCCCGCCGAGAGCACGTTCGCCCCGGAGGAGAACATTCTCATCGGCAACGTCGGCTTGTACGGGGCGACGGCGGGCGAGGCGTACTTCCGCGGCGTCGCAGCCGAGCGGTTCTGCGTGCGGAACAGCGGGGCGGTCACCGTCATCGAAGGCGTGGGCGACCACGGCTGCGAGTACATGACGGGCGGCCGGGCCGTCATCCTGGGCCCCACCGGACGGAACTTCGCCGCCGGCATGTCGGGCGGCGTGGCGTACGTCTTCGACCCGAACGAGCAACTCCTGCCGAACTGCAACCTCGAACTCGTGGAACTCGAGAAGGTCGAGGCGCCCGAGGACGAGGAGGAACTGCGGACACTCGTCGAGAACCACCAGCGGTACACCGGCTCGACCGTCGCCGAGCGGATTCTCGAGAACTGGGAGACGAGCCTCGGGCAGTTCGTGAAGGTCATGCCGGTCGACTACAAGCGGGCCCTCGCCGAACTCGCGGCGGAGGAGGCGAAGGAAGCCGCGGTCGCCTCGAGCTAGAACCGACGAGAGAGGCGAGACACCCGTGAACGAACAACCCCTGCTCGAGTTCCCGGCCGAGTTCCCCGTCAAGGTGATGGGCCGGAACGACGTGGGCTTCGAGGCCTTGGTGATCGAACTGATCAAGCTGCACGCGCCGGACCTCGACGTCGCGTGCGTCACGACTCGCGAGAGCAGCGGGGGCAAGTACCTCGCGGTCACGGTCAACGTGACGGCCACCAGCCGCGAACAACTCGACGCGATCTACCTGGAACTGACGAGCCACGGCGACGTGGTCATGGCGCTCTAGAACGCTCCGAACGGATTCTTTCGACTCCCCCCGAAGGCAGCAGGTTCGATGCAAACGGTCCACAACGACGTCGAGGCCGAGGGCTTCCTCGGAAGGCTCGAGGTCGCGTGCGCACCGAAAGGATGGGACTCGGGGAACGTCGTCCAACTCGTCGTGGCAGTCCCGTTCCTCGGGTTCTTCGCGCTGGTTCCTGCCGCGCCGATCACGATGTGGCTGGGCTACGAGCCTCCGCTTCAGGAGCAACCGGTCTTCTACGTGGTCCTCGCCGCGTTCCTGGGGTTGTTCGTGTGGGGAGTGGTCGCGATCGAGAACGCGGCCCAACGGCAGGTTCTCGCCGCCCACGAGAAGGGGATGCGGTACGGGAAGAAGGCCATTCGTTACGACGAGATCGCGACGATCCACGACGGAATCCCCGCCAGCAAGTCGATCCCGACCTTCGAGAAACTGATTGCGGCCAAGAACCCCTCCGTGCGGGCCGCGCGGAACGCGGCCTTCACGATCGAGACGATCGACGGCAAGCGAGTCGTGCTGAAGATGGCGACGAACCGTTACGACTCCGAGAGCCTTCAACAGGTCGTCGCCCGGGCCCGCCGGCACGTCGCCTCCGCGAACGCGCGAACCAGCGTCTGAGCGTCACGACGAAACAACACGGACTTCACCGAGAGTGGACTGAGAAACGATGGGCAAGCCGACCGGATTCAAGGAGTTCGCACGAGTCACGCCTTCGGACCGTGACCCGGAACTCCGAGTTCTCGACTGGAACGAGTTCCACGAGCACATGCCCGTGGAGGACCTGCAGTCGCAGGGGGCCCGCTGCATGGACTGCGGCGTGCCGTTCTGCCACACCGGGGACATGATGAACCGGATGGCGGCCGGCTGTCCGATCAACAACCTGATCCCCGAGTGGAACGACCTCGTCTACAACGGCCACTGGCGCGAGGCGCTCGACCGGCTGCACGAGACGAACAACTTCCCGGAGTTCACCGGCCGCGTCTGCCCGGCTCCGTGCGAGGGCTCGTGCGTGCTCGGCATCAACGAGCCGCCCGTCACCATCAAGAACATCGAGGCGTCGATCATCGACCGTGGCTGGGAGGAGGGCTGGGTCGTCCCGAATCCTCCGGAGTCGCGGACCGGCAAGAAGGTGGCCGTCGTCGGCAGCGGGCCGGCCGGCCTCTCCTGTGCCGCCCAGCTCAACTCGGCCGGCCACGAGGTGACCGTCTACGAGCGGGCGGACCGCATCGGCGGGCTGCTGATGTACGGCATCCCCAACATGAAGTTGGAGAAGCCGATCGTCGAACGTCGCATCCAGCAGATGCGCGACGAGGGGGTGGTCTTCGTGACGAACACGGAGATCGGAAAGGACGTCACCGCCGATCAGTTGAAGGACGACTTCGACGCGGTCGTCCTCTGCACCGGGGCAACGCGGCCGCGCGACCTGCCGATCCCGGGTCGCGAGCTGAACGGCATCCACTTCGCGATGGACTTCCTGCACGCCAACACCAAGAGCCTCCTGGACAGCGAGCTCGCGGACGGCGACTACATCTCCGCCAAGGACAAGCACGTGATCGTCATCGGCGGCGGCGACACGGGGACCGACTGCCTCGGCACGTCGCTCCGGCACGGTTGCAAGACGCTGACGAACTTCGAGATCGTCCCGCGGCCGCCGCAGCACCGGGCCGAGGACAACCCGTGGCCGCAGTGGCCGCGGATCTTCCGCGTCGACTACGGACACGCCGAGGCGGCGGCCAAGTTCGGCGACGACCCCCGCGAGTTCTGCATCCAGACCGTCGAGTTCCGCGGAGACGAGAACGGCAACGTCAAGTCGCTGATCTCCCAGGAGGTCGACTGGAACCCGGTCACCGAGGGGGGGCCGCCGTTCGTCCCCGTCCCCGGCACGGAGAAGGAGTACCCGGCCGACCTCGTGCTGCTCGCCATGGGCTTCCTCGGACCTGAGGGAACCGTGGCCGAGCAACTCGGCATCGGCGTCCGCGAGGGTCGCGGCGACATGACCTGGTACGAGGCCGAGTACGGCAAGTACAAGACGAACGTGGAAGGCGTCTTCGCCGCGGGCGACTGCCGCCGCGGCCAGAGCCTCGTCGTCTGGGCCATCAACGAGGGCCGCGAGGCCGCCCGCGAGTGCGACAAGTACCTGATGGGCGTGACCGAACTGCCGTGACGCTGGCGAACCGTCCGCGACCTACTTCCGTCCGACGTCGAAGTTCTCGTCGTCGAGCCCGACGCCGAGGTGGATGTCCGAGTAGGCGTACTCTTCGAGCAGTGTCTCGTCGTCGAGCCCTGCTGGATCGGTCGGGACGTCCCCCGTCGGCCAGCCGAAGTTGCGGACGAGGATCGGGAGCCGTAGTTCGCCGTCCAGGTACTGGACCGACTTCCGGTAGATCTCGGCCGAGGGAGCGGACGAGCGGGTTGCGTACTCCACGACGAACTCGTGGCAGGGACGGTCGTTCCAGACGACGTCGCGGGTGAAGGTGCAGGTGACTCCAGCCGTGGACCGGAGATCCTCCTCGCGGTTCGCGAGGAGCCGGTTCGACAGCGAGAGGAGTCCGGCGGAGGTGATCGGATGCCGAGAGGACCGCATGGCCGTCGGGCCGGTCGGTTCGAGTTTGAGCGGCGGCAGCCGGGCCTTCCATCCGCCGAGGCGGACGAGCATGCGGTCGTCGTTCGCCCCTGCGACGTAGACGGCGCGCCGCCCCTTGTCGCCGTTCCTCCACTTCATGTGCACGCTGAACGGCTCGTGCCGCACCTCGAGGTCCACTTCCTCCGGGGCGAGGAGCATGCCGTCCACCCGCACCTGCCGGTGGAACCGAGCCGCGTGGTCCGGGTGCCGGTCGAGATCGTCGATCCCCTGCCGGAGAAGTGCCACGTGAACCTGCAGTGCGTCCAGTCCTTCGGCGACCGCAGGCAGTGCGTCCGAAGTGCCGAGCGCAGCGGGATCGTCGGCCTCGTCGACGTCGCGCGACCCCGCCCGCTCGATCCACTCGAACACCATCCGTTCGACCGGCGGGAGTTCCGCCCGCTCGGCCGGTCGGGGCCAGAACATCTGAGCCCCCGCACCGGCGAGACAGACCGCGACGGCGAACAGCGTCAACAACGTCGTCCGGGTCCCGTTCATCGTACGGCTCCTCGTTCGAGTGCGGCCTCGCGGAGTTCTCGACGGAGAACCTTGCCGAGGAAGTTGCGGGGAAGGTCGTCGACGATCTCGATCGAAGACGGCCGTTTGTGCTTCGAGAGCCGCTCACGCAGGAACGTGTGCAACTCGGACTTCGACGCCGACAAGCCGGGAGTGAGGACGACGTAGGCCTGCACGGCCTCGCCGGTCCGTTCGTCCGGGACGCCGACGACGGCACAGTCTTCGACGGAGGCGTGCTCCCGCAGGGCCGACTCGACGTCGGAAGGGTGCACGTTGAAGCCGTTGACGATGACGAGGTCCTTGATGCGGTCGACGATGCGGAAGAAGCCGTCCTCGTCCATCGTCGCGAGGTCGCCGGTGTGCAGCCAGCCGTCGTGAAGCACGGCGTCGGTCGCCGCCGGGTCGTTCCAGTAGCCGGCCATCACCTGCGGGCCGCGGACGAGCAGTTCGCCGACCTCGCCGGCGGCCAACGTGCGCGTTCCGGTCTCCGGATCGACGACTCGGGCGTCGGTTCCCGGCAGCGGCAGTCCGATCGTGCCGGGACGTGCCGTGTCGTCGAGCGGCCCGGTGTGCGTGACGGGACTCGCCTCGCTGAGCCCGTAGCCCTCGACGACTCGCGCTCCGGTGTGCGACTCGAACTCCTCGGCGATCGACTGGTCGAGCGAAGCCCCGCCCGAGACGACGTACTGCACGGCACGTCGTCGGACCGGCTTCGTCCGGAAGTACTCGTTCATCGCGGACAAGACACGCGGGACCGCCGGGAAGATCGTCGGCTCGTACTTCTCGAGGAGGCGGTGGACGATCCGCGGCACGAAGCGGTGGTGCATCACGATCGTCGCCGCCGAGGCGATCGCCGAGAGCCCGCACGTCGACAGGCCGTACGCGTGGAAGAACGGCAGGATGGCGAGTACGGCGTCGCGACCGTGCCGGGTGCCGCACCAGGACTCCAGCTGCCGGGCGTTCGCGAGCAGGTTGGCGTGGGTCAGCGTGACGGCCTTCGGGCGACCGGTCGTCCCGCCGGTCGGCAGCACGTAGGCCGGGTCGCCTCCCGTCACCGGGACCGGTTCGGCCATCGGCTCGTGCCTCGCGAGGTCGAGCCACTGTTCGCCGGAGCGTCCGATCGGCGAGGTCGGCCCGAGCCGGACACACCGTGCGGCCAGGTACGGCAGTCGCTGCCAGTACGGGAGTCGGTCGCACAACGTCGTGTAGAAGACACGGTCCGGTTGGCGGTCCGCACCCCGGACGACCGGGGCGAGCATGTCCAGCGCGACGACCACTCGGCAGTCGGTCGCCTCGAGGAGCGACGAGACCTCGCTGGAGACCATCAACGGACTGAGGGACACGGCCACGCCGCCGGCGAGCCAGATCCCGTGCAGCACGCTGATGTACTCCGGGCAGTTGGGCAGCAACAAGCCGACGCGGTCGCCGGGCTTCACACCAGACTCGCGAAGGAGCGTGGCCGCCCGCCGCGCGTCGTCCCACCACTCGGCGTAGGTGCGGGACTGAC
>JANQQW010000158.1 GCA_028284885.1 Planctomycetaceae bacterium
GCTGCACTGCGTCGCCCGGCCGGGTGGGGGAGCCGCCGAGCCGCCGAGCCCTCCGGCCGCCGGCGAGATACCGGAACGTCGCCCGCGTGTCGAGCTGCACCGCATCGAGCACCTCCGCCCCGACGGTGAGAAGCGCGAGGAGCTGTGGATTCGACCGGTCACGCCGTCCGCCGACGAGACGGCCGGCCCCGCGTCCGTGGAACGGACGGCACCGCCGACAGCCGACTCCGTGACTTCGACGAGGTAGCCCCATCGACCACCCGCGTGTACTCATCGTCGGTCGGGAGGCCGGGCTGGAGGACGAGGTTCGCGACGCACTCGACGCGCTCGCGAACGTCTCGCCCGTCGTCCAGACCGCGGAGGACTTCACGCGCGCCGTGGAGTCCGCACGGAGCTGGCAGCCCGCGGTCGTCCTCGCGGAGATGACGTCCGACCTGCGGAGTCTCGCGACGTTGGTGGACGAGCTCCGCGTCTACGCCCCGGACACCGTGATCGCCGCCGTCTTCCGAGCCGACGTCTTCCCCGAGGACGTCTCGGAGAGTGCCGTGATGATCGAGGCGGTCCGGGCGGGCGTCCAGGACTTCGTGCGGCGGCCCGTCTCCTCGAACGACCTGGACGCCGTGTTCGAGCGGCTGCTGGCCGTGCGACCGACGTCGCGTGGTCGCTCCGGCACGGTCGTCTCGTTCGTCAGCAACAAGGGGGGCGTCGGCAAGTCGACGCTCGCCGTCAACACGGCGTGCCTCCTCGCCAAGCGACACCCCGAGAGCGTCCTGCTCGTCGACCTCTCGTTGCAGATGGGGGTCTGCAGTTCGCTCCTCGACGTGACGCCGGAGACGACGATCGGGGACGCCGCACGCGACCGGGACCGACTGGACGAGACCCTGCTGCGACAGTTGACGACCCCGCACTCCTCCGGACTCGACCTGCTGGCCGCCCCGGCGAGTCCGATCGAGGCGGGCGACGTGGACGAGGAGGTCGTGTCACGGGTCCTCACGCTCGCCCGTCGAGCGTACGACTTCGTCGTCGTCGACACCTTCCCGCTGCTGGAGCGAGTCGTCACGGCCGTGCTCGACCTGAGCGACCGGGTCTTCGTCGTCCTCGACAACATCGTCCCGACGGTGCTGTCGGCCGCACGCTTCGTCGAGCTCCTCGACTCGCTCGACGTCGACCGCGACAAGCGTCGCGTCGTCCTGAACCGGTTCACGACCGGCGCGTCGAGCCCGGCGGTGGCGGACGTTGAGGAGCGACTGGGCGTGCCGGTCGACGCCGTGGTCGCGCACTCGATGGACGTCGTGGCGGCGTCGAACCTCGGTCGCCCGTTCGTCCTGACCTCGAACCGGACGCTGCGTTTCGGCCGTCGCCGCTCGCCGACGGTCGCCCTGACTCGACTGGTCGACGAGGTGGAGTCGCTGAGGGGCGAGCGGAACGGCGCGACGTCGTCCGAGAACGGACGGGTGGCAGAGACGTCGAGCGAGGGCGAGTCGTGACGGTTCCCCCTTCCGACGAAGGAGAGGCGAGACGACGGTTCTCGCACGCGTCGCTCGTCGTGCCCCGGGAACGGACCCGCAAGCGAACGAAGGACGAACCGCGGCGGGGATCCGAGCCCGAGACCGGGCGGGCGAGCCGCTACGACACCGTCAAGGCACGGCTGCACGAGCGACTGCTCGACGACCTCGACCAGCGCGACCTGCTCGCCGAGGACGAGAGCCGGCTCTCCGCCGGCGTGCGGGAGTTCGTCGCCAGAGTGCTCGAGGTCGAGGAGCTCCCGCTCAACGACGACGAACGGCGACGGCTGGCCGACGAACTCCTCGACGAGACGCTCGGCGTCGGGCCGATCGCCCCGCTGATGGCCGACCCGGCGATCACCGACGTGTTGGTCAACGGTCCCTCGGCGGTCTTCGTCGAGCGATTCGGACGACTCGAGAAGACGAGCATCACGTTTCGCGACACCGACCACCTGGTTCGGATCATCCAACGCATCGCCGCGGCCGTCGGTCGGAGGATCGACGAGTCGTCGCCGATGGTCGACGCCCGCCTTCCGGACGGCAGTCGTGTGAACGCCACGCTGCCACCGGTCACGCTGGACGGTCCGACGCTGTCGATTCGTCGTTTCGGCCGCCGCCGGCTCCGTCGCGAGGAACTCGAACGGCTGAAGATGTTCTCCTCGGCGATGGCCGAGTTCCTCGCGTTCGTCGTCTCCGGCCGGTTCAACGTGCTGGTCTCCGGAGGCACCGGTGCCGGGAAGAGCACGCTGCTGGGGGCGATCGCCGAGGTCGTCCCGGCCTCGGAGCGAATCGTCACGATCGAGGACGCGGCGGAACTCGTGCTCGACCAGGAGCACGTCATCCGCATGGAGACCCGAAAGCGAAACCTCGAGGGACGCGGCGAGGTCACGCAGCGGGACCTGGTGGTGAACTCCCTGCGGATGCGGCCGGACCGGATCATCGTCGGCGAGGTCCGCTCGGCCGAGGCGCTCGACATGCTGCAGGCCATGAACACCGGCCACGACGGGAGCCTCACGACCATCCACGCGAACAGCCCCCGGGACGCTCTCGCCCGGCTCGAGACGATGGTGCTCATGGCGGGGACCGAGTTGCCGTCGCGGGCGATCCGTGAGCAGATCGTCTCGGCCCTGCAGGTCGTCGTGCACGTGCGACGGTTCGAGGACGGGGTCCGCCGCGTCGAGAGCATCGCCGAGGTGACGGGAATCGAGGGGACGACCCCGCAGATTCAGGAGATCTTCCGCTTCCAGCGGAGTGGGCGGCGGGGCCGGTCGTTGCAGGGGGAGTTCGTCGCGACCGGCATCGTGCCGCGTGTCGTCGAGCAACTTCGCCAACGCGGAGAGGAGATCGACCTCGGCATGTTCCGCAAGCCGACCGGAGGCGGCGGTGACTGAGCTCGTGCTGCTGTTCGTCGCGTTGGCCGCGGGACTCTGGGGCGTGGTCTACGCCGTTCGGCGGCGGCGAGACGCCGAGCGGACCCTCGACCGGTTGTACGCCCAGCCGACGGCCGAAGTGGTCGACGTGCCACGTCGGACGCGCGGCCCGTTCGCACGGCGACACCTCTGGCTGTGCGGGCTGTTCGCGACGACGGTCGGGGCCGTCCTCTACTTCGCGGCAGGCTGGTCGGTCGCGTTCTCGGTGGCGTTCGCGTTCCTGTCGCTGCTGGTGGCCGTGCAGGTCGACTCGATGGTCTACCAGCGTCGCCACGACCGAATCGAACGCCAACTGGCGGACGCGCTCGACCTCGCGGTCGCCTCGCTGAAGGTGGGTTCGTCGCTGCAGCAGGCTCTCTCCTACGCGGCCGAGGAGAGCCCGAGGCCTCTCTCCGAGGAACTGTCCCACCTCGTCGCGAGAATTCGTCTCGGCGACCCGGCGGACGAGGTGTTCGAGGGGCTCACGGACCGAGTCCCGCTGGAGACGTTCCGTCTCTTCACCACGAGTCTGGTCGTCAACTGGGACACGGGCGGCAGCCTGGTCGCCCCGCTCTCCATGGTCGGACGCACGATTCGCGAGCGGATCGAACTCACGCGGCGACTCCGGGCCCTCTCCGCCCAGGCCAAGGCGAGCGTCGTCGGCATCCTCCTCGTGACGTACTTCCTCGCGGCCGTGGTCTGGCGAAACGACCCCGAACGGATGGTGGCGTTTCTCTCCTCGACGGTCGGGCAGACGCTCGTCGCGATCTCGATCGGCCTCGAGGGCGTGGGAATCCTGTGGATCGGTTCCCTCAGCCGAATCCGTTTCTGAGAAGGCGCGATGTACGTCACCCTGGCCGTCGCCGCAGTCTGGATCGTGCTGCTCGGCGGAGCGTGGTGGACGGCCCGCCGGCTCGGCGAGCGCGGAACGGTCCGCGGACGGCTCTTCGCCGAATCGTTCGACGACGGTCCGGATCCGCGACTCGACTCCGAACGGGGGACGCTCGGCCGCTGGCTGTACCTGGCCGGGTTCCGCAGCCCGACGGCCGTTCCGTGGTTTCTCGCCGCCAGCCTCCTCGGGATGGTCGTCGGCCTCGGCTTCGCGGCGACCGTTCTCTGGCTGGGAGTCGTCGACGACCTCACCGCCCTGCTCTCCGTGGTTCCCGGCGGGGTCGGCGAGGTGTTCGTGCCGTTCGCCGTCGCGAGCCCGTGGTTGTCCGCCGTCCTGCTCGCGGCACTCCCGGCGGTCTACGTCCGGTCCGTCCGCCGTCGGCGAGTCCGCATGGTCGAGCAGGATCTCCCGTTGATCCTCGACCTGCTCTCGACCCTCGCGGAGGCGGGACTCGGGTTCGACGCCGCCCTCGACCGAATCCTCCAAGGCCTGCCGCCCGACCGCCCTCTCGTCCGCGAGTTCCACGGATTCCAGATCGACGTCCTCGCCGGGCGACGGCGGATCGACGCCCTGCGTCGTCTCGCGAGGCGAGTCGAGGTCACGTGGTTCGGGATTCTGGTCTCGGCACTGGTCCAGGCCGAGCAGGTGGGAGCCGGTCTCGCCGAGACGCTGCGGACCCAGGCGGCCGACCTCCGCCACCGACGACGCGAGCGCGCTTTGGAACTCGCGTCCGCGTTGCCGGTGAAGCTCGTGTTCCCGCTCGTGCTCTGCTTCCTTCCCGGCCTGATGACCGTCGTCATCGGACCGACGCTGCTCGAGCTGGTGCAGGTCTTCGACAGGATTCTCGGCGAGGCGGGGTTCTGAGGTCCCATGGGACGACTCCAACCATTCGGACTCGTGGACGAACGGACCGGCTCGACGGTCGTCGAGGAACTCGAACTGGCGGACGGCTACTGGTCCCGTTTGGCCGGCCTGCAGTTCCGTGCGGAGCTCCCGCCGAACCGGGGACTGCTCCTCGTGCCTTGCCGGTCGCTGCACACGCACTGGATGCGGTTTCCGATCGACGTCGCGACTCTCGACGAGGACGGCTTCGTCCTGGAGGTCTTCGAGAACGTCCGCCCGTGGCGAATCGTGATGCCGAAGAGGCGGTCGCACGCCGTGCTCGAGACCGCTGCGCACCGCCTCACCGTTCAGGTCGGGTCGCGTCTCGTCGTGCCCGAAGCTTCGCGCGCCACGGTCCCACGCTCGCTCGCCTTCGTCGCCCCCGAGCGACCGCCCGGCGACGCTTGATGCAAAACGATTGCAACAGCCGTCAAAGTTCCGCGTCGAGCTAGCCGATAGAGTGACAAGGATCGCTGCAGTCGTTGCAGACGACCGAATCGTCACAGCCGGAAAAGACTGCCCGTGCTCGACGGCGGACCACACTCGAAATTCGTACGCGTCACCCTCGGTTGCGCGTTCGGGGCGGCCCTCGTCGTGCTGCTCGGCGTCGTCGCGTTCCAGCCGATGCGGGCCGAGGAGATCGCTCCGCTGTTCCCGGAGTTCGAGGCGCAGGGTGACCAGTACGAGCTCCCGTCTCGAAAGCCGCCGGTCGAGACGAAACGCACTTCCACGCCCGAGTGGTCACGGTTCCGGTCCGAGATCGACGCGCTGCGCGAGAGACCACGGGTCGCCCAGCGGCCGCCGAACGTCGAGCGCGTGCCGGTTCCGCCCCGGCCGGACGCCGGTGTCGGTGGACAGGATCCGCGGGTGCTCCCGACTCCCAGTCCGTTCCGCGAGGACCGTGTCCGACTCCCCCTGCTGCCGTACGCGGCCACGCCGAAACCGAACGAGCAGACGCGAGAGAAGTTCGCAAAGTACGTCGACCGCACCCTCGACGTGGAGAACGTGTTCGACGTCGTCGAGGGACGCCCCCGCCTGTTGCTCCTGAAACAACCGCCGCTTCGGATCCAGATCGGCGACGAGGACGTCGCCGACTACCAGCTCGTGACGGAGACCGAGATCTCCGTCTCGGGGAAGACTTCCGGAACGACCGTGCTGAACCTCTGGTTCGCCGACCCCGCGAACCCCAACCGGCAGGACGTGCTCAGCTATCTCGTCCGAGTCACGCCCGATCCCGAGCAGAAGGCCAGGCTGGAGGCGGTCTACGAGGCCCTCGAGGACGAGATCAACCGGAACTTCCCGGACAGCGTCGTTCGCCTCTCGCTCGTCGGCGACCGGCTGCTCATCCGCGGCCAGGCCAAGGACGTGGAGGAGGCGACGGCCATCCTGCGGATCGTCGGCGACAACGCCCCCGACGGCCCCGAGACCATTCCGCTCGAGGAGCTGAACGTCGTCGCCGTCCCGAACGTCGACGGTTCCTTCGACGAGGGGGCTCTCGAGAACTTCCTGCTCCGCACGGACACCTCCGTCGTCAACATGCTGCGCATCCCAGGCCACCAACAAGTCCTCCTGAAGGTCACGGTCGCCGAGGTGAACCGCAGCGCGGCGCGGGCGATCGGGGCGAACCTCGCCGTCGGGTCGCTCGGCAACGCCGCCAGTTTTCTCAGCTTCCTTCCCGCGGGGGACCCGGGCGGCACCGCGGGCAGTCTCGCGAGCGTCGTCGGCGGAGCGCTCAACGGCGGCACGTTCTTCGTGAACCGCGGCGACTTCAAGCTCGCCCTCAACGCCCTCAAGTCCCTCAACCTCGCCCGGACACTCGCCGAGCCGAACCTCGTGACGATCAACGGCAAGCCGGCGACCTTCCAGGCCGGCGGGTCGTTCCCGACGACCACCGTGACAGGCGCGACGGCGATCGGACTGCAGGGGGTCGTCTTCAACAACACGGGCGTGCAGCTACAGTTCCTGCCGATCATCCTCGACGGCGACCGCATTCGGCTCACCGTCAACGCCGCGGTCTCTGCGATCGACGACGCGAACTTCAACGACACCGGGAACCCGACGCTGCAGCAGCGGCAGTTCGCGTCGATCGTCGAGCTCCGAGACGGGGAGACGCTCGCCGTCGCCGGGCTGCTCAACAACAGCTTCGGGGCGACGTCGAACCGAGTCCCGTTCGCCGGCGACGTTCCGGTGCTCGGGCGGCTCTTCTCGAACGACACGACCTCGTACGACGAGCAGGAGTTGGTCTTCCTCGTGACGCCGCACCTCGTCTCGCCGCTTCCGGAGAACTCCCACGTGCCGTTGCCGGGCGCGGACGTGTTCGAGCCGGACGACGTCGAGTTCTACCTGCTGGGCCGAATCGAGGGGTGTCGGGCCGAGGACTACCGGAGCGCCGTGCGGACCGACCTCGCGAAGATGAAGGCCTTCCGTCGCTGCCAGCAGCAGTTCGTGATCGGTCCCACCGGTCATGCCGACGGCCGCCACTGACGGAGCCAGACCGTGCGACCACACCCGACCACCACACGACTCGCCGCGGCGACGCTCGTCCTCGCCTTCGCGACGACCGGCTGCCGGACGGCCTCGAACGGCTCCCCTTGCACGGACGCCGGCCCCTGTGGCTCCCGTTCCGGGCTGCGGGCCCTCTTGTGCCCGTGGGGTCGCGACGAGTGCCGCCGACCGTGCGACTTCCCGCCCGGTGCCGTCCCCCCGCCCGCCGGAACCTACCTGAACGGCGTGATGGCCCGACAGGACGACTTGGCGGAGGCCGGGGAGTTCGTCTTCTACGAGCGAGAGTGGTATCGCGGAGGATCCGAACTCGGCCCCGCCGGTCGCGAACACCTCGCCGAGGTCGTCGCCCGAGCCGACCAGGTTCCGTACCCGGTCGTCGTCGAACGAGCGTCGATCCACGTCCCGGCCGACGTCACGTACGCCGAGACGCTCGAGAACGCGGACGAGCTGAACGAGACGAGGCGTCGCTCCATCGTCACGGCTCTGGCCGACGCGGGAGTGGCCGACGCGGACGCCCGCGTCGTCGTCGGTCCGGCCCCCGCCGACCCACTCCTCGGCGACGAGGCGCCACAGGCCTTCCAGCAGTTCCTCCGAAGCGGGCAGCGTGGCGCGGGTGGACGCGGCGGTGGGGGCGGATTCGGAGGCGGATTCGG